>DATKCO010000015.1:0-20726 GCA_035513155.1 Gemmatimonadota bacterium | reverse complement strand
CGCTCTTGCCGATCGTCGAGGAGGCCGGCGGCCGGTTCACCACGCTGACCGGCGAGCGGCTGCCGGCGGGAGGGAGCGCGCTGTCGACGAACGGGCCGCTCCACGCAGCCGTGCTCGACGCGCTCGAGGTTCCCGGAGGGCCGGCGGCGGACGCCTGAGGGCTCGGCCCGCCGACCCGTCCGCTGAGCTCGACGCATCCCCGCCGTGACCCCTACCGGCCCCTGAGGGAGACCTCGATCCCCGCCGCTTCGGCCGCGTCGCGGTAGAGCCGGGCCAGGGCGTCGACCCCGTAGTGGGCGTTCAGGCCGCTCGGGTTCGGCAGCGCCCAGAGCTCGGCTCCCGCCAGATCTGTCTGCTGGCGCCCCACCGTCGCACGGGGCTGCCCGAAGCCGGTCCGGTATGCCCCGATCCCGACCACCGCCACGACGGCGGGACGCCACGCCTCCACCTTCGCGGCCAGCTCACCGGCGCCGCGGCGCAGCTCGTCGATGGCGAGCTCGTCCGCGCGGGCCGTGGCGCGGTTCACGAGATTCGTGATCCCGATGCCGCGGCCGACCAGCGCCCTCCGCGAGGCCACGTCGAAGCCGTCGCGCACGTCGAGCGCGCGCGGCGTGATCCCCGCGGTCGCGAGAGCCTTGTAGAAACGGTTCCCGGGATGGGCGAAGTGCGCTTGGACGGCGGCGGTCCAGAGACCGGGGTTGATCCCCACGAACAGGAGCCGCAGGTCGGCGGCGGGGTCGTCGGGGAGGAGGTCCGGCACCGCGCGGCCGCGGACGGCCTCGAGCTCCGCGCGGGAGAAGCCCACGGCGCTAGGCGTCGTCGTCGTCCGGGTCGTCTTCCTTGCCCGCCGGGGTGAAGCGGTCGGCGAGATCCGCGAGCTCGGCGCTCATCCAGCGCAGCCCGTCGACCGCCGACCGGCGGGCCCTAGGCCCGAGGTCGGCCGGCCGGGTGGCCCGCGCCCGCCCCCAGGCGCGCTCGACCTCCTCCGCGAACGCCCTCGCCCCGGCCCGGATCTCCCGCTCAGCCTCCTTCCGCTCCTCGCTGTTCCACGTGGCCTCGAGCGTCTCGCCGACCTGACGGCCCAGCTCCCTGAGCTCGTCGATCAGCCGCCGCTCGTCGGCCGTCTTCCGCTCCGTCATGGGACCTCCTTTCGGTTCGGGGCCGAGCGCCGGCCCGTTCGCCTCACGCGGGCCGGTAGATCTCCCCGCCCGACTCCTCGAACTCCTCCGCCTTGTCGGCGAGGCCCGCCTCGATCGCCGCGGCGTCGTCGAGGCCCTGGGCCCGGGCGTAGTCCCGCACGTCCTGGGTGATCTTCATCGAGCAGAACTTCGGGCCGCACATCGAGCAGAAGTGGGCCACCTTGGCGCCCTCGGCGGGGAGCGTCTCGTCGTGATACTCGCGCGCGCGCTCGGGGTCGAGCGAGAGCGCGAACTGGTCCCGCCACCGGAACTCGAAGCGCGCCCTGGAGAGCGCGTTGTCGCGGATTTGGGCACCGGGATGGCCCTTGGCGAGGTCGGCGGCGTGGGCCGCGATCCGGTAGGCGATCACGCCTTCGCGGACGTCGTCCCTGTCGGGCAGACCGAGGTGTTCCTTGGGGGTCACGTAGCAGAGCATGGCGCAGCCGTACCAGCCGATCATCGCCGCGCCGATCGCGCTGGTGATGTGATCGTAGCCGGGCGCGACGTCGGTCGTCAGCGGACCCAGCGTGTAGAACGGCGCCTCGTCGCACCATTCCAGCTGCTTGTCCATGTTCTCCTTGATCATGTGCATCGGGATGTGGCCGGGTCCCTCGTTCATCACCTGGACGTCCCGCTCCCAGGCGCGGCGGGTCAGCTCCCCCTGGGTCTCCAACTCGGCGAACTGGGCGGCGTCGTTCGCGTCGGCGATCGACCCGGGCCGCAGCCCGTCGCCGATCGAGAACGACACGTCGTAGGCCGCCATGATCTCGCAGATCTCGTCCCATCGGGTGTAGAGGAAGTTCTCCTCGTGATGGGCGAGGCACCACTTGGCGAGGATCGAGCCGCCGCGCGAGACGATGCCGGTCACGCGGTTCGCGGTGAGCGGGACGTACCGCAGCAGCACGCCGGCGTGGATGGTGAAGTAGTCGACGCCCTGCTCGGCCTGCTCGACCAGCGTGTCGCGGAAGATCTCCCAGGACAGCTCCTCGGCCTTGCCTCCCGCCTTCTCGAGCGCCTGGTAGATCGGGACCGTGCCTACCGGCACCGGACAGTTCCGCAGGATCCACTCCCGGGTCTCGTGGATGTCGGTTCCGGTCGAGAGGTCCATCAGCGTGTCCGCGCCCCAGCGGGTCGCCCACACCATCTTCTCGACCTCGTCCTCGATCGACGCGACGACCGCGGAGTTCCCGATGTTGGCGTTGATCTTGACGAGGAAGTTCCGCCCGATGGCCATCGGCTCGAGCTCGGGGTGGTTGACGTTCGCCGGCAGGATCGCGCGTCCGCGCGCGACCTCGTCGCGCACGAACTCGGGGGTGATGTGGTGGGGGATCGCGGCCCCGAACGACTCCCCCGGATGCCGGGCGAGCAGGTCGCGATCGGCGAGCGCCTCACGGCGCTGGTTCTCGCGGATCGCCACGAACTCCATCTCCGGCGTCACGATCCCCCGCCGCGCGTAGTGCATCTGGGTCACCGTCCGCCCCGGCCGCGCGCGGCGTGGCGGCCGGCCGGCGGAGGCGCGCCTTTCGAGCGCCTCCGTGTCGTCCCGCTCCTCGATCCAGGCAGCGCGGAGGGGGGGAAGCCCGCGCCGCGGGTCGATCACGGCGTCCGGATCCGTGTACGGGCCCGAGGTGTCGTACACGAAGATCTCGGGGTTCGGCTCCCGGCCGCTCTCTCCCTGGGTGTCCGACTGGGCGATCGCGCGCATGGGCACGCGGAGATCCGGGCGGCTCCCCTTCACGTGGACTTTGCGCGATCCCGGGATCGGACCGAGGGTGAGCGTGGTGGACGAGCGCTCGTCGGCGTAGACGTCGGAGCGGGGAGAGATCACGGCGGGCCTCCCTTCGCCGGTATGAACCGGATCAGGTTCTGCGGGTATGCTCTCAGCCGCGGCGCGGGATCGCTCCCTGGCGCCGCGACACCCCGGTCGTGAAACGAGGAGTCGTCGAGTGGGTCGGAAGGTATCCCCCGGGAGCGCGGACCTCAAGCCGACCCGCGCGCTGGCGCTCGCGGCCGCCCTGGCGCTCGTCCCGGGGGTGGCGCGGGGGCAGGAGGTGGACGCGCGGGCCGCGCAGGCGGAGTTCGAGCGGTTCCGCGTGGCGCGCCTGCCATGGTCACACGAGCCGCGCGGGGGGCCCTGCGACGAGGTCGTGGGGCGCTTCTGCTATCGGCACGAAGGCGACGCGCGGCGGCGGCCGCCTCCGGCCGAGCCCGCCGAGGTCCCGGACGCGCGGGACACGCTGCTGGCCCGGCTGGACGCCGCGGCCGCGCGCGCTCCGGGCGACGGCTGGATCCTGGGCCAGCGCGTGCGCTACCGGATCGAGGCCGGCCGCCCGCTCGAAGCCGCGGCCGTGGCCGCGTCGTGCGGCGCCGACGGGTGGTGGTGCGCCGCGCTCGAGGGCGCGGGCCGCCACGCGGCCGGGGAGTTCGCCGCCGCCGAGCGCGCCTTCGACCGGGCGCTGGCGTCGATGCCGGCCGCGATCCGGGAGCGGTGGGCCGATCTCGGGCCGGTCCTCGACGGGAGCGCGGTCGGGGCCTGGGGACGCCTCGGCCCGGGCGGCCGCGAGGCGTTCGCCCGGCGCGCCTGGTGGGCCGCCGATCCGCTCTGGTCGGTGCCGGGAAACGAGCGCCGGACCGAGCACCTGTCGCGCCACGTGTGGGACCGCCTGCAGGAAGGCGCCGCCTCGGCCTACGACGTCGCCTGGGGCGACGACCTGAGCGAGCTCCTGGTCCGCTACGGCTGGCCGGTCGGCTGGGAGCGGATCCGCCGGGACGTCGGCCGGCTGGGCGGTGGGAGCCGGCCCGGGATCGTCGCGCACGACCCGCCGGGCGCGAGGCGGTTCGTGCCGACCCTGGCGGCGATCGCCGACCCGGCCGTGGCGGGGGCGGGGGAATGGCCGCTCGACGACCCGGCCCCACGCTCGACCTACGCCCCCGCCTACGCGTCGCGGTTCGTGTCGCTGGAGCCGCAGATCGCCACCTTCCGGCGGGGCGCGGAAGCGATCGTCGTCGCGGGGTGGGCGCTGCCCGTCGACTCGCTCGCGACCGTCGCGCCGGCCGAGGCCGCGCTGCTGGTCTCCGCCGGCCCCGACGTCCCGTTCCGCGTCGCGCGCGCGAGCGGCCCCGCGGCAGGCGGGGCGCTCCAGGTCCGGGCACGGTGGGCGCGCGCGGTCGTGGGCGTCGAGGTCGTCGGCGAGGGGATCGGAGGGCGCTGGCGCTCCGGGCTCGAGCTGCCGGCCGCGCGACCGGATCCGCCGGCCGTGTCGGATCTCCTCCTCCTCGACCTCGACGGCCCGCTCCCTGCATCTCTCGACGAAGCCCTGCCGCTGACGCGGCCAACGGCGACCGTGATCCCGGGCGAACGGCTGGGGGTCTTCTGGGAGGCCTACCCCGAACCCGGGGAGCCTGCGGACCCGGTCACGATGTCGCTGGCGCTCCACGCCGCGGAGGCCGGCCCCGGCGCCCGGCTCGCCCGGGCGCTCCGCCTGGCCGACGCGCCCCCCGGCGCCCGGCTCCGCTGGCACGAGAGCCTGCCGCCGCTGACGGTCGCTCCCCGCGCGGTGGCCCTCCAGCTGCCCGACCTGCCCCCCGGCCGGTACGTCCTCGAGCTCGAGCTCCGCTGGCCCCGGGGCCGCACGGCGGTGGCGCGGCGAGAGGTCTCGGTCGTTCGCCCCTAGACGGCACATCCCTTGCGTACTAAACCGGCAGGAAGTGCGGGCGCGAAGCGTGCGCGTCCCTGGGGATGAAAAAAGGAGCGAGAAGTTGCTAAATTCCACGGTTCCTAAGTCGGCGTCCGTTCGATCGCCTCGTCCCGCTTCCCCGGTATCGTCCCCCCCTGGCGCGTTCGTGACGGGGGTGGACCCGCCGCTCAAGCGGAGACTCGCCTCCTACGAGGACTTCCAGATGCCCAAGAAGGACCCACGCTGGACCCGGTTGGGCCCGATCCCGCTGCAGATCGCGTCGTGGGCGGCGCGGCTCGTCGCGATCGGCTCGCTGCTCCTGGTGATCCTGATCCTCTTGCCCTATCCGTTGCAGTATGTCGAGGACGCCGAGCAGTACGCGTACGTGCAGCGCGCCGTCGAGATCGGCGCCAGCGCGAGGGAGACCCTGGGGACCAAGGTCCGCGAATGGGTTCCCACCACGATCGCCGGTGAGGACCGCACCCTCTGGATCCTGATCGCCGGGCTCATCCTGCTCGAGATCGTGGCCGCCCGGGTCGGAGGCACGATCGGTGCGCGCGCCGACTACCTGCGGCTCCGGCGGACAGTGGAGAGCTGGGAGCGGGACATGGGCCTGTCGAAGGACTCGGCGGTGACTTCCACGCTGAACGCCAAGCTCGACTCGCTCAAGGAAGGGAGCAAGGGAGACCGCGAGGAGCTGCTCAAGATCTTCGCCGAGACGAAACGCAAGCTCTCGGGCATGGGACGGGAACTCGCCTTCCTCTCGATCGACATCGTTGATTCCACCAAGATGAAGATCGGCGAGGACCAGGAGACGATCGAGTACGACTTCAAGCAGTACAAGTCGTTCGTCGATGAGATCCTGAAGGCCAATGGAGTGATCAAGGTCGCCTGGACCCCGGACGGCATCATGACCTGCTTCTCGAACATCGACACGGCCGTCAAGACCGGAAAGGACGTGATCCGCGGCCTCAAACGATTCAACAGCGAGGTCAAGCTGATGAAGTCCGACTTCCGCGTCCGCTGCGGGGTGAACTCCGGCTATGTCTACATGGACGAGGACGTGCCGCTGGAGGAGGTCAGCGATCGGGTCATCGACATCGCCGGCCACATGCAGAAGCACGCCGAGCCGATGACCGTGTCGGTCGCCAAGACGGTCGTGGAGCCCCTCACCGACCGGGAGGGATTCCACGAGACGCCGAAGATCGTCGACGGGTACCAGGTGTACGCGTGGCGCGGCGAGGAAGCGGCGGAGTGATCCGATGCGCGTGCTGATCACCGGAGGCGCCGGTTTCATCGGGTCCCATCTGGCCGAGTTCCACTTGGCGCGGGGCGATGAGGTCCATGTGGTGGACGACCTCAGTACCGGCTCGCGCGAGAACGTGGAGCTGTTCCGCGACTGGGAGGGGTACCGCTTCGACGACGCGGACATCCTCACGTGGGAAGGGCTTCGCGCCGCCCTCGCGGATGTCGACCGTGTCTACCACATGGCCGCGGTCGTGGGAATGTTCCGGGTCCTCTCCGAGCCCGGCGCCGTCATGGCCACCAACGTGGCGGGAACCGAGCGGGTGCTGCGGTGCGCGGCCGAGGCCGGATCCGCTCCGCGGGTGCTGCTGGCGTCCAGCTCGGAGGTGTACGGCCCCGTCGGGACCCATCGGCTGGAGGAGGCCGATGCGCTCCTCGTCCACTGCGACACCGCGAAGACCCAGTGGAACTACGCGCTGAGCAAGCTGGCGGGGGAAGCGCTGGGGATCACGTACTCCGGGTCCCTCGGACTCCCGGTCACGATCGCCCGGCTGTTCAACACGATCGGCGCGCGGCAGTCCGGTGTCTACGGGATGGTCGTCCCGCGGTTCGTCGCCCAGGCGGCGGCGGGAGAGCCGGTCACGGTCTTCGGCGACGGGATGCAGACGCGGTCGTTCTGTGACGTGAAGGACACCGTGCGCGCGTTGCATCTGCTGTGCGAGTCGGACTCCGCCGAGGGCGAGATCGTGAACGTCGGCAACGACCGGTCGATCACGATCCTGGAGCTGGCGAACATGGTCCGCGCGATGGCCGGCAGCAGCTCGCCCGTCGTCTTCATGCCCATCGCCGAGGCGTACTATCGGGGCTTCCAGGGAATCCGCCACCGCAAGCCGTCGCTGGACAAGCTCGAGCGGCTGATCGACTTCGAGCACGAGCATACGCTCGAGGACACGATCGCGGATCTGATTGCCGCCGCCAGGCCGGCGGTCCAGGGGGCCGGAGCCACGATCTGATGGCGGTCTACCCGCTATTCGTAGTCAGCCCGAACACGATCGTCAGCCTCGTCGGATACATGAGGGGGCCCGATACGACGATCCCCGTTCCCGCCGAGGACTACCGGCAAGCGAAGGTCGATCTCGTCATCCCGAGCTTCAACGAGGAGCGGAACATCGCGCTGACGCTGGCCTCGGTGGCGCGCCAGACGATGCGCCCGCGGCGCATCATCCTGGTCGACGACGGCAGTCGCGACCGGACGATCGAGTTCGCACGCGAGTTCTGTCGCGTCAACGGCATCGAGCTGCTGGCGATCAAGCGCAAGGAGCCGATCGGGAAGACCCCCACGATCAAGCGGCAGGCCCGCGAGTTCGACTCCGACGTCGAGTTCATCCTCGACGCCGACACCGTGCTGGAGTCCGACAACTACATCGAGCGGACCGTGGAGGAGCTGTACAAGGCGGTGGGGATCGCCAGCGCGTGCGGGATCATCATGCCCCAGCGGGCGCGCGACCGGGAGCGGTTCGGCCGGCTGCCGGCCATGCAGCGCTTCCTGGCGGCCCATCCGGAGGGTCGCGTGTACGAGGAGCGCAGCCGCCTGGCCCGCTTCCTACGCGGGATCACGAACCTCTATCGCGAGTCCCTCTACGTCTACCTGCAGCGGTTCATCTACCGCGGGCAGATGACGTTCTTCGGATCGATCTCGTGTCCGATCGGCTGCGCGGTCGCCTACAGGCGGCAGTACGTCGAGAACCTGTTCGACAAGTACGAGCCGATCATGGGAGACGACCTCACGAACTCCGAGGACGTGTTCCTGGGGCTCGCCTCGCTGAACGAGGGCCACCGCAATGTCCAGCTCCAGGATGTCGTCGCCCGCACGCTCGAGCCCAAGTTCCACCGACTCCACAAGCAGCTCTACCTGTGGTCGTCGGCGTTCATGCAGAGCGCGTTCTACTTCGACACGCTCCTGTGGAGCCCGTTCAAGGCGCTGCGCCGGATGGTGAACGGCGACTGGCGGCGCAACCGGAGACGCTCGTTCGACGAGAAGCGCCGGGTCTCTGAGCCCTATCGTCAGGCGTTCGGCGAGGCGGTCACCAAGCGCCTCGGACGGCCGATGGGATGGGTGGTCCTCATGGGCATCGTCGAGAAGCTTTTCTTTCCGGCGGTCATCATCATCATGATGCTGCTCGGGCTGTGGGAAGCGCTGCTGGTGACGATCGTGGCGGAGATCCTGCTGGCCTCGACGCTGCTCGCGATCTCCGCGCCCGGCCAGCGGGTGGAGTACTTCTTCAAGTGCATCCTGATCACCCCCGTCCGGTACGCGTCCCTGATGCTGGACTTCGTGACCGCGCTCCGATTCGCGGCGGACCTCTGGATCTTCGGGAGCCGGAAATGGCGCAAATGAAGACGTGGCTGGTCGCTCTCGCGCTGTCCGCCTTCGTGCTGACCGGCGCGACCCCGGGCACGGCCCAGGAGCGGGCGGTCCCGGAGGCCGGGCTGGCGGCCGAGGCCGCCGGCGACTGGGACGCGGCGATCGAGATCTACCGCGGCGTGGCGCAGAGCGCGGGCCGGGCGGACCTGTGGATCCGGATCTCCCGCATCCAGGCCACCCGGGATCGGCCGTCCGAGGCGCTGGCGGCGGCCTCGCGCGCCGTCGAGCTCGAGCCGCGGAACCTGGAGTACCTGCGCGCGCGCGCCGAGCTCGCCACGTGGGCCGGCGACTACGCGGCGGCCGCGGACAGCTACGAGCGGATGGCCGCGCTCGGCGGGGGGCGCGAGACCGAGCTCGGGCAGGCCCGGATCGCCGGCTGGCGCGGCCGCATCGCGGAGTCGATCGGCCATTACCGCGCCTACCTGCGGGCGGTCCCCGGGGACTCCGTCGCGACGATCGAGCTGGCCCGCCAGGAGACGTGGCGCGGCAACGCGCGCGGCGCGCTCGCCGTCCTCGATGGGTATCGGGAGCGGTTCGGCGAGACCCGCGACTGGCGGATCGAGCGCGCGCGGGCGCTCACCACCGGCAATCGGCCCCGCGCCGCGCTCGACGTCCTGAGGCCGGTGATCGAGGCGACTCCCGACCACTACGAGGCGCGCCTCGTCCACACGCTGGCGCTGGCCGAGGCCGGGCGGCGGGATCTGGCCCTGGGGTCGCTCGACACGCTCGCCGGACTCGACCCGGGCAACGCGCGGACCGCCGAGACGCGGGCCTGGGTGCGGGCGCCGATCCGGACGTCCCTGCGACCGCGATTCGAGTTCTACGACGATTCCGACGCCGTTCAGCACTACCTCTTCGGGTTGGATGCCGCGGTGGCGCTGGGTCCGATGGCGCGCGTGGTCGCCACCGTCAGCACGACCGACGTGCACTCGGAGCCGGGCAGCGGACTGGCCCCCGTCAGCGGCGAGGACGAGGTCCGGGAGGCCGGGGGCGACATCGGGCTCGTCGGGAACTTCGGTGGCGTGCTCGAGCTGGAAGGGCGGCTGGGAGGCAGGCGGGTCGAGGACGACGGGCCGGAGACCTTCACGTGGCTCGCCGCCGCGCGGCTCACGCCCTCCGACCGGGTCGGGCTCACGTTCGAGGGACAGCGGACCCTGCTCGACGTCTCCGCCCGCTCGCTCGACCTGGGGATCGAGCGCACCGGTGCGCGCGCCCGGCTCCGGGTGTCGCCGGCCATCGGCTGGACGATCGAGACGGGCGGCTCGCGCGATTCGTACAGCGACGACAACGGCCGCTGGGAGGCGAACCTCGTCGTCACCGACGGCGTGCTGCGGCGCCAGCTCGTCAACGTCGATGTCGGGCTCGCGAGCCGCTGGATCTGGTTCGACGAGGACCTCGACAACGGCTACTACGACCCCGCGCGGTACGAGCAGCACCTCGCGGTGCTCTCCACCTACTGGAAGCTGTCCGACCAGGCGGGTCTGTCGCTCCGCGGCGCGGTGGGGGCGTTCAAGGACGACGCGATCCGGTCGTTCGAGCGGAGCATCGAGACGGCGGGCGAGGCGACCTTCGGGATCACGACCGACTGGTCGCTGGTCGCCCGCGCGGCGTGGCTCGACAACGTGCGATCTGTGACGGGCGCGTTCAATGCGGTCGGCGCCGGGATCTACCTCACCCGGCGGTTCTGATCCGACCCGGCGACCGGGCGCCCTGCCGATCGAGCAGCCACCCCAGAGTGGCGCCGTAGACGAGGTGCAGGACGAGCGAGGCTCGCGCTCGGGCTGGATCGTGCAGTGCTCGATCCCGAAATCGTCCCTTACGATCCCGCAGACGGTGTCCAGGACGGCATCCCGCTCGACGCCCTCCTCGACCTGCACGTGAGTGGTCAGGAGCGGCAATCCGCTGGGTCAGAGGGAAGCCTGCGGTCGTCTCCTCAGCCGCGGGGCCAGTACATGAGGATCCACTGGCGAGCCGGAGCGCCGGATGGCAAAATCACACCACTCGCCACCACGGCACCGACAGGATGCGCGGAGCCAGCCGCTCCACGCGGTCTCCGGCGTGCAGGAGCAGGCACCCCCGGACGGCGTCCCCGTATTCGTCCCGAAATGCCCGGAGATGACCGCCGTCGGCCGACCGGGTAGCGGGGGTCGCCTTGACTTCGATCCCGATCAGCTCGGACCCGCGCTCGATCACGAGGTCCACCTCCTCTCCGATCGCAGTCCGCCAATAGTAGATCTCCGGCCGTTCCGCCAGGCAGGCGTCCCGCCAGGCGAGGAGGTCGGTCAGGACGAGGTTCTCGAGATGCGGTCCGGCCGGCCGATCGGCGCCCGATAGCCGAAGGGCTAGCCCGGCGTCGCACCAGTACGCCTTGGGCGTCTTGATGAGCCGCTTGGTCCGGTTGACCGCATACGCCGGAAGGCGGACGAGCTGGTGGGACGCCTCCAGGAGGTTCAGCCATCGACGGACGGTCGGCTGGGGGAGGGCCACGTCCCGGCCGAGCTCGGTCTGGTTCAGCATCTGGCCGAGCCGAAGGCACGTGGCCGTCATCAGGCGCCGGAAGTCGACGAGGTTGTCGATCGAGGAGAGATCCTGCAGATCGCGCTCCAGGTACGTGCGGACGTAGCCGTCGAACCACAGGCGGCGATCCTCGTCGGACTCCAGCTCCACCGCTGGCACCGGATAGCCGCCGCGCCGGCTCTCCTCCCGCCAGTCGCCCGGGGCGGCACCATCCGCCGCGAGCACGTCGGACCAACCCTCGAACGGATGATCGAAGAGCTCGGGCCACAGCCCGGCCCGGCCGAGCCCGAGGACTTCGCGACGCGCGAGCGGCCACAGGGTCAGGTAGGTCGCGCGCCCGGCCAGCGACTCCGACACGCGGCGCATGAGCAGCAGGTTCGTCGAGCCGGTGAGGACGAAGCGCCCGGCGCGGCGTCCCTCGTCGACGGCGCGCTTGACCGCCAGCAGCAGGTCCGGAACGCGCTGGACCTCGTCCAGGACGAGCCGCTCGGCCCGCTCGACGAGTTCCTCCGGAAACCGCTCGGCCTGGGCCCGGATGTCCAGATCATCGAGCGAATAGTAGGGACGATCCTCCGGCAGGAGCCGGCGCACGAGGGTACTCTTGCCGGTCTGGCGCGCCCCCGTGACGACGACGACGGGCATCACCTCGGCCGCGCGAGTCACCGAGCCGGTGAGGAGGCGCGGCAGAGCTTCGCCATTCATAGCATAAATGATAAACATTCATAGCGTGAATGACAAGACCTGTCGAGAAGTGGCGCGAATACGCGCTGGCGATCTGGCACGGCCTCACCGCGGGCGACCTGAAGCGGACGCCGTGGGCGTAGGGACGGCTGGACCCCCCCGGAATGACTAGTGTACCTTTACGACAGCCATGGACTACCGAAGGACCATTCTGGGGGCCGGACTGGCCCTGCTCGTCGCGGCCGCGCCGGTTGTTGCTTGCCTCATGACGGCCCACGAGGCGCCGGCGGCCGAGCGTACCCATGACGGGTGCGGAGACTCGTCGAACGCCCCGTCCGGCGATCTGTGCGCAGTCACGGGCTCGGTCGTTCCGACAAGTGTTCCGACGACGCCGGCGCCGGTCGCTCCCCTTGCCCTTCCGTTCCCCTTGGAGCAACCCGCGCAAGATCGCGGAGGCTGGGGGGCCGCGCCGCCGGTTCCACGGGCCCGCTCCGCGCCGATCCATCTGCTCCACGCGACCTTCCTGATCTAACGCCTCCACGCCTGGCTCTCGTCGCCGGCTGGCGCTTCGCGCGCCGACCGTTCCGAACGTCCCGTAGGTGGAGGTACTTCCATGCGATCCAGATTGCCGGCCGCGGTGCTCGTCGCCTCGGCCCTGTTCCCGTTCCTGGCCGGGCCCGCGCGCGGCCAGGAGCCCGGCCCGGCCGATCTCGCCGCCGTCGTGGCGCAGGTCCGGGCCGCCAACCCCGACATCGTCGCGGCCGAGCGCCTGGCCGAGGCCGCGAGCGACCGCGCGGAGGCGGCGGGGGTCCTCCCCGACCCGCGGCTCGGGGTCGGGCTGACGAACGCGCTGGTCGGCGATCCGCTCTCGTCCGACGACTTCATGACGATGCGGATGGTCCAGCTCGGAGCCATGCTCCCCTGGCCGGGGAAGCTCGACCGCGCGGCCGAGGCCGCGAGCTGGCGGGCCGCCGCGGCCGACGCGGACCGCGAGGCGGTGGAACGGCGCGTGGTCGCCGAGGCGAAGCGGGCGTGGTACGAGCTGTGGTTCCTCGATCGCGCGCTCGAAGTCGTCCGCGGGAACCACGCCCTCCTCGCCGACTTCGTCGAGGTCACCGAGGTCCGCTACGGCGTCGGGACCGGAACCCAGCAGGACGTCCTGAGGGCGCGGGTCGAGGCCACGCGTCTGGGCGACGAGGCGCTCGATCTCGAGCGCCGCCGCGGAGCGACCCTGGCCACGCTGAATGCGCTCCTCGACCGGCCCGCCGAGGCCCCGATCCCGGCGCCGGAGATGCCGGAGCGGGTCGCGCGCCTCGCCACCCTCGAGCCCGGAACGCCGGTCCGGTTCACCGCCGCCGCGCTCGGCGACTCCCGCGAGGCCACCGGGCCGATCCCCGCCCTCGACGGGCTGCAACGAGCGGCCGAGACGTCCGATCCGCGGATCCTCGCGCGGGACGCCCGGATCGCCGCCGCGGGCGCCGAGGCGCGCCTGGCGGATCTCGCCGCGTTCCCCGATTTCGACCTGACGGTCGGCTACGGCCAGCGGCCGGGTCGCGAGGACATGGTGAGCGTGATGGTGTCCGCCCCGCTTCCGTTGTTCAAGGGAAAGAAGCAGGATGCGCTCGCCGAGGCCGCGGAGAGCGAAGTCGCCGCGCTCGCGGCCGAACGCGCCGCGACGGTGAACCGGATCCGGGCCGACGTCACCGCCCTCCGGGCCGGCCTGGTCCGCACCCGGGAGCGCCTCGGCCTCCTGCGGGAGGGCGTGATCCCGCAGGCTCGCGCCTCGCTGGAGTCGGCGGTGGCCGGCTATCCCGTCGCGACCGTGGACTTCCTGACCCTGATCGACAACCAGGCGACGCTCTTCCGGCACGAGCTGGACGAGCGGCGGCTCCTCGCCGACTTCGGCCGCGACCTCGCCGAGCTCGAGCGGGTGATCGGTAGGGAGGTGATCCGATGACGAAGCAAATCTCGAACCGGACGGCGTGGATCGGGGGTGGCCTGGTCCTGCTGCTGCTCGCGGCCGCGATCCTCCTCGTCAGCCGACCCCGGGTGGACGAGCGCCCCGAGCCGCCATCCGCCGCCGGGACGTCCGGGACCGAGGGGATGCCCGGCATGGCGGGAATGGAGATGGGCGACGAGGGATCGATCCGCCTGACGGCGGACGAGATCCGGACCTTCGGCGTCACCTTCGGGACCGCCGAGCGCCGGCCGATCGAGCGCACGATCCGCGCGATCGGGCGGGTCGACTTCGACGAGACCCGGATGGCCTACGTGACGCCCAAGTTCGGCGGCTTCGTTGAGCGGCTCCACGTCGACTTCGAGGGGAAGCCGGTCTCGCGCGGACAGCCGCTTCTCGAGATCTATTCGCCCGAACTGGTTTCCGCCCAGGAAGAGCTCCTGCTGGCGCGCCGGCTCGGCGAGAAGGTCGGCGCCAGCGGGGTCGAAGGCGTGGCCGCGGGATCGGCCGATCTGCTCGCCTCCGTCCGGCGCCGGCTCCGCTACTGGGACATTTCGGACGCGCAGATCGACCGCATCCTGGCCACGGGCGAGGTCCGGAAGACCCTGACCCTCCACTCCCCCGTCTCCGGGATCGTCATGGAGAAGAACGTCTTCGGGGGCCAGGCGGTGAAGGCCGGCGAGAGCCTGTACATGATCGCCGACCTCTCGCGCGTGTGGGTCGAGGCCGAGCTCTTCGAGAGCGACGCCGCACTGGTCCACGAGGGAATGGATGCCTCCATCGTGATCGCCGCCCTGCCGGGCCGGACGTTCGGCGGCCGGGTGGAGTACGTCTACCCGACCTTCGGGGAGAAGACCCGCTCGATGAAGGCCCGCATCGGGCTGCCGAATTCTGGTGGGGTCCTCAAGCCCGGAATGTACGCCACCGTGCGTCTCGAACGGGTCCTGGGAGAGGTCCTCACCGTCCCCCGATCGGCGGTCCTGAACACCGGCGAGAAAGCGGTCGCCTTCGTCGACATGGGCGACGGTCGCCTCATGCCCCACGAGCTCGCGCTCGGGATCGCCGGAGACGAGCACGTCGAGGTCCTCAAGGGACTCCAGCCCGGCCAGCGGGTCGTCACCAGCGCGCAGTTTCTGCTCGACAGCGAGTCGAACCTCGCCGAGGTCATGCGGGCGATGATGGCCCAGATGAATCTGTCCGACATGGAGTCCATGGAGGGGATGGACGTGGACGGAGCCGGGATGGAGGGAATGGACATGTGGGACGAAGGCATGGAGGGCATGAGGGCCCCCGCCGACACTGCCTCGATGCGCGGCATGGAGATGCTGCGCGAGAAGGAGTAGCCCGGTGCTCGCGCGCGTCATCGAGTGGTCGGTGGCCAACCGCGGCGTGGTCCTCTTCGCCACTGCCGTCCTAATCGTCTTCGGCGTGATCGCGATGCTGCGGACGCCGGTCGACGCGATCCCGGACCTCTCCGACGTCCAGGTGATCGTCACCGCCGATTGGCCCGGGCAGGCCCCGCAGGTGATGGAGGATCAGGTCACCTACCCCCTGTCCACCGAGATGCTCAAGGTGCCACGGACCAAGTACGTCCGCGGCGTCAGCCAGTTCGGCCGCTCCTACGTCTACGTCGTCTTCCAGGACGACGTCGACCTCTACTGGGCCCGCTCGCGGGTCTTGGAATACCTCAACGGCGTCCGGGACGAGCTCCCCGAGGCGGTCCAGCCGCAGATCGGACCCGACGCCACCGGGGTGGGGTGGGTCTACCAGTACATCCTGGTGGACACCACGGGGTCCCGGAACCTGGCCGAAATGCGCTCGCTGCAGGACTGGTACGTGCGCTACGCCCTGGAGAGCGTCCAGGGGGTGGCCGAGGTGGCCACCCTCGGCGGCTTCGAGAAGCAGTATCAGGTGGACATCGTGCCCGAGCGGCTGCTGGCCTACGACATCCCGGTCTCACGGGTGGTCAGGGCGATCCGCGAGTCGAACCTCGACGTGGGGAGCCGCGTTCTCGAGCTCGGCGGCTCGGAGTACATGGTCCGCGGCCTGGGCTACCTGGGCGGGATCGAAGACGTCCGCGCGGTCGCCCTCGGCGCCACCCCTGACGGCACGCCCGTCACCGTGGCCGACGTCGCCGATGTCCACGTGGGACCCCAGATCCGGCGCGGGATCGCGGACCTGAGCGGCCGCGGAGAGGTTGTGACCGGATTCGTGGTCATGCGGTTCGGCGAGAACCCGCTCGAAGTGATCAAGCGGGTGGAGGAGCGGTTCCCGGAGATCGAGGCCGGCCTTCCCGCTGGCGTAGTGATTCTCCGGGGGTACGACCGCAGCGGGCTGATCCTCCGCGCCATCGACACCCTGAAGGAAAAGCTCCTCGAGGAGTCGATCGTGGTGGCGCTGGTGGCGCTCGTCTTTCTCCTCCACGCCCGGTCGGCGATGGTGGCGATCCTCACCCTGCCGATCGGCATCCTGATGGCGTTCATCGCCATGCGGTGGCTGGGGGTGAGCGCGAACATCATGAGCCTGGGCGGGATCGCGATCGCCATTGGGGCGATGATCGACGCCGCGATCGTGATGGTCGAGAACATGCACAAGCACGTCGAGCGGAACGTGGCGCGCGGGAGTCCCCTGTCGCAGTGGCAGCTCGCGGTGGACGCCTCGAAGGAGGTCGGGCCAGCGCTGTTCTTCTCGCTGTTGATCATCACGGTGAGCTTCGTGCCGGTCTTCGCGCTGACGGGCCAGTCGGGGCGGCTCTTCGGCCCGCTCGCGTGGACGAAGACGCTGGCGATGGCGGCGGCGAGCCTGCTGGCCGTGACCCTCGTCCCGGTCCTGATGGGGTATTTCGTCCGCGGGCGGATCCGCAGCGAGGAGGAGAACCCGGTGAGCCGGCTCCTGCTCCGCGTCTACCGCCCCACGATCGGCTGGGTGCTTCGCCGCCGTCTGGGGGTGCTGGTCGGCGCAGTCGTCCTGGTCCTCGTGACCGTGGCGCCGTGGTCGCGGCTAGGATCGGAGTTCATGCCACCCCTCGACGAAGGGGCGATCATGGACATGCCCTCGATCTTCCCCGGCGTCGGGACCGCCCAGGCGAAGCGGATCCTCCAGCAGCGTGACTCGGCCATGATGACCGTTCCCGAGGTCGAGATGGTCCTCGGCAAGATCGGCCGCGCCGTCAGCGCCACCGACGCCGCGCCTATGTCGATGATCGAGTCGATCGCGGTGCTGAAGCCCGAGGTGGAATGGCGCCCCGGAATGACCCAGAAGGCCATCACCGAGGAGCTCGACCGCGTCGTCCGAACCCCTGGCGTGGCCAACATGTGGTCGCAGCCGATCAAGAACCGTCTCGACATGCTGACGACCGGCATCAAGACGCCGGTCGGGATCAAGGTGTTCGGCTCCGACCTGGCGACGCTGGAGGCGATTGGCGAGCGGATCGAGGGACTCCTGCCGATGGTCGAGGGCACGTCGTCGGTCTACGCCGAGCGGGCCCTCGGCGGCCGGTACCTCGAGATCGGCGTCGATCGGCCGGCGATCGCCCGGTACGGGCTCTCCATGGAGGACGTCCAGCAGACGATCCTGGCCTCGGTCGGGGGCGTGGACGCAACGAGGACGGTGGAGGGACGCGAGCGATACACGGTCAACGTGCGGTACGCGCGCGGCCTGCGCGACGACCCCGAATCGATCGCCCGAGTCCTGGTGCCCACCCCCGCCGGCGCCCAGGTGCCGCTCGGACAGCTCGCCGAGATCCGCTTTGCCGAGGGTCCGCCGATGATCAAGAGCGAGAACGCGCGGCTCAACTCGATCGTGTACGTCGATGTCCGCGACCGGGACATCGGATCCTATGTCGAGGAGGCGCGGGAGCTCCTCGACCGGAGGCTGGAGCTTCCCGCAGGCTACACGCTGGAGTGGTCCGGACAGTACGAACACATGCGCGAGGCCAACCGCCGGCTGCGGTGGATGGTGCCGTTGACGTTGGGGATCATCTTCCTCCTGCTGTTCTGGAACTTCCGCTCGGTGACCGAGGGCCTGATCGTCATGCTCTCGTTGCCGCTGGCGCTGGTCGGCGGGGTTTGGTTCCTATGGGCGCTCGGGTACAATCTGAGCGTGGCTTCGGGCGTCGGCTTCATCGCCCTGGCGGGGGTGGCCGCCGAGATCGGCGTGGTGATGCTGGTCTACCTCGACCAGGCGTACCACCGCCGCGTTCTGGACGGCACGATGCGGGAACGCGCCGATGTGCTGGAGGCCGTCCGCGAGGGCGCCGGCGAGCGGGTCCGGCCGGTCGTCATGACGGCCACAGCGGTGATCGGGGGGTTGCTGCCGATCCTGTGGGGCCATGGCACCGGGGCGAGCGTCATGAAGCGGATCGCCGCGCCGATGATCGGTGGGATGGTCACCGCGACCGTGCTGACCCTGCTCGTGATCCCGGCCGTCTACTTCGTGTGGCGGGATCGGCAGCTCCGCCGCTCGGGGGCTCTCGACCGGGTCGACGAGGCGCTCCAATCGGTGCCTTCAACGGGGCCCCGAAGATGAAGCGGATCCGGGTCGCAGGGGCCGGGCCTCCCCCAGGTGGCGGGTGAAGAAGGCGGTGAGCGCCTCGAACAGCGCGATGCGGGCGGGCGGGTCGCCGATCGCGTGGCCGCGCCCGGGGAAGACGTGGACCTCGGGTCTCCGGCCGGCCTGGATGAGCGCGTCGACCAGCCGCTCGCTGTGCACGGGATGGACGTTGTCGTCGGTCGTCCCCCACGCCAGGAAGAAGGGGTCCTCGATCCCGGCCGCGGCGGCGATCACCGACGTCTCCTCGTACCCCTCCTCGTTCTCGGACGGTCGCTCCATGTACCGCTCCGTATAGGCCGTGTCGTAGTCGCGCCAGTCGCTGACGGGCGCCACCGCGGCGGCCGCCGACCAGGTGGCACCCTCCCGCGCCAGCGCCCGCGCCGCCATGAAGCCGCCGTAGGACCAGCCCCAGATCCCGGTGCGGGTCGAGTCCGCGGCCGGCTCGTTCCGCCAGAGGGCGCGCACGCAGGCGGCCTGGTCCTCGGTCTCGTGGACGCCGAGGCGGCGGTGGACGGTCTCGACCCACGCCTTCCCTCGCGCGCCGGAACCGCGCCCGTCGCACGACCACACGAGGAAGCCGCGCTGCACCAGGAGCTGGTGCCAGAGGCCGCGGCCCCGCGAGAGCCAGTTGTCGACGACGACCTGGGCGCCCGGGCCGCCGTAGGTGTAGACGAGGACCGGGTAGCGCCGCTCGGGGTCGAAGTCCCGCGGGCGCCAGAGCGCGGCGGGGAGCGAGTCGTCCCGCATCGCGCCGTCCGCCCCGATCGGCCGCACCCAGCGGAACTCCGGCCGCACGAGGCCGTAGAGGTCGAGCCGGTCGGCCGGGTTCTCCTCGATCCATGCCAGCCGCTCGCCGGTGTCGGCCTGGCGGGTCGAGACCGCCGGGGGCCGGCTGGCGGTGGCCCAGGTGTCGACGTAGCGGCGGTGGTCGGGGGCGAACAGGACCTCGTGCCAGCCCGGCTCTCGGCTCACGCGCTCGAGCCGCGCCCGGCCCGGCTCCGCGGCGGCCCCGTCGAGGCGCGCCCGGTAGAGATGGCGCTCGAACGGCCCGCCCACGTTGCCCGTGAAGTAGACCCAGCCGCGATCCTCGTCGACGGCGGCAACCGAGGCGATCGACCATTCCCCTTCGGTGACGGCTCCCCGCAGGGAGCCGTCCGCGCCGTAGCGGTAGACGTGGCGCCGCCCGGAGCGCTCGCTGGTCCAGAGGAAGCCCCCGTCCGAGAGCCAGATCGGATCGTCCCCAATCCGCACCCACTCGTCGTCGCGCTCGGTCAGGAGCGTGCGCGCGGCGCCGCTCTCCGCATCGAGGAGGAGCACGCGGAGCTCGTCCTGGTCCCGCGGCAGGACCTGGACCACGAGGCGCCGTCCGTCGGGATGCCAGGCGACGCGCGCCAGGTACCAGTCCGGCCCGGCCGGCACGTCCATCGCGACGGACGGAGCGACCGAGTCGCCGGGGGCGAGCGAGTCGACCCGCGCCACCCGGAGCCGCACGGTGGCATTGGGGTCGCCGGCGCGCGGATAGCGCTGGGAGACCAGGCCCCCGTAGGGATCGCGATAATCGACGAGGGCGAAGACGGGGACGCGCCCTTCGTCGACCTCCGTGTAGGCGATCCGGGATCCGTCCGGCGACCACCAGTGCCCGCGGCGGCGCCCGAGCTCCTCCTGCGCGATGAACTCGGCCACCCCGAAGGCGAGCGTGTCGTTGGCACCCGTGGTCAACGGCCGCGCGGACCGCGTCGCGACCTCGAGCAGCCAGAGGTCCCGATCGCGCACGAAGGCGACGCGGGAGCCGTCGGGAGAGTAGCGCGGATCGAACTCGGCGGCGGCGGTGTCGGTCAGCCGCCGCGGGTCGCCGGAGGCGACGTCGATCTCGTGGAGATCGCCGGACATGGGGACCAGCAGGCGCGACCCGTCGGGGGACCACTGGTAGGAGGTGATGCCCCGGGCCGACAGGCGCAGCCGCTCGCGCAGCGCCTGCTCGGCTTCGCCGAAGGTCTGGCGCTCGTCGCCAAGGACCTGCTCGGCGGACAGGAGGAGGGTTCGCTCGCCGGTCGCGGGATCGGCCCGCCACAGGGCGAGAACCTCCTCTCCCGTCGCCGAGTCGCGCGCGGCCGGCGCGAGGAACGCGATCGCGGAGCCGTCCGGCCGCCACGTGACCTCGCGGAGGACCTCGCCGTCCGGGCCCGGCGGGGCGAAGATCGCGCGCACGGTCAGGGATTCCACCGGAGCGCCGGAGACCACGTCCCTTCCGGGCTCCTCGCCCCGTCCGCAGGCGGAGAGCGCGAGCAAGGCAACCAGGGGAGGCGCGGCGGATCGGAGGCGACGCATGGTCCCCAACGGTAACGCCCGCGACCTCCGGGAAGGTAGGCGTCTATAGTAGGCGTGAAGTAAACGAGCTGACGGGGATTGGCGGAGCATCCACTGAGGAGGCATCATACACTGCAGTACGTCTTCTCCCGACGGGAGAGGGTCAGGCCGGCGGCCTCCCCGTCTCA
>DATKCO010000014.1:0-23761 GCA_035513155.1 Gemmatimonadota bacterium | reverse complement strand
CTCATCCTGGGCCGCTCGATCTTCGCCGATCTCGAACTCCTCAGCTTCGACGATCGGATCCGGGCGAACGCGGCCGCCCTGGGGTTCGCGATCGCCGGATCGTGACGGTCAGTTCTCCTCGACCCGGATCTCGCCTTCGACCCCGTCCTCGCCGATGCGGATCTCCCCCTGCACGCCGTCCCTGTCCTCGATGATCGTGTCGCGCTGGATGATCACGTCGGGACGCTGGTCCTCGACGATGATGTCGGGCTGTTCGATGATCGTGGTCTCGCCGGCCTCATCCTGGGTGGTGCATGCCCACACCGGGAGCACCGCGATCAGGAACGCGGGTAGAGTCGAGCGCAGGATCTTCATGTTTCGAAACCTCCTTGAAAGGGAACCGCGGCTTCCGTACCGCCTCCAGAGTAGGGGGCGACGCCCCTCCGATCAGTAAGAAAGGGAACAGTCGGCGGTCGGCGAGGGTCTTTCGGCTATCTTGGAGACCGTGAGGACGTGGAATCCCCTCGGGGCCGGCGGGGTTGCGATCCTGCTTGCGACGACGCTGGCGCCTGCCCAGACCTCGTCGACGCGGCCCGACACGCTGGTCCTGCGGGCGGCGGCCGACGCGGGCCCGACTCCCGCCGTAAGCCTCGCCGCCGGCGAGCGGATCGCGGTCTGGATCGAGAGCGACGTCGAGGTCGGCGAGCGCGGCGCGGGCCCCGGGCCGGTGGGCGAGGCGGCGGTCGGCGAGGTGATCGCGCGGTTCGGCGCCAGCGGGGCGTTCGCCTGGCCGCGGCGGCCGGTGGTGTGGATCGCGCCCGCGGCGGGGGCGCTCGCGTTCGACGTCAACGCCTACCCGGCCCATCGCGCGCGCGGGGGGGCGGAAGTCGCGGTGCTGCGGCTGGGCCCGGTGGGCGCCCCGCCGCCGGCCGGCTTCGAGCGGCCGATCCTCCAGCTCGAGCGGGTGCCGGAGGGTGTCCAGGCGCGCTGGGCGGACCGCGCCGGCTTCGGCGTCGAGCCCGCCACCCTCAGGCTGGTGTTGACGAGCTCGCACGGCACCGTGTACGAGCTCGGTCCCTGGGTCCGCCCCGGCCGCGAGAGCGTCACCCTCCCGCTTCCGCCGACGGGGCTCGCGCTCCCGCCCGGCGTCCACACGCTGCGGGCCACGGTCGAGGATCGGCTGGGTGGGGTGAGCCCGCCCGCCACGCTCCGCTTCGACACGCCCTGATGCGCGACGCCTGGCCCGCCCTGCCGCTCGCGGAGTGGAAGGACACCTACGCGACCCTCCACCTCTGGACCCAGGTCGTGGGGAAGGTGCGGCTCGCCCGGACGCCGCTCGTCAACCACTGGTGGAACGTGACCCTTTACGTGACCCCGCGCGGGCTGACGACCGGGCCGATCCCGAACGGGACCGACGCTCTCCGGATCGACTTCGATTTCCTCGACCACCGCCTGGACGTGGCGACCAGCCGCGGCGGCCGCTTCTCGACCCCGCTTGCGCCCCGCTCGGTCGCCGACTTCCACCGCGCGGTGATGGACGGGCTCGACGGCCTCGGGATGCCGGTCCGGATCTGGACCCGGCCGCAGGAGATCGAGGGCGCGATCCCGTTCGACGAGGACGAGACCCACGCGGCCTATGATCCTGACGCCGCCCGGCGGATGTGGCGGATCCTGCTCCAGTGCGATCGCGTGATGGGGGAGTTCCGCAGCCGTTTCCTCGGCAAGACGAGCCCGGTCCACTTCTGGTGGGGCGCGTTCGACCTGGCGGTGACGCGCTTCTCGGGCCGCGCCGCGCCGGAGCATCCGGGCGCGCCGAACCTGGCCACGTGGGTCGCGCGCGAGGCCTACAGCCACGAGTGCTCGAGCTCGGGCTTCTGGCCGGGAGGCGGGCCGGTGCCGGAGCCGGTGTTCTACTCCTACGCCTATCCCGAGCCGGCCGGCTTCCGCGAGTGGCGGGCCGAGCCGACCGGGGCGTTCTATTCGACCGACCTCAGCGAGTTCTTACTCCCGTACGAGGCCGTGCGGACCGCGCCGGACCCCGACGCCGCGCTCCTCGCCTTCCTGCAATCGACCTACGACGCCGCGGCCGAGCTGGGCGGCTGGGACCGCGCGCTGGAGCGGGGCGGGGCGCCGCCCGCTGGGACCGGCGTCGGCGCGTAGGGCGCGCGGGTGCTGTTCCAATCGATTGGAACAGGGGGCACGGAGGGAGTCCCAGCCCGCGAGGCCCTGGGCCCCCGCGGGGCGGAACGTCACTCCGCGACTTCGTCCAGCCGCTCCGCGAGCCCCGCGGGGTCGCTCGCCGGCGCGAGGCAGCGGTCTCCCAGACACACATAGGCCCGCGGCTCGCCGTCGGCGGGATATCCGAGCGCGCTCAGCCGGTCGCCGTCGAGCGCTGGGTCGAGGATCTCGACCACCCGCGCCGGGAGATAGCGGGACCAGGCCACCTGCGCGAGGGCGCCGACCCGCGCGTCGCCGGCCGGGCCCACGAGGTGGACCTGCACCGGCTCCGCACGGACGCGCGCGACCGCCAGCGCCCAGCCCGCGCCCATCAGCCCGAACCTTTCGGCGTCGCCCGCCAGCGCGGCCAGCGCCTCCTCGGCCCGCTCCCGCCACCGCGCGTCACCGCCGAGCGCGGAGAAGGTCGCGAGCGCGCCCGCCAGGACCGCGTTCTCCGCCAGCGGCCAGACGGGGTCGGCGAGATGCCCCTCGGCCGCTTCCTTCGGTCCGCCGTCGGTGTCGGGATTTCGACGGTCCCGGAACGCCCCCCGCTCGGCGTCGAAGAACCCCGCCTCGACCGCGCGCGCCAGTGCCCCGGCGCGCTCCCGGTACCCGGGCTCGCCGGTCGCCTGGTACGCGGCCAGGAGCGCCTCCAGCCACCACGCCTGGTCGCCCAGGAGGAGCGGCGCGGCTTCGTCGACCTCGTCCGCGCCGGCGCCGGGCCGGAGCACGCGCCGCATCCCGGCGTCGGTCCAGAGCCGCCCGGTCAGCCGGTCGACCGTCCGCTTCCCCCAGTCGCGGAGCTCGGGCCACTCCAGCGGGGCCGCGGACTCGAACGCCGCGGTCGCCATCATCCCGTTCCAGTCCGCGTAGAAGCGCCGGTCGATGAACGGGGTCTCGAGATCCGCCCGCTCCGCCAGGTCCTTCCCGTAGTAGGCCGCCTCGCCGTCGGCGTCCTGGCTGCCGTACGCGCCCCCGTCGGGATCGGACAGACGGCGCAGCACGTAATCGAAGATCCCCCGCACGGTCCCCTGATAGAGCTCCTCCCCGGTCAGCCGCCATCCGTCGAGGTAGGCGAGCGCAAGCCGCGCGTTGTCCTCGCACATCTTCTCGAAGTGGGGCTCCGACCAGTCCCGCATGGTCGAGTAGCGGAAGAACCCGCCGGCCGCGTGGTCGTAGAGGCCGTAGTTGCGCCCCTCGGCCTGGCCGGCCGTGCGCATCGCGATCAAGGTCTTCTCAGCGGCCTCGCGGGGCGCGTCGGCGCCGGTCCCCGCGGCGGCGTGGAGCAGGAGCCGGACCGCCTCGGGCTGCGGGAACTTGGGCTGAGTGCCGAAGCCGCCGTGGCGCCAGTCGTAGGCGTCCAGCGTGGCCTCGATGACGCGCGCGACCACCGCGCCGTCCAGCTCGTGCCCGCGCTCGGGCGCGGCGCGCTCCCGGCGTTGCGCGCGGATCCGCTCCACCTCGGCCACCAGCTGGTCCCGCTGCCCGCTCCACGCCGCGTGGACGCGCTCGAGCACCTGCTCGAACTGGGGCGCGGGGAAGTAGGTCCCGCCGGTGATCAGCTCGCCGTCCGGGGTCAGGAAGGCGGTCGTGGGCCAGCCGCCGAGGTTGTAGCGCGCGTTGACGTCCGGCCGCTCGTCGTTGTCGACCCGGACCGGCACGAACCACTCGTTGATCCGCCGCGCCACCTCGGGGACCGCGTCGGTCGTCTCGTCCATGACGTGGCACCAGTGGCACCAGACGGCGGAGATCCGCAGGAGGATCGGCTTGTCCTCCCGGCGCGCGCGCTCGAACGCGGCGGGCCCCCACTCGGACCAGTCGACGGGGGAAGCGGCGGCGTGCGGATCCAGCGGCATGCGTGAGACGATAGGGCCGGCGGAACCTCCGCGCCCGTACGCCGGCTTATCGACGGCCCTCCGTGAGCCCGTTATACTGCCGGGGCGATGGCCCAAACGAAGTCCCAGCCGCCGTCCGCCCCTCCGGAGCCCAGCCTCCACTCCGACGTCGAGACGAACCCGTTCGCCGCGGTCAACTACTACTTCGATCAGGGCGCGCAGGCGGCGGGAGTCCCCAACGACTACCGCATGCTGCTCCGGACCCCGTACCGCGAGATGCGGGTCGAGGTCCCGGTGCGGATGGACGACGGCCGGCTCGAGGTCCTGATCGGCTACCGGGTGCAGCACAACGGAGCCCGTGGCCCCTACAAGGGCGGCATCCGCTACCATCCCCAGGCCGACCTCGACGAGGTCCGCGCGCTGGCTTCCCTCATGACGTGGAAGACCGCCGTCGTCGACGTCCCGTTCGGGGGCGCGAAGGGCGGGATCCAGGTCGATCCCAGGGGGATGAGCGAGAACGAGCTCAAGCAGATGTCCCGCCGCTACATGTCCCACATCTCGGCCATCCTGGGGATCAATCGCGACATCCCCGCGCCCGACATGAACACGAACGCCCAGATCATGGCGTGGATGATGGACGCCTACGGCCAGAAGCATGGCTACACCCCGGGGATCGTGACCGGGAAGCCGCTCGAGCTCGGGGGCTCGCCGGGTCGCGAGTCGGCGACCGCGCAGGGGTTGGCCTACCTCCTCCAGGCGGCGGCGCCGGAGTTCGACTTCGAGATCCAGGGCGCGCGCGTGGCCATCCAGGGCTTCGGGAACGTGGGGTCGTGGGCCGCCCGCATCCTCCACAAGATGGAGTGCAAGATCGTGGCGGTCTCGGACATCCAGGGCGGGATCCATGAGGGCGACGGGATCGACATCCCGCGCCTTCTCAAGCACCACAGCGAGACCGGATCGGTCACCGGGTTCGAGGGGTGCGACGCGCTCGCGCCGGGGGAGCTCCTGACGGTCGATTGCGACATCCTGATCCCGGCCGCGATCGGGGGCGTGATCGACGCCGAGGTGGCCGAGAAGGTGAAGGCGTCGATCGTGGCCGAGGCGGCCAACCATCCGATCACGCCGGGCGGCGACGTGGTGCTCGCTCGGCGCGGGATCATCGTGTTGCCAGACCTGGTCGTCAACGCCGGCGGCGTCATCGTGTCGTACTTCGAATGGGTCCAGAACATCCAGGAGTTCCGCTGGACCCTGGGCCGGGTGAACGAGGAGCTCGAGCGATTCATCACCGAGGCGTGGCGGCAGGTCCGGGTGACGAGCCTCCAGGAGCAGCTCTCGCTCCGGATCGCCGCCTACATGATCGGCATCAGCCGGGTGATGGAGGCGACCCGCCTGCGGGGATATGTCTAGCCCCCACGCCTAGCCGCACTGGGCGCGGCGCGCCTCGGCCTCGCCCGCCTTGTCGGAGTCCCCGTCACCCGATCCCGCGCACCGCTTCGCGCGCCAGGCGCCGTCGTACCGATCCGCGGGCAGGAATCCCTGCCACGGGACCGCCACCGTGATCCCGCCGTTGGCGAGCCCGATCGCGCCGATGTCGCGCGCCGGAACGACCAGCCCCGCCATGCGCGCGAACAGGAGCGACTCCGCCCGCGCGGCGGCGATCGCCTCGGGGCTCCGTTCGAGCCGCCGCCGACCGATCGTCCCCTCGGGCGAGGCGACGAGCGGCAGCGTCGAGGCGCGGAGCTCGCCGAGCGTGGTCGAAGGGATCGTCCGCTCCGGCGTGGCCGCGGGGGATTCGCGGATCGCCGGGATCGCGGTCGCTGGCCGCTCGGCCGGCGGGTCCGCCGTCGTCCGGGCGCGCGTCCCGTCCTCGGCGGTCGCGCCGGGCTCGAGGAGCCCCCGGTCCGCCGCCGGTCGCTCGACCGCCACCGGCTGCGGCACGAGGACGAGGGGCCCGCCCGCCGTGCGGCCGTGGTCCGCGGGGAGTCGCACGAAGAGGAGGACGACGGCATGGACGGCGAGCGCGGCGACGAGCGCGCGCGCGAGCCCCGGGTGCTCGGGTCGTCGGGAGGATGGGAGACGCGGCATTCCATCGGTTAGACCCCGGCCGGCGGCGGTTTGTTCAGCCGCCGGTCGTCCGTATATTCCGCCTCCCATGACCGAGCGCGAGCCCCGGCCCCTGCCCTACGACCCCGACGCCCTTCAGGGGATCACCCGCCAGAGCGTGGAGTGGCACCACGACACCCACTACACGGGGTACCTCAAGGGTCGCGACGCCGCCGAGCGCAAGCTCGCCGAGATGCACGCGAAGGAAGACTGGACGAACGTCCGCGGGGTCAAGCGGAACGAGAGCCACAACGCGAGCGGTCAGATCCTGCACGAGATCTACTTCGCCATCCTGGGCGGCGACGGCGAGGCGGATCCCGAGCTGCCGGTCCGCGTCCGGATCGAGATGGACTTCGGCAGCTGGGAGGCGTGGGAGGCCGAGTTCAAGGCGGTCGCCCAGCAGGCCCGCGGCTGGGCGCTCACGTGCTGGGACTCTTCCGATGGGCGGCTCCACGTCTATCTCGCCGACGGCCACGACATCGGCGCGGTCTGGGGCGCCCAGCCGATCATCCCGCTCGACGTGTGGGAGCACGCCTACTACTACGACCACGGCCCGAACCGGGCCGCCTACGTCGAAGCCTTCCTCGCAAACCTGAACTGGAAGGCGATCGACCAGTACTACCGCCGCGCCGCCGGTCTCTGATCGCCCGGAGCTCCCGGATCCTGATCGTCGCGGGCGAGCCGTCGGGTGACGCGCTCGCCGCCGAGCTCGTGCGCGCCGCCGGGGAGCTGGCGCCGGGGCTCGCGTTCTTCGGCGCGACCGGTCCCGAGCTCGAGGCCGCCGGCGCCGAGCGCGTGGTGGCGACCCGCGAGCTGTCGGTCATGGGGCTGGTCGAGGTCGCGGCCCACATCCCCGCCATCTGGCGCGCGATGGGGCGCCTCGAGCGCGCGGCCATCGAGCGACAGGCGACCGGCGCCGTGCTCGTCGACTCGCCGGACTTCAACCTGCGCCTCGCCCGCCGGCTCGCGCGCCGCGGGGTCCCCGTCGTCCAGTACGTGAGCCCGACCGTGTGGGCGTGGCGGCCCGGACGCGTCAAGGTGCTCGAGCGCGCGGTGCGCCGGCTCCTCGTCACGCTGCCGTTCGAAGCCGCCTGGTACGCGGAGACGGAGGTCGACGCCGTCTACGTCGGCAACCCGGCCCGCGACCGGCTGCCGGAGCATCCGGCGCCGCGCGCCGAGGTCGCCGCCCGTCTCGACCTGCCGCCGGAGGCGCCGTGGGTCGCGATCGTCCCGGGGAGCCGCGAGGGCGAGCTCGCGCGTGTGGCGCCGGCGCTCGCCGCGGCCGCCACCCGGGTCGCCGCCGCGCTCCCCGGAACCGTATTCCTGGCGCCGGTCGCGCCCGGGCTCGAGCCGGCCGAGGTCGAGGCCGCGCTCGCCGGCGGGCCGGCGGTCCGGCTCGTCGCCGCGCGGCGGCTCGAGGCGCTGGGCCACGCCGCCGCCGCGCTCGCGACCAGCGGCACGGCTTCGCTCGAGCTCGCGCTGCTCGGCGTGCCGCACGTGGTCGCGTACCGGGCCTCGCCCGCCACCTACGCCGCCGCCCGGCTCCTCGTCGACACCGACTGGATCGCCCTGCCCAACCTGATCGCCGGGGCGACCGTCGTCCCCGAGTTCGTCCAGCGTCTCGATCCCGCGGAGCTGGCCGCGCCGGTCGTGACCTGGCTCACCGACCCGGGGGCGCGCGCCGAGGCGGCCGAAGGGCTGGCGGGCGTGCGCGCCGCGGTCGGACCGCCGGGCGTCGCCCGCAGGGCGGCGGCGGCGGCGCTCGACGCCTTCGATGGCGGGGAGGAGGGCGGCGCCGCGATCCCCCGCGTTTGACGTGCCCGACCCCCGGGACGATCTTGTGGACATGGCGCCGCGCTTCGACGCGCTCCCGGCGCTCTACCTCCACTCCAGCCAGGAGGCGCCATGACCCGCGAGTCATGGATCTCGACCCTCGCCCGCGTGTTCTGCGGGATCGTCTTCCTCGTGCACGGCACGCCGAAGATCCTCAACCTCGAGGGCACCTCGATGTTCTTCTCGGAGAACTTCGGCGTGCCCGGCTGGATCGCGATCCCGGTCGCGATCCTCGAGTTCTTCGGCGGGATCCTGCTGATCACGGGGTTCCTCACCCGGATCCTGGCGAGCCTGTTCGTGCTGGAGATGATCGGAGCAATCGCCTTCGTCCACTTCCGCCAGGGCTGGGACGTGTTCCAGGGCGGCTACGAGTTCAACGTCGCGCTGATCCTCCTGCTGGCGACCGTGATCGCGATCGGGGCGGGCCCGATGTCGCTGGACGGAATGATCGCGCGCCGGGGAGGCGCCGGTCCCGCGCCCGGGGAGCCACCCTCTGTCTAGACGCGAGCCGGTCCCGACCTTCCTCTCGCCCGCGCCCGACGTCCGCCTCACGCGCGCCTTCGAGGCACCGTTCGCCAACTTCCTGGCGACCGCACGGACGTGCTACAGCTCGAAGGGAGTCATCGGCGACGTCGAGCTGAACGACCGCTGGGTGGAGCTCGCCAAGAGCCTCTACCTCGCCGGCCACCACACCACGCTCCAGCACGCGCAGTTCCAGTTCTCGCTGGCCAACGTCAGCCGCCACTTCCTGTGGTCGTTCCTCCACAGCCATCCGTTCTACAACTCCGAGCAGGTGAGCCAGAGGTACGTCGAAGTGAAGCCCGGCAACGTGGTCGTCCCGCCGCTGGAGGGAGCGGCGCTGGCCCGCTACCGGGCCGCGGTGGAGCGGCAGATGGAGGACTACCGGGAACTGATCCGGCTCCTGACGCCGGTGACGGCGGACGCCTTCTTCGAGCGCTTCCCCGGCCGCCGCGCGCACGCCGACCGCTACGCGAAGGAGATCGGCAAGCGGGCGCAGGAGGTGGCCCGCTACGCGCTGCCGGTCGCGACGTTCGCCTACCTCTACCACACCGTGAGCGGGATCACGCTGCTCCGCTACGCCCGGCTCTGCGAGCAGGTCGACGCGCCCAGCGAGACCCGGCTCGTGGTCGGCCGCATGGTCGAGGAGCTCCTGGCGCACGACCCGGCCTACGCGACGATCCTCGAGGAGCCGCTGGCGCTCGAGGAGACGCCGGAGTGGCGCTTCCTCGAGCGCCTGAACGGCGACGGCGGGCCGGGGCGCGCCGACGCCTTCCGCGCCGAGTTCGACGCGGACCTGGACGGGCGGACCTCGAAGCTCGTCGACTGGGGCGCGCGGAACGAGGAGGTGCTGGCCGACGCGGTCCGCGAGGTGCTGGGAGCTCCGCGCGCGACCCTTTCCGACGACGACGCGATTGCGCTGGCGCTCGATCCCGCGGCCAATCCGATCCTCGGCGAGGCGCTGAACCTAACGACCCACGACAAGCTCTCCCGCGCCCTCTTCCATCCCCATTACACGTTCCGCAAGAAGCTCTCCCACGCGGCCGACTCCCAGGACCAGCGCCATCGGATGACGCCCGGCTCGCGCCCGGCCCTCACCGCGCACCTGGGGAGCGACCCCGACTACGTGATCCCGCGGCTCGTCCTCGAGGACGTGGCCGCGCGGCGCCGCTACGAAGAGAGCATGGCGCGGACCTGGGAGGACATCACGGCCCTCCGCGCCGCCGGTGCGCCGGCCGAGTACGCCGAGTACCTGCTCCCCAACGCGGTCTCCGTGCGGTTCACCGAGTCCGCCGATCTCCTGAATCTCTGGCACAAGCACTCGATGCGGCTCTGCTGGAACGCGCAGGAGGAGATCTGGCAGGCCTCGCTCGAGGAGGCGCTCGCGGTCCGCGAGGTCGATCCGCGCATCGGAAAGTGGCTCGCACCGCCCTGCACGATTCGCCGCGCCGCCGGCCAGCGGCCGGTGTGCCCCGAGGGGACCCGGTTCTGCGGCGAGCGGGTGTGGACGCTCGATCTGGGGGAGTACAACCGCCGGATCTAACTAGTATGCTTGTTTTGGTAAATTATTGTAAATCATTGACTTACATAAGCAAAAGCGGTATGTTGTTGAAGCTAGACATACTCACCATCGAAGGGAACACTTATGAGATTCACGCGCAATGTGGAATTCGAGATCAAGCCCGGCAAGGCGAATGAGTTCAAGACGAAGTTCGACAACGAGGTCGTCCCGATGCTGAAGAAGCAGGATGGCTTCCGCGGCGAGCTCTCGCTGGTCAACCCCCAGAACCACGCGATCGGCATCAGCATGTGGGACAGCGAGAAGAGCGCCGAGTTGTACCGCACGGAGACGTACCCGAAGGTCCTCAAGACCCTCGAGTCGCTGATCCAGGGTACCCCGAGCGTCGAGACGTACGAAGTGGCGACCAGCACCATCGGCTAGGCAAGAACGCCACGAGGATTCAGGACGCGGCCCGCATTGCGGGTCGCGTTTTTTTTGTGTATCCTGCCCGCACACGAGAGAGGAGGTGGTCCTATAATTCCAAGTAGACGCAGGATCCGTGAGGTGCCTGACCGCTAGGTGACTTCGCCGGTTCCACGCGGGTCGCCGCGCGGAATCCCATCAGGACACCGGGCCCGGGAGCGGACGGAGTGATCCCCCGTCGCAGCAGAGTCTCCCGGGCCTTTTGCTATCCCGGACATCGATGAAGACCGACTTCAAGCGCGCGCTGGGACCGTTCGACGCCACCATGGTGGTGGTCGGCGGCATCATCGGCGCCGGGATCTTCATCAACCCCTACATCGTCGCCCAGCGGCTGCCGTCGCCGGGCTGGGTGCTGGCCGCGTGGGTCGCGGGCGGAGCGATCGCGCTCGCCGGCGCGCTCGCGTACGCGGAGCTCGGGACCCTGTTTCCCAAGGCCGGCGGCCAGTACGTCTACCTGCGCGAGGCGTACCACCCTGTGGTCGGCTTTCTCTACGGCTGGGCGCTCCTGCTCCTGATCGAGTGCGGCGCGATCGCGGCGGTGGCGATCACGTTCGCGGAATACGCCCTGCGGCTGGTGGGCCGGCCCGGCGCCCCCGCGGTGCCGCTGGCGATCGCCGCCATCGTCGTCGTCTCGGCGATCAACTACCTGGGGGTGAAGCCCGGGAGCCGGGTGCTCAACGTCTTCGTCGTCCTCAAGGTCGCCGCGCTCGCGGTCCTGATCGGTGCCGGGTTCCTGCTCGCGCCCGCGGGGGATGGAGCGGCCGCGGCCGCCACGGCGGAGGCGGTCCCGCGGCCGTCGGGTCCGCTCGCGGTCCTGTTCGGCGCCGCGCTCGTCCCGGTCCTCTTCAGCTACGGTGGCTGGCAGAACGCGAACTACGTGGCCGAGGAGATCCGGGAGCCGCGGCGGAACCTCCCGCGGAGCCTGCTGGCCGGCACCCTCCTCGTCGCGGTGGTGTACGTGCTCGTCAACGTCGTCTACCTGCGGGCGCTGGGGCTCGAGGGCCTGGCCGCGACCCGCACGCCCGCCTCGGACGCCGCGGCCCGGTTCCTGGGGCCGGCGGGGGACCGGTTCGTGGCCGCCGCGATCGCGATCTCGACGTTCGGCTTCCTCGACCTCGCCGTGCTGGCGCCCACCCGGGTCTACTATGCGATGGCCGCCGACGGACTCTTCTTCCCGCGCGTGGCGCGGCTCCATCCGCGCTTCCGCACCCCTTCGGTCGCGATCGTGCTGCAGGCGGGCTGGGCGATCGTGCTGGCGCTCACCGGCACCTACGCCGCCCTCGTCGACACGGTCGTGTTCGCGGACTGGATCTTCTTCGGGCTGACGGTGGGATCGGTGCTCGTCTTCCGCCGCCGCCTCCCGCTGGCGGGACGGGAGCCGGGCGGGTTCCGGTCGCCCCTCTATCCGGTGCTGCCGGTCCTGTTCGTCGCGGTGTCGGTGGGCGTCGTGGCGAGCGTCGTGGCGTCGAACCCCGCGCGCTCGGCCGTCGGCGCTGCGCTCCTCCTGGCCGGAGTGCCCGCGTTCCTCTACTGGAGGAGGCGCGCCCCGTCGGCCGCGACGGACGCGAACGGCCGCGGCGACCGCGCGTAGCGGGCGCGGAACGCCTCCTCCATGCGGGCGATGAACCCGTCCGTCTGGTCCTTCTCGACCAGGCTGACCGTGCAGCCCCCGAACCCGGCCCCCGTCATCCGCGTTCCCCAGCAGCCCGGCGCCCCGCGGGCGTCCTCGACCAGCGCGTCGAGCTCGGGAGTGGACACCTCGAAGTCGTGCCGCAGGCTCTCGTGGGACGCATGCATGAGCCGGTCGACCTCCTCGCGGTCTCCCCGCCAGAGAGCGTCGACGAGCCGGTCGACGCGGGAGTTCTCCTCGACCACGTGCCGCGCGCGGCGGTAGAGCTCCCCGCCGGGGAAGGCGCGCCCCAGGAGCGAAAGGTCGTCGAGCGTAACGTCGCGCAGGCTCCGGAGCGTGCGTCCCGAGAGCCGCTCGAGCGCCCCCCGCGCGACCTCGCACTCGTCCCGGCGAAGGTTGTAGGCCGACGCCGAAACCGAGCGCTCGACGCCGCTGTCGCAGACGACGAGGGTCAGCTCCGCGGGAAACGGGATCTCGGCCATCTCGAGCGAGCGGCAGTCGATCCGGAGCGCGCGGTCGCGGCGGCCCTGGAGGACCACGAGCGGGTCCATGATCCCGCACAGCGTCCCCGCGCGGTGCTCGACCAGACGCACGAGGCGGGCGAAGTCCAGCGGATCGCGGGCCGGGCTCGGCAGTCCGGCGACCTCGGCCAGCGCCATCGCGCTCGCCACGACGAGAGCGGCGGAGGAGGACAGGCCGGCGCCGGTCGGGAGGTCGCCGCCGATCCACAGGTCGGCGCCCGGCCCCTCCGGCCCCGCGCCCACGATCTCGCGGGAGACCGCGCGCACGTACGCCGCCCAGGGTGGAAGCTCCTGGGCGCGGGGAGCGCCGAGCGCCCGGCCGACCTCGATCGGGCCCCCGTAGCGCTCGGAGTGGGCGCGGACGATTCCGTCGTCGCGGTAGGCGGCCGCGACGACGATCCCGCGCTCCAGCGCGGCGGGCAGGACGAGCCCTTCGTTGTAGTCGGTATGCTCGCCGATCAGGTTGACGCGCCCCGGCGCCCAGGCGACCGACCGGGGAGGGCGCCCGAAGCGCCGCGCGAAGGCGTCCGCCGGGGTAACCCCCTGGAGGTCGTGCCCGTCGGTCACGACGAGGGCTCGCGCAGGATCGGCGCGACGGCCCGGTCGGCGCCCCGCGGCCGGCCCTCGAGGGCGCGCGCGCGGCCGGAGAGGTCCGGCAGCCGCCCGGCGAGGCGCGCCGCGAGGTGGTCGAGCCGGTCGTGGCCCCAGAAGAGCTCGCCGTCCAGCTCGAAGGTCGGGACGCCAAAGACGCCGGCCGCGATCGCCGCGTCCGTGCGGTCGCGGAGCGCGGCCTTGACGGCGGTCGCGGAGGCGCGGGCCTCGAGATCGGAGGCGTCGAGGCCCATTCCGCCGACGATCGCGGCCAGGACCCCCCAGTCGGTGAGGTTGCGCCCTTCCCCCCAGCACGCGGTGGCGAGCGCGATCGCCAGCTCGAGGGCCCGGGGATCGCCGTCGAACAGGGTGGCGACCCGGAGCGCCTCGAGCGAGCGGAAGGGGTGCTCCGGCGGCCCGGCGAGCGGCACTCCGAGGAGCGCGGCCGCGCGCAGCACGTCGGTCAGCGTGTAGCGCCGCTTGACGCGCGTCTCCGCCGGACCGACCAGGTCGGTCGCGTCGAGGAGGGCGGCGTAGAAGACCGGCGCCGGCTCCCATGCCACGTCGTGCCGCGCGCCCAGGTCCGCCAGCCGGGTGAGCGCGAGATACGAGTACGGCGAGATGACGTCGTAGTAGACTCGAACCGGGCGAGGCATCGTCCCAAGGATACCGCCGGGCCGACCGGCGAAGGAAGCCCCGCCGGGCTGGACAACGATCCGACGAAGCCGAGATTCCGCTCATGCGAAGGACGGTTCGCCGATGACCCCGCTGCGGCTCCTGATCGAGCCGATCGATCGCTCCGAGCTCGCCGCGCTCGCCGCGACGGGGTTCGGGGACATGGTGAAGGCGGTGGTCGACGTCCGGCGGGGTGTGATGGCGATCGGGGGAGAACTCCACTCCGACGAGGAAGCTCTGCTTCTCGACGACGGCTCGGACCAGGCGGACCTGTGGGGGATCAACCTGTATCCAGACGAGCCCGGAGCCGGCATGATCGAGTACGACTCGCTGATCAACGTTCGTCCGAGTCAGGGCAACCGATCGCGCGAGGTCGAGGACGAGACCCTTCGCGAGGCGATCCGGGCGGTCGTCTCCCGGCTGGTGACGGAGTAGGATGCCGGGGCATGGCACCCTCGCAGCGGGACGCTGGCGGACGCTCGCGATCGCCGAGCAGCTCGCCAACGTGGGGAGCGAGGTCGAGCGGGCGATCCGGGCTCACGAGGCGGGCCGGATGCCGCGTTTCGAACGGGCCCTCGAGCGCGCGTTGGAGCTCTTCGACCTGACGGCCGCCGACGACCGCTGGCGCGGCCCGCGCCGCCGGGAGGTCCTGCGGGCACGCGAGGAGTTCTGCCGGCTCTTCTTCGGGGATCCGCCGGCGGGATCGGCCCGCGGGCTCCAGGAGTACTTCCTCCGCTTCGCGACCGCCCGCGCTAGTCGAGGCTGATCTCGACCTCCACGATGGGAGCGGTCGCCGGAGCCCTGACGAATTGCACCCCGTCGACCTGGACTGTGGCCGTCCCCAGACCGGTTCCGGAGAACGGCGTCACGATGACCTCGACGCAGGCGACGACGGCCGTGGGCCCGGAGGCGAGGACCGCGACCGTCTGGCGGAAGCTCCCGTCGAAGTCGGGAGTCAGATCGGTCAACGTGACCAGGGGATCGCCCACGCAGCCGGCGCGGAGCACGCGGATCCGCAACGTCGCCTGGCTCACCGGCACACCCCCGGCGACGATCCTTCCCTCCACCGTCGCCCGGTCGAGATCGAACTCGCCCGTGTCGACGGGGTCGGACTCGCATCTCCAGGAAGCCAGGGAGAGCACGGCGGCGAGGAAGATCAGGGTCGAAGCGCGTCTCATCGGGCGCCGTCGACCGTCAGATACATGAACGGCGGGATCGTGAGCGCGGCGACATCGTCGCCGCCCGTCTTCTCGCGCGCGATCCCGAGCGCGTGGTCGAGCGAAGGCGCCCACGACACGCCGAGGCGCTTCGCCGCCCGGTCGTCGGACGGCCCCACCAGGATCGTGTCCGAGAGATACCGGAGCGGGTAGGTCGCCCAGTACCACACCGTGAACGGGTGGAAGCCGTGGTGGGCGAAGCGGGTCCGGTAGGCGTTCACGAGGTCGGGGTCGCGCGCGAACTTCTCCTGGAAGCCGTCGCGCATCTCGAACGGGTCGCTGGTCACCGGCAGGACCTCGTCCCAGAATCGCTTGTAGGCGACGTGGTACCGCTCGTGGAACACCTCGAAGACGGGGTTCAGGATGATCACCACCCCGCCCGGCTTGATGAAGGGCTCGTTCCAGAACCAGTTGAACACGTAGCCCAGCACGTCGCTGACGACGAGCACTGGGTTGACCCGCGCGCCGACGCTGTAGGGGGAGAGATCGGGGAGCCCGAAGACCAGCGTGTCGTGCTGCCGCGGCGCCCGCACCTCGAGCTGGGGACGGATCGCCTCGATCGTCCGCGCGTGGACGGGCTCGATCGCGCCGGCGTTGATGACGAGCGGGGCGTACTCGCTCTGGATCGAGCGGAAGATCCGCGCCCTCAGCGGCTCGGGGAGCGGCTTCATCGCCCCCGGTGTCGTCGCCCGCACGATCCGCTCGAAGGCGTTCCGACGCTCGGGTGGCTTGGCGAGGTGCCTCAGGTGCGCGGGATAGGTGGCGCCGTTCATCGCCGCCTCGATGACCATGATCCGGCAGTGCTTCTGGAGCTGCCGCGAGATCCGCGTGATCGAGTCGTGCATGCACGAGCCGTCCGGCTGCATGACGTGGGGAACCTCCTCGGTCATCGCCGGGTTGTGGTGCGGCGCGATCGAGTCGTAGGTGCCGAACCCGACGGCCACCGACTTGTGGCCCCCGTTCAGCGGGATCTGGATCGTGTCGACATAGACGACGAGGTCGGCCTCGGTCACCGCACGGCTGGTCTGGACCGCCTCGCCGTGCGGCGTGGTCCCCAGGTCGACGATGTCGTCGCGGTCCTCGGCGTCGAAGTTGGCGAGCTGGCCGGGATGGAACTCGGCCATGATTCGCGGGCCCAGCATGTGCTCGAGCTCGTCGACCTGCATCTTGCGGTGGAGCGCGATCGCGCACCGCAGGGCGATGTCCTTCTTCCGCACCCCGTAGGAGTACAGCAGCTCGAGCAGCCGCTCGATCATGACCTGCCGGATGTCGGGCCGCCGCATGGGCGGGAACGGCTGGCAGTTGTCGTCGAAGGCGATCGTCACCTTGGAGCCCGGTCCCACGAGCTCCGACAGGGGCTCCATGCCGAGCGGGTTCTCGACCGCCCGCGCCAGCGCGGCGGGGATCTCCGCGCGCGCCAGGCCGGGCAGGATCGGCGGGGGATAATAGACGGTCGAGCTGTCGGGGATCTCCGCCGCGACCAGCGCGTTGCCGCTATAGGTCAGGTACTTCACGAGCCCGGCGCGAACACGGTCTTGATGGCTCCGGTCCGGCCGGAGTGGAGGGCGCAGTCGATCGCCGCGGCCCATTCCTCGAGCGGGAACCGGGCGCCGACCAGCGGCTTGAGCTCAGCGTCCAGACGCGCCGCCGTCGTCACCGCGCGGCCGAACGTCACCTCGTCGCTCGTGTAGCTTCCCCGCACGTCGAGCTCCTTGTGCCACATCGCGGTCCAGTCCACTCCCTGCGGGACGCCCGGCATCCCGACGACGATAACGGCGCCCCGCGCGCGCGTAAAGCGCATCGCGTCGTCGATCGTGCGCCCGGTCGCGATGCAGTCGAACGTGACGTCGGCGCCCCCCAGCGAGGTGGGAGGGCCGAGTTCGGTCTCGTGGAGCTCGATGTCCAGCTCGCGCGCGAGATCGGCGCGCAGGGAGTCGCCCGCGCCGAGGACGACGTCGGCGCCGAGATGGCGCGCGGTTTCCTGCTGGTGGGGGTACTTGGCCACGACGACGAGCCGGCAGCGCGGTCCGGCCGCTCGCAGCGCCGCGATCGTGAGCGCGCCGATCGTCCCGCAGCCGAGGACGAGCGCGGTGCCCTCCGGCGGGACGTCCGCACGCTCGACCGCGTGGAGGCAGCAGGCGAACGGCTCGATCAGGACCCCCGCCTCGTCGGACATGCCCGCGGGGACGGGATGGAGCTGGAGCTCGTGGGCCACCAGCGACCCGCTCCAGCCGCCGCCCGTGTCGCGGCAGTAGCCGGTCTGGATGCCGGCCGAGATCGCGCCCCCGGTGACGTTCATGCAGTGGCCGGTGTGGCCCGCGCGACACTCCCGGCACGGCTCCTCGATCCCGCGCACCTCGCAGTGGAGGGGAGGGGAGAGCGCGACCCGGTCGCCGGCCCGGACCCGCTCGACCTCGGGACCGGCCTCGACCACCTCGCCGACGACCTCGTGGCCGAAGACGAAGGGGGTCGAGACGAAGGGCGAGAAGTAGGTCGTCCCCTGCGCCGTGATCGTCGCCAGGTCGGAGCCGCAGATGCCGGACAGGATCGGCCGCACGCGCGCCCAGCGGGGTCCGGGGAGCGCGGGCGGGTCGATCTCCGCCAGCCGGACAGGAGAGAGGCCGGAGGTATAGAGCCGCTCGAAGCGGCTGCCCACGAACCTCGCGGCCAGGTACCGCGGGATGCTCTTTACGTACACGATCGCCTTCACTCGACCTCCCAGTACAGGATCTCCCACTTCCGCGCCATCGCCTGATCCAGGAGCCGCCCCCGGGGGTTGACCACCGCCGCGCGGCCGGCGCGGGTCAGCATCGGGATGTCGTCCGCGCTGTCGCCGTACGCGATCGACGCCTCCAGGTCGATCCCGCGCTCGGCGGCGAATGCCGCCATCCGCTCGGCCTTCCGCTCCCCCGCCACGGGAGCCTCGGTGAGCTCGCCCGTCAGGCGGCCCCCCTCGACCGCGAGGCGAGGGGCGATCACGGTGGAGACACCGAGGTGCTCGGCCAGCGGCGCGACGATCGTCTCGATCGATCCGGTGACCAGGACGACCCGGTCGCCGCGGGCGCGATGGCGCTCGATCCGCTCCACCGCCTGGGGATAGATGCGCGGCTGGACATAGTCGCGGAACAGAGCCGCCGCGCGCCGCTCGAGCTCGGCGGCCTCGAGGCCGCGATAGATCCGGTAGAACGAGCGCTGGAACGCCTCGCGGCGCCACGCGTCGAGCGCCAGGAGCCAGGGAACCCGCGGCAGGAAGCCGGCGATCCATAGGGCCCTGCCGAGCCGCGACCGATGCATGGTACGGATCTCGACCCCGTAGCGGACGATGTCGCTGGCCACGACCGTCCCGTCGACGTCGAAGAACGCTGCGCGCCTCACCCGTCCGCGCCGTTCCCCTCGCGGCCGAGCCCGACGATCGTCTCGCGCACGTCGGCGGCGATCCGGCGGTACACCTCGTCACGAGCCCCGGCGCCGTCCCCCTGATACGCCTCCATCGTCAGCGGCTCGCCGAACGCGACCACGATCTTGCCCGGGCGGGGGACCACGCTCCCGACCGGCAGCGCCGGGTGGGTGCCGCGGATGTGGACCGGGACGATCGGCACCTCGAGCTCGCGCGCCAGGAGCCCGAGGCCGGGCTTGAAGATGTCGATGTCGCCCGTCCGCGAGCGGGTCCCCTCGGGGAAGATGAGCGCCGACTCGCCCGACGCGAGGATTCGCTTGACCATCCGAAGACCCGCCAGCGAGGTCTCCTCACGCTCGATCGGGACGACGTTGAGGAACGTGCTGAAGAACCACCGCTTGAGCGCGGTGTCGAAGAAGTAGTCCCGGGCGCCGAGGACGTGGAGCCGGCGCGCGGCGTCGGGTCCGCGCGCGAGCTCGACCGCGGCCAGGATCGCCGGGGCGTCGAGATGGCTCGCGTGGTTGGCGGCCACGATGTAGGGCGGCTCCGCCGGGAGTCGCTCGCCGTTCCGCACCTCGAGCGCGAAGTACCCCCGGTAGAGGGCCCGCAGGCCGAGGCGGAACGAGCTGGACAGCGCGCGGTCGAGCGCCGGCCGCTCGTGATGGGGGAGCGCGGAGCGGATGGTCGTGGGCGGGCGCGGCTCCCGCCGCAGCGGCTCGACGGGGGCCGTCCGGCCGTCGACTTCGTCGAGGAGCTGGCCCACGGTCTCGATCCTTCCGGCCGTCGCGTCGTCGAGCGAGACGCCGAGCTCGTGGTCGAGGTGGAGCAGGAGCTCGATCGCCTGCAGGGAGTCGAGGCCTAGGTCGTCGAAGAGGTGGCTCTCGCGCTCGACGTCGCCGACGGACACCCGCGCGAGCCGGGCGATCTCCTCCATTACGGACTGCCGCCGGTCGCCGTCCCGCGAGGGGGTGCGGCCGGCCGTCTCGCCCGCGACCCGCTGCCGGACGAACGCGCGCACCGCCTCGCGGTCGATTTCGCCGTCGTCGTCCCGCGGCAGCTCGCCCGGCCAGACATGGAGCTGCTGCAGGCGATGGTAGCTCGGGAGGTCGCGGCCGACGCGTTGGATCTCGCGCAGGATCCGCTTCCGGACCGCGTCGCGGTCGTCGTCCGCGGAGGTCTCCTCCGCCGGCACCACCACCCCGTGCACGTCCTCGGTCAGCCCGCTCGGGATGCCGACCACGCAGATGTCCCCGATCTCCGGGATCGTGCGGTAGATCGCCTCGAGCTCCAGCGGGTAGACGTTCTTGCCGGCGCCGGTCACGATCACGTCCTTGGTCCGGCCGCTGATGTAGAGGTAGCCGTCGGCGTCCACCCAGCCGAGATCCCCGGTGTGGAACCAGCCGTCGACCACGACGCGGGCGGTCGCCTCGGGGTTCTTCCAGTATCCCTTCATCAGGCTGGGGGTCCGGACGATGATCTCGCCGACGCCCTGCCGGTCGGTGTGGGAGAGCTGGAGCTCGACCCCCGGGACCGGCTTCCCGCACGAGCCCTTGCGGCTCTGGTAGAGCGGGTTGACGGTCAGCACCGGCGCGGTCTCCGTCAGCCCGTAGCCCTCGTAGATCGTGAGCCCCATCGCGCGATAGGTCTCGTAGAGCTCCGTCCCGAGGGCGGAGCCGCCGCTCACCAGGCACCGCAGCCGGCCGCCGAACGCCTGGTGGACGCGGGTGAACACCTGGCGGCCGATCGAGCGGTCGAAGGTCCGTTCCCACGACCGCGCGAGCCGCTTGCGCGTCTCGATCAGGTTGGTCCGGAGCTGGGACCGCGAGGTGCCGAGGACGCGCCGCTCGATGTCGTCCCGGAGGAGCGCGTAGAGGGTCGGCACGCCGAGCATGACCGTGGTCCCGGTCTCGCGCATCGTCTCGAGGATGACCTTGGGCTTCAGGGACCGCGCGTAGGTGACCGTGCAGCCGCGATAGAGCGGGGCCAGGAACCCGCAGGTGAACTCGAGCGCGTGGTAGAGCGGCAGGACGCTGAGGAAGCGGTCGGCGCTGCTCAGTGGGAGCGAGCGGCTGACGCCGAAGAGGTTCACGAGGAAGTTCCGGTGCGTGTGCATGGCACCCTTGGGATCGACCGCGGTGCCGGTCGTGAAGATGATCGACGCCAGGTCGTCGGGCCCGACCGGCTCGGGCGACTCGAGGGCTTCCGCGGGCAGGGGATCGGTGCCGCGGGGGTAGGCCGCGTTCGCGAACGGCTCGCACTCCGTGTCGACGTCGAGCAGGATGACGGGCGGCTCCGCGCGCTCGTTGGCCGCCAGCTCCTCCTCGGTCAGCTTGGCGAAGCAGGCGCGTGAGGCGAGGATCGCGCGCGCGCCGGTGAAGCGGGCCAGGGCCCACACCTCGCGGTGCCACGTCTGCGCGTCCAGCGGGACCACGACCAGGCCGATCGACGCGGCGCCGAGATAGGCCACTCCCCACTCGGGCTGGTTCTCCGACCACAGCACGACCCGGTCCCCCTTGCGGCAGCCCAGTCGCTGGAACCGGTCGCCGACGCGCCGGGCGGCATCCAGCAGGTCGGCGTAGGTGTAGCGCACCCAGTGGCCCTCGCGCTGGACCTGGAGCGCGACCGCGTCGCCGTAGCGCTCGGCGCTGTGCACCAGGAGGTCGTTGATCGTCCGTACGGCCTCCCGCTCCGCTGAGAGGTCCTCCTCCACCTCGAGCGTGCCCGCGCGCTCGACCTTCAGGATGTACTTCTTGATGCCGGCGATGTGGACGTGGATATAGTGCCGCCAGTTGATGCGCGAGACGTCGAAGTTGAAGCGCCGGCGCTCTTCGGGACCGAGCCACTCGAACAGCCGCATGGTGTTGTCGACCTCGAAGCGGCAATCGAGGTTGAGGTACGGCTCGTAGAGCTCACCGTAGTAGAACAGTTTGTCGATAGCGGCGCGGGTGGCGGCGATCTTGCGGCGCTGGCGCTGGGCCGGGTCCGCCAGCACGCCCCAATCGACGAGCCGCGCGAGCACCTTCTCGGCCGCCACCAGCGGCGCCGCCTTCAGCCGATACTGCCGCCGGAACGACTCGGGGCTGGGAAACGAGAGCCGCTGGACTCGGATCGGGTTGCCCTGCTTGTCGAGCATCGGGTTCGCCCGGAAGTAATGGACGATGAGCTCGTGCAGGCGGCCCATCGTGACCGGATTCCGCGAGCCGGTCGCGACCTGGTAGATCTCGAGCGAGCCCCGGCCGTCCCGCTCCAGCTTGGGCAGCGCGGCGAGGATCGTGTTGACGACCATGTCTGCGGGGACGAGGTCGAGGACGACGGCCGGGTCGAGCGGCAGCGCGCGCAGCCGGCCCTTCCCGATGGCGGCGATCAGCGGATCGGCCATCCGCAGCCCGTCGAGCCACCCCGGGGAGGGCTCGGACAGGCTGGACTCGATGATCGCCGGCCGCACGATCGCCAGCGGCACCTCGCCCCGCTTCCGCAGCACCATCTGCTCGCCGAGCGCCTTGGTGTAGGTGTAGGTGTCGTTCCAGCCGCGCTGCCGCGCCCACCGCATCCCTTCCTCCACCAGCCGGTTCTCGATCCAGCGTCCGCGCAGGTTCTCGATCGCCTCCCGCCGCGGCTCCTTGGCGCCGCCGCGCCGGCGCCGACGCTGGACCAGCGCCTCGACCAGCTCGCGCCGCACTTCCGGTCCGTTCCCCCGCGCGTATACGTCGGCCACGATCTCCTCGATCTTCGCCAGGTCGAGGTCGGGATCGCGGAAGCCGCGGGGGGGGAAGGGATCCTCGGAGTCCGGGGCCGCGTGGTGGATCGTCTCTGGGATCGACTCGTGGCTGGCGCCGCAGACGTAGGCGGTCGAGACATGGATGAGCATGGCGTGATCGCAGGCCGCGGCGAACTCGGCCACCCGGCCCGCCCCCCGTGTGTTGAGCTCGAGCGCGTCGTCGAGCGGCGCGTCGAACGAGACGACGGCCGCGCTGTTGATGATCACGTCGAGCCGCCGCACGAGCGTTGCGCGGACGTCCGGGTCGATCCCCAGGCCGTCCTGGGAGATATCCCCCCCGACCGCCACCAGCTTCTCCTCCAGGAACCGCTCGAACCCGTCGCCGTGGCGGTAGCGGAGCCGGTCGAACACGCTCGACTGGAACAGCTCCCGCCGCAGCCGCTCGCCTGGGCTCTGGACCTCGCCGCCGAAGGGCCGCTTGGGGCGGATGAGGACATGGATCCGCGCCACGTCGGGCGCCGACCAGAGGATCTTCTCGAGCAGCGGCTGCCCCAGGAACCCCGTCGCGCCGGTGACCAGGATCTCCTTGCCCGTCAGGGCTCGCGAGACGCGGTCCACGGCCTCAGTCCCTGGACGGCTCGACGACCCGCAGGGCGCCGGGGTCGACCCGGACGTCGACGGGGGTCCAGCCGCACAGGTCGCCATCGAACATCTTGGGGAGCGGCTCGTCGGAATCGATCCGCACCCGCGACGTCCGATGGAGAGAGAAGCTGGGATGCTCGAAGTGGCGGCCGCTGTAGACCTTGGGGAAGTTGACCATGAGAGCCAGCTTTCCGATGTCCTCGACCACCACGACGTCGAGGAGCCCGTCGTCCACGCGCGCGCCGGGCGCCATCAGCAGCCCGCCGCCGGTGTAGGGGGTGTTCTGGATCATCACGGCGGCGCACTCCCTATCGAGGGTCTGGTCGTCCATCTCGATGACGAGGTGAACCGGACGAAGTCGATGGATCGCCTTGTAGACGGCCGCGAAGAAGGCCGGCGGACCCTTGACCCAGGTGAAGCGGTTGGCCTCCGCCGCGACCACCGCGGGAAAGCCGAGCCCAAGGACGGAGAGGAACGCGCGGTCCCGTTCCCGCCCCACGTCCATCCTCCGCGTGTCTCCCTCGAACGCCACGGTGAGGGACGCGGAGAGATCGTTGAGCGGAAGCTTCAAGCTCCGGGCGATGTCGTTGCCCGTCCCCATCGAGATGATCGCCAGCTCGACGTCGGTGCCGACCAGCGCGTTGGCCACCTCGCCGATCGTGCCGTCTCCCCCCATGACGGCGACCCGGTGCTCGCCTGCTTCCACCAGCGCGCGCGCGAGCTCGGTGGCGTGACCCGGACGGTCGGTGGCGACGACCTTGCCGTCGAGCCCGCGGCGCCGCACGACGCCCCGCAACCGCTCCAGGTTCCCGGCGCCCTTCCCATGTCCGGCGCGGGGGTTGGCGATGATCACCATGGGAAGGGGCAGTATAACGAAGGAAGCCCGGGGGGGGCTAGAAG
>DATKCO010000013.1:0-5549 GCA_035513155.1 Gemmatimonadota bacterium | reverse complement strand
CGCCCCGCTTCGTTTTGACGCCCTTCCGGGGGGCGGGTAGTTTCGATCCTTCATGAGTGAAAACGGAACGATCAAGGTCCGGCTCCCCGACGGGTCCGAGCTGGAGGCGGAGCGGGGCACCACGATCCGCGAGATCGCGGGGCGGATCGGCCCCCGGCTGGCGAAGGCCGCGTACGTGGCCGCGATCGACGGGCGCGTCGTCGATCTCTCGCGGGTGCTCGAGGCCGACGTCGAGATCCGCATCCTCACCGATCGCGATCCGGAAGCCCTGGAGGTCTACCGCCACTCGACCGCGCACCTGATGGCGCAGGCGGTGCAGCGGCTGTGGCCCGACACCCAAGTCACGATCGGGCCCGTGATCGAGGACGGCTTCTATTACGACTTCGACCGCGCTGAGCCCTTCACGCCCGAGGACTTCCCGGCGATCGAAGCCGAGATGGATCGGATCGTCATGGAAGACCACGCGATCGAGCGCGAAGAGATCCCGCGCCCGGCCGCGCTGGAGCTGTTCCGCGAGCTCGATGAGCCGTACAAGGTCGAGATCATCGAGGACCTCCCGGCAGACCAGCCGCTGACGATCTATCGGCAGGGGGAATGGCTCGACCTGTGTCGTGGCCCCCACGTCCCGTCGACCGGCCGTCTCGGCACGTTCAAGCTGTTGTCGGCCGCCGGCGCCTACTGGCGTGGCGACGAGCGGAATCCGATGCTGACCCGGATCTACGGGACCGCCTTCTTCAAGCGCAGCGATCTCGACGAGCACCTCGCCCGCATCGAGGAGGCGAAGCGGCGGGACCACCGGAAGCTCGGCAAGGAGCTGGACCTGTTCAGCTTCCACCCCAACGCGCCTGCGAGCCCCTACTTCCACCCCAAGGGCGCGTGGATCTACAACCGCCTCCAGCGGTTCATGCGGGAGCTCTATTCCGACGGGTGGCCGCACGACGAGATTGTGACCCCGCAGGTCTACGACGTGGAGCTGTGGCGCATCTCCGGCCACTACGAGAACTACAAGGAGCACATGTTCTTCACCGGCGTGGACGAGCGCGAGATGGCGGTCAAGCCGATGAACTGTCCCGCGTCGACCTACGTGTACGCGGCGCAGAAGCGGTCCTACCGCGACCTGCCGCTCCGCTACGCCGACTTCGGGCGGCTCCACCGGTATGAGAAGAGCGGGGTCGTCACGGGCCTCTTCCGCGTCCGGACCTTCGTTCAGGACGACGCCCACATCTTCTGCCGGCCCGACCAGATCCAGGCCGAGGTGACGTCGCTGATCCGGCTCGTGCAGTATGTGATGGAGGACGTGTTCGGGTTCGAGGTGGCGATCGAGCTCTCGCTGCGGGGCGACAAGCGGATCGGATCCGACGAGGTGTGGGACATGTCCGAGGACGCCCTCCGGCAGGCGCTGGTGGCGAACGGGCTCGAGTTCCGCGAAGTGGCCGGCGAGGGCGCCTTTTACGGTCCGAAGATCGATTTCCAGGTGACCGACGCGCTGGGGCGGAAGTGGCAGCTCTCGACGATCCAGTGCGACTTCAACCTTCCCGAGCGGTTCGAGCTCCACTACACCACCCCCGCGGGGACGGAGGAGCGGCCGGTCGTCATCCACCGCGCGATCCTGGGCTCGATCGAGCGGTTCATGGGGATCCTGATCGAACACTACGCCGGCGCGTTCCCGACCTGGCTGGCCCCCGAGCAGGTGCGGGTCGTGCCGGTCAGCGACGCGTACAACGAATACGCGGGATCGGTCGCCGAGCACCTGGGGAACGCCGGGCTCCGCGCCCATGTCGACGAGCGGCGCGAGGGCGTGGGATACAAGATCCGCGATGCCGAAGTCCACAAGGTCCCCTACATGGTCGTGGTCGGCGAGAAGGAAATCGGGGCGTCGAAAGTCAGCGTTCGCTCGCACGCCGAAGGGGAGCTGGGGCAGATGGACCTGGACCACTTCGTCACGCGGCTGCGCGACGAGGCGGAGCCGCCCGCGCCGCGCGGGGACTCGTCGGACGCTTCCTAGCAGGGCGCGCTCCAGATCCTCGTGCGAGTCGCGCGTCGCGTCACTGGCTGGATCGCGGCGGCCCCCCGGGTGCCCGCCAGGCGCCGAGCCGGCGCGAGATCCTGTCCGCCGCGGCGACGACGCGCCGCGCCAGCGGCGGGATCCGCTTCCCGGTCAGGCGCGCGGCAGGCCCGCCCACGCTGATCGCCGCGACCGCCCGACCGATGTGGTCGCGGACGGGAGCGCCCACCGCGACGTAACCCTCCTCGAGCTCCTCCATGGCCGTCGCCCAGCCCCGCTTCCGGGCCTCCTCGAGCTCGCGCTGGAGCCCGTCGGGATCGGTGATCGTCCGCGGGGTGAGCTTCTGCCGGCGCGGCCGGCGGCCCGGCGGTTCCCCGTCGGCGGCCGCCGCGAGCAGCACCTTGCCGGTCGAGGTCGCGTGGGCGGGCCAGCGGGTTCCGACCTCCGAGCTCGCGCCGACCACCGACGGCCCCTCCACGCCATCCAGGATCAGGACCTCGTCGCCCGCCAGGACCTCGAGCGTGGCCGTCTCGCCCGTCTCGCGGACGAGCCTCTCGAGCTCGGGTCGAGCGGCGGTCACGAGGTCGCTTGAGCGGAGCGCGAGTGCGCCCAGCGTGATCGTGGCGGCGCCGAGTCGCCAGGTATCGCCGGCGGAGCTCCGCGCCACCATGCCCTCGGCCTCGAGGGCGGTCAGGAGTCGGTACACGGTCGTCTTGTTGAGTCCGGCCTCGCGCGCGATCCCCGTGAGTCCCCAGTCCGGGCGCTCGTCGCTGAACACCTTGAGCAGCGCGATCGCCCGGCGGACGGACTGGGTGCCTGCGTAGGGCTCGGTGGGCAGTGGGCTCTCCTTGACGGGCGCTCGGCCGCCGGCTAGAATGCGAGGTTCATAATATGAACTAATGGTTCAAAACACCACCCTCGAGGCGTCCCGCATGACCGAGGCGGTCCTGACGACACCGTTCCACGGCCGCACCGCGCCCCTCGTCCGGGGGGCCACGTGGCGCCGCTGGGCGGGGTACGTCGTGCCCGCGTCGTACGACCTCGTCCATGACCTGGAGTACGCGGCGATCCGGGGGACGGCGGCCCTGATCGACGTGACCCCGTTGTTCAAGTACCGGCTCCGCGGGCCGGGCGCCGAGGCCCTCCTCGACCGGGTCGTGACCCGGGACGTGACGCGCTGCAGGGTGGGTCAGGTGCTCTACACGCCGTGGTGCGATGCGGATGGCAAGGTCCTCGACGACGGCACGCTGACGCGACTCGAGGAGGACGACTTTCGCCTGACGTCGGCCCATCCCAATCTCCGCTGGCTCCATCAGAACGCGGTCGGGATCGACGTGTCGGTCGTCGACGAGACGGGGGAGATCGCCGCCCTGTCGCTCCAGGGGCCGGCGGCGCGGGAGGTCCTCGGCCGCGCGACGGACGCGGACCTGGGGGCCCTCGCCTTCTTTCGCGCAACGGAGGCCCGCGTGGACGGGGTCCCGGTGACGATCACGCGCACCGGCTATACCGGTGACCTGGGGTACGAGATCTGGGTCGCCAACGATCAGGCCGAGGGGCTGTGGGACCGGCTGCTGGCCGCGGGCGGGCCCCATGGCCTCATGCCGACCGGTCTGCTCGCGATGGACGTGGCGCGGATCGAGGCGGGTCTCGTCCTGATCGACGTCGACTACGTCTCCGCCCGCCGGGCGCTCGTCGAGCCGCAGCTGTCCTCTCCCTTCGAGCTGGGCCTCGGATGGACGGTCGCGCGCGGGAAGGGGCCGTTCGTCGGCCAGCGGGCGCTCGCGGCGGAGCGCGAGCGGGCGGCCGCGTGGCGGCTGGTCGGGATCGCGGTCGACTGGGATTCGCAGGAGGCGCTGTTCGCCGAAGTCGGCCTGCCGCCGCAGCTCCCGGCCGCCGCTTGGCGCACGAGCCGGCCCGTCTACGTCGACGACCGGCAGGTCGGCTACGCGACCAGCGGGTGCTGGTCGCCGCTCCTCAAGCGATCGATCGCGCTCGCCCACCTCGAGGCCGCGCACGCCGCACCGGGAACGGAGGTCGACCTCGAGGTGACCGTCGAGCATCGGCGACGGCGGGCCCGGGCGACCGTCGTGAAGACGCCGTTCTTCGATCCGGAGCGGAAACGGGCATGAGGAGCGCGCGGACCTGGGACGCGGTCGTCGTCGGGGGCGGCCACAACGGGCTGGTCTGCGCCGCCTATCTCGCCCGTGCGGGGCGGCGGGTCGTCGTGCTCGAGCGCCGGCCCGTCCTCGGCGGGGCGGCCGTGACGGAGGAGGTGTTCCCCGGCTTCCGGTACTCCGTCTTCTCCTACGTGGTGAGCCTGCTGAGGCCCGAGATCATCCGGGATCTCGACCTGCCCGGACACGGCCTCCACATCGTTCCGCTCGAGAGCACGTTCAACCCGCTCCCGAACGGCGACTACCTGGCGACGTGGGCGGACGCCGAGGAGACCCGACGCGAGCTCTACCGCCACTCGCCGCGGGACGCCGACGCCTACGAGGAGTTCGGCCGCCTGATGCAGAAGATGGCGATGGCGGTCCGGCCGCTCCTCGGCCTCTCGCCGCCCGACCCGGCGTCGTGGCACCCGCGGGACCTGCTGGCGCTGGGGCGGATCGGGAAGCACTTCCGCGATCTGGGCGAGCGGGACCTCCACGCGCTCGTCAAGCTGATGACGATGAGCTCCGCGGACTATCTGGCCGAATGGTTCGAGAGCGAGGCGCTGAAGGCGGCGAAGTCGGCCAGCGGGATCATCGGGACCTTCCTCGGGCCCCGCTCCCCGGGGACCGCCTACGTGCTGCTCCACCACTACATGGGCGAGATCGACGGCGTGTTCCGGGCGTGGGGGTTCGCGCGCGGGGGAACGGGCTCGGTCAGCGAGGCGATCGCGGGGGCCGCGCGCGGGTTCGGGGCGGAGATCCGGACCGACGCGCCGGTGACCCGGGTCCTCGAGCGGGGGGGACGGGCGACCGGGGTCGTGCTGGAGAGCGGGGAGGAGATCGCCGCCCGGACCGTCGTCTCGGGCCTCGACCCGCGCCGCACGTTCCTCGAGCTCGTCGACCCCGCCGAGCTGCCCGACGAGCTCGTCGGGGCCATCCGCCGGTTCCGCTTCCGCGGCTCGTCGGGAAAGGTGAACCTCGCACTCTCCGAGGCGCCCCGGTTCACGGCCCTTCCCGACGACGGGCGCCATCTCCGGGGGGCGATGGCGATCGCGCCCAGCGTGGACTACCTGGAGCGCGCCTACGACGACGCCAAGTACGGCGAGTTCTCGCGCCGGCCGTTCCTCGACATCGTGATGCCCTCGGTGATCGATCCGACGATGGCCCCGGCGGGGAAGCACGTGATGTCGATCTTCGTCCAGTACGCCCCCTATCACCGGAATGGCGGCTGGGACGACGCCAGCCGGGAGGCGTTCGGCGATGCGGTGGTCGAGACGCTGGCCGAGTATGCGCCGAACGTCCCGTCGGCGATCCTCCACCGGCAGGTCCTGACGCCCGCCGACATCGAGGCCGTCACCGGGCTTTCGGAGGGGAACATCTTCCAGGGCGAG
>DATKCO010000012.1:0-22159 GCA_035513155.1 Gemmatimonadota bacterium | reverse complement strand
AATGCAACGTCAGGCCATCGTCAGCGCCGTCATCAGCACGGACTCTCAGTTCCGGACGGCACTCAGGGAATGCGGGAACGGACAGGGTGACAACGCGCGGGTAGAGATCGCGTTCGAGATCATCGTTCCGTTCATCGAGCTCAGCCACGGGCATCTGGAGGAGCTCCGCTACGTGGACCCGGAGATCGTGTTCATCGATCTCGAAGGGGATCCCGCCCTGGGGTGCAAGCTCGCCCAGTATCTCGCGGAGCAGAACCCGAACCGCCGGCTGATCGGCGCGGGATCGAACACCTCGACCGAGTTCCTCATGCAGGCCATGCAGGCTGGCGTGGGGGAATATCTGCCGAAGCCGGTCACCGAGGACGCGCTCAAGGCCGCGATCACGCGGACCACGCGGCGCCTGGCAGGCGGCCTGGGGCCGGAGGCGCGACGTCAGCCGGGCAAGCTCTACGCGTTCTTCAGCGCCAAGGGTGGATCGGGCTCGACCACGGTCGCGACGAACCTGGCGATCCAGCTCCATCGGTTGACGGGGCAGAAGACCGTCGTCGTCGACCTGGATCTCGAGCTCGGCGAGATCGCGCTGTTCATGGGGATCGAGCCACGGTTCAACTTCGTCGACCTGGCGCGCAACTTCCATCGCATGGACGCGGGGCTGCTGGCGTCCTTCATCGAGTGTCACGACACCGGCGTCCACGTGCTCTCGGCCCCGTACCACCCCGAGAAGGCCGAGACCGTCACGGGCGACCAGATCCGTCAGATCTTGCAGTTCCTCAAGCAGCACTACGACCACGTCGTGGTGGACACCTCGAACTCGTTCACTCCCCGGACCCTCGCGACCTTCGACCAGGCAGACGAGATCTACCTGGTCACCAACGTCGACCTGCCGTCGCTGAGGAACATCCAGCGCACCCAGCACATCATGGAGCGCATGGGGGGCAAGGACGTCCGCCTCATCGTCAACCGTCTCCAGCCCGACAACGACATCACGCTCGAGGACGTCGAGCAGGCGCTCGGGCTGGAGGTCTACTGGACGCTGCCGAACGACTACGAGGCGGTCATCGATTCGATCAACACCGGGCGACCGGTGATCCTCATGGAACGCTGCGATTTCGCGCGCGAGCTGGAGGCGCTGGGGGCCCGCATCACCGGCCTGCCGGGAGCGGTCCAGAAGAAGCGCGGCTGGCTGTCGCGCACCGTGGAGCGCATGCGCACGATGATGGGGACCGAGGAGTCCGCGGACGAGCCGCTGATGCTCCCGCCCCCGGTGATGGGAGGTGAGCGCGCATGAACGACGGACGAGATCCCTACTCGGTACCGCTGTTCGGCCCGCAGGGCGACGTCGAGAGCAAGCTCCCGTGGGAAGAGACAGGGAAGGACGAGCCCGCGGAGAGGCTGCCCTGGGAGACACCGAACGGGGGGCCGGCCGCCTCGGCTGCACCCGCGCCCCCGGGCGCCACCCCGCGTCCGAAGACCGCTCAGACGGACGAGGATGACGCCTCGCAGGCGATGCTGACCCACGAGATCAAGTCCCGCATCCACAAGCAGCTCCTCGAGCGGCTCAACCTCTCGAATCTCGACTCGCAGGACCGGGAGCAGGTGGTCGGGGAGATCCGGCGTGCGGTCCAGGACCTGCTGACCCGGGAAGCCGCGCCGCTCAACCTGGACGAGCGTGAGCGCCTGGTCGAAGAGGTCCTCCACGAGATCTTCGGTCTCGGACCGTTGGAGCCCCTGCTCCAGGACCCCACGGTCTCGGACATCCTGGTCAACACCCATACCCGGGTGTACGTGGAGCGCAACGGCAGGATCGAGCGCACGGACGTCCGCTTCAAGGACAACCGGCATCTGCTTCAGGTGATCGACCGGATCGTCTCCGCCGTCGGCCGCCGCATCGACGACAGCTCTCCCATGGTGGACGCCCGCCTGGCGGACGGCTCGCGCGTCAACGCGGTCATCCCACCCCTGTCCATCGACGGCCCTCACGTCTCGATCCGGAAGTTCAAGAAGGACGCGCTCTCTGCCGAGGACCTGCTCCGCGTGGAAACGATCACCGAGCCGATGCTGGAGCTTTTGCAGGGGATCGTGAAGGCGCGGCTGAATGTGGTGATCTCCGGCGGCACGGGAGCCGGGAAGACGACGCTCCTCAACGTGCTCTCCTCGTCGATCCCGACCACCGAGCGGATCGTCACGATCGAGGACTCCGCCGAGCTCCAGCTCCGCCAGCCGCACGTGGTGCGGCTCGAGACCCGGCCACCGAACGTCGAGGGCGTGGGTGAAGTGACGTCGCGGCAGCTCGTCATCAACGCGCTCCGCATGCGGCCCGACCGGATCATCTGCGGCGAGGTCCGCGGCCCCGAAGCGGTCGACATGCTGCAGGCGATGAACACCGGTCACGACGGCTCGCTCACCACGCTCCACGCGAACTCTCCACGGGACGCCCTGTCACGGCTCGAGACGATGATCTCGATGGCCAACCTCGCGCTGCCCGAGAAGGCGATGCGGCAGCAGGTGGCATCGGCGATCGACGTCGTGATCCAGGTCACGCGCTACTCGGACGGGGCGCGTCGGCTCTCCTCGATCTCCGAGATCGTGGGGATGGAGGGGGACGTGATCACCATGCAGGAGATCTTCATGTACGAGCGGCAGGGGATCAACGAGGACGGCAGGGTGCTGGGCCGCTTCCGTGCGACCGGCATCCGGCCCCGCTTCGCCGAGCGTCTGAGCGCGAGCGGGATCGAGTTGCCGGTGGCCCTGTTCTCGAATTCCGATTACGGCTTCGGCGCCGGAGGCGACCGATGATCGACCGCCTGCCAGCCGCCTACCTGCCCGCGATCTTCATGTTCGTCGCGGTCGGCCTCGCCGTGCTGTCCCTGGCGCTCTTCTGGGAATGGTGGAGCGATCGCAAGCAGCGGAGAGAAGTCACCCGAAGACTGGAAGGGATGGCCTCGGGCGAAGGCGGCACTGATCCGTTCAACGAACTGTTCCGCGACACCAAGCTCAGCGAAGTGACCTGGATGGAGCCGCTGATGGCACGGCTCCCGCACAGCCGCGACCTGCAGCACCTGCTCGAGCAGGCGGACGTGACCTGGCGGGTGGGGACGTTCTTCCTGCTGACCGTCGGCGCCTCGCTGGCGATGGGCTTGAGCGCCTTCGTGGTCGCGCGGCTCCTGATCGTAGCCGTGGCCGCATCGGCGTTCGGCGCGACGCTTCCCTACATCTACGTCAAGCGGCGCAAGGCCAAGCGCCTGGCGGCGTTCGAGGAGCACTTCCCGGAGTCGATCGACCTGCTGGGCCGCGCCATCCGTGCCGGTCACGCATTCTCGACGGGCCTCCAGATGGTGGCGGATGAGTCACCGGAGCCACTGGCCGGAGAGTTCCTGCGGGTCTTCGAGGAGCAGAAGTTCGGCCTCGCGATCGAGGACTCCCTCCTCGCGCTCGCGGACCGCATCGATCTGGTTGACATGAGGATCCTGGTCACCGCGCTCCTCATCCAGCGCGAGGTGGGAGGAAACCTGGCCGAGATCCTGGATAAGATCTCGTACACGATCCGCGAGCGGTTCACCATCCAGCGCCAGGTGCGGGTCTACACCGCCCAGGGACGGTTCACCGGCTATCTGCTGGCGGTGCTTCCGATCGGGGTCGGATTCCTGATCTTCATGATGAACCAGGAGTACATGATGATCCTGATCCGGGAGCCGACCGGACGCCTCATGATGACCGTGGCCGGCCTGCTCCAGGTCATGGGCTTCTTCGTGATCCGCAAGATCATCCACATCGAGGTCTAGGGGGTCGCCGTGCTTCTGTTCCTGATCGTCGTGCTGGTCATGACCTCCGCGTTCGCCCTCGTGTACGGCGTGGCGAGCCTCGCTCCGGCGAGGTCGCGCGTGATCTCCAAGCGCCTGGGAGAGCTGCAGTCCGGTGGTGCCAGCCACTACACCACGATCCAGCGGCGTCATCGGCAGGAGAAGCGCGAGCGGCTGGAGACCCTGATGGAGGCGTTCGGCTCGCGGATCACCGCCCGCCGGACGGACTGGAGCCGGGTCCAGGAGACGCTGTTACAGGCCGGCTATCGCCGGTCCAGCTCGGTCGCCGCGTACTTCGGCGCGCGGATCTTCGCCATGGGGATCCTGGGAACGGCCGCCGTATTCGGCACCCTGGCGCTCGGCGGGCCGCCCGCGGGCCTGGTGCTGGCCGCGTCGATCGGAGCGGCCTTCGGCTGGTTGCTCCCGCAGTACTACGTCAAGCGCCGCATCCGCAAGCGTCAGCACGAGCTCCGGCGGGCGCTGCCCGACACCCTGGACCTCCTCGTCGTCTGCGTGGAGGCGGGTCTGGGCCTCAACCAGGCCCTGGTCCGTGTCTCCGAAGAGATCCAGCACGTGAGCGAGAAGATGAGCGAGGAGCTGGTGCTCACGAACCTCGAGATCCGCGCCGGTACCCCGCGTGACGAGGCCCTGCGGAACCTCGGCGACCGAACCGGTCTCGGCGACCTGCGGTCGCTCACCGCCATGCTGATCCAGACCGACCGCTTCGGCACCTCCATCGCGACCGCGCTCCGGGTCCATTCCGATACGATGCGGATCAAGCGGCGCCAGCGCGCCGAGGAAGCGGCCGCCAAGACGACGATCAAGCTCGTCTTCCCACTGGTGCTGTTCATCTTCCCGGCCATGTTCGTCGTCATCCTCGGACCCGCCGTGCTCCACATCCTCGAGCAGATGAAGGGCCTGATGTGATGCGCGTCCGGGTGATGAACACGACCCGCGGCCGCCAGCTGGGGGACCGTGTAATCCTGGCCGACTGGCTCTGGCCGCGACTGAGAGGCCTGATCGCGCGGCCCCGGATCGAGCCCGGCGAAGGGCTGCTGATCGTGCCCTGCCGCGGCGTGCACATGTACATGATGACGTATCCGATCGACGTCGCTCTGATCGACAAGCAGGGCGTGGTCGTCGCTCTCTACCGGGAGCTGGCCCCCGGCACCCGCACCCGCTGGCACGCGGGAGCGAGGCAGGCCCTCGAGGTGCCGGCGGGAACGCTGGCGGAGACCCATACCGCGCTCGGCGATCGTGTCGCGTGGCAACCGCTGCCCCGGGGGGGCGAGTCGGTGCGCGAGGATGCGCTCGAGCCACAGGGGAGGCAGGCGTGAACCAGACCGCACGTCCCAGATCGAGCCTGAACCGGAAGCCGCAGTTCGGGGGTCGGCAGGTGCCGCCGGTCCCCGAGACCCTCGCCGACACCGGTCTGTCGCCCGAAGGGGTATCCGACCTGCTGCTCAAGACCCTGTACGTCCAGGGTGCGCGCAGCGGCCAGCAGCTGACGGATACGATCCGGCTGCCGTTCGCCATCCTGGACGACTGCCTCCTCGACCTCCAGCAGCGGCAGTTGCTGGAGGTACGAGCCGCGAAGGGTCACGGGCGCGGGGGGTACACCTTCGACCTTACCGGCAAGGGGCGCGAGCGCGCCCGCGAGGCGATGGACTCCAACCAGTACGTCGGGGCGGCGCCGATTCCGCTCGCCACGTACCGCGAATGGGTGGAGAGGCAGTCGATCAAAGGCGTGAGCATCAGCCGCGAGGGCATCGAGGTCGGCTTCAGCCATCTGGTGCTGCCCGCCGAGTTCCTCGACCAGCTCGGTCCGGCGATCAATTCGGCCAAGTCGATGTTCCTCTACGGCGACTCGGGGAACGGCAAGACGAACCTCGCGGAATCGATCGCGCGGATGATGGGCGGAGAGCTCTTCGTGCCCTACGCGGTGGACGTCGATGGCCACGTCATGGTCGTCCACGATCCGGTGCACCATCGCGCGCTGCCCGAAGGGCGGGTGAACGGGAACTCGGAGGAGGATTGGCTCGAGCCCGTGCACGCCTACGATCGACGCTTCGCGCGCGTGCAGCGCCCGGTCGTCTTCACGGGCGGGGAGTTGACGCTGGATCAGCTCGACCTTCAGTACGATTCCCACAGCAAGGTGTATCAAGCCCCGTTCCAGGTGAAGGCCAACGGGGGGGTGCTGATCATCGACGACTTCGGGCGTCAGCGCGTCCGGCCGCGCGACCTCCTGAACCGCTGGATCGTGCCGCTCGAGAAGCGGATGGACTTCCTCACCCTCCATACCGGGCACAAGTTCCCGGTGCCGTTCGATTCCCTGCTCATCTTCGCCACCAACCTCGATCCGCTCGATCTCGTCGACGAGGCGTTCCTGCGCCGGATCCACTACAAGATCTTCGTGCCGAGCCCCACCCTGGATGACTATCGGAAGATCTTCCGCCGCATGTGCGTCTCCCGGCAGATCGCCTACCGTGACTCCGCGGTCGACTGGATCTATGAGCGATTCTACGCCCGACTGGGGATCACGCCGCGCTCGTGCCATCCCCGAGACGTCGTCGACCACCTCTGCGACTACGCGCGGTTCGTCGACGCGGAGCCGGTGCTGAGCGAGGCGCTCCTCCAGGGCGCCTGCGCCTCCTACTTCCTCGACATGCCCGACGGCGGTGGGGAGGTCGGCGCGGGCGTGGTGGCGGCCGACTCGAACGCGGACGAGCCGCAGGAGAAGGAGCCCGTGTCCGAGAGTCTCGACGCGGCCCTCGCTCGCGATCCCGCCGAGGCGCCCGCCGAGCCCACGGAGCCCGTCGATGCTCCCGCCGAGCCCGCTGGAGCCGCCAATCCCGAGACCGCATGAGCTCGCGGCCGACTCACGCCCGGATGCATGACGGCTACAACGAAATGGCGTACCGCCATGCCCTTCAGCGACTCGGGCTGTTTCCGCCGGTCGAACTGAACGACATCCATCGCGCATATCGCAGGCGGGCCATGCTTACCCACCCCGACCGGTTCGCGACTGACGAGGAAGCCCGACGCAGCGCGACCGGGCGGATCCAGGAGCTGAACGCCGCGCGCGACTACGCGATGCGAAATTTCCGGTGGTTTGACGCCGATCAGGTACGGGCATACGGTCGTCGCGGTGACGATGAAGTGCGCGAGACATCCTGGCGCGAGTGGGTCGCCTTGCCGGTCACGGCGGTGTACGCGCTGGCCATGGTGTTCGCGGCGGCTCCGTTCCTGGCCCTCGCCTCGGCCATCGGTCCCGCCCGCCGGGACCGGTGGAAGGCGTCGCCGTTGGCGCGCCCGACCGAGCTGGTGTGGCGCGCCTGGCTCTTCACCGGCCCCCACCTCGCCACCGCGGGCATGTTCGTGGTCGTCCTGGATCCGGCGGTCAAGGTGTGGTTCGGGATCTCGCTCCTCGTCATGCTCTCCGCCGACCTCGCGACGCTGCTGACGGGGGCGACGAACTCGCTGAGGTCGCAGCGGGCGATTTTGCGCCTCCACCAGCTGGTCGGGCGCTGAAAACGGCCCATCTGCGGCGTTCCGCTCCTCGTGTCTTCCTGCGGCGTAGTTCGCACTACGCCTCGGAATCCTCTCGTCGCGCGCCTTGCATCTGGACCGTTTTGAGCGCCCTCCGGTGGGGGTCGGGCGCTGAAACCATCGGTTTCGGGCGCTGAAAACGGTCCATCTGCTTCGTTCCGCTCCTCGTGTCTTCCTGCGGCGTAGTTGGCACTACGCCTCGGAATCCCTTCGTCGCGCGCCTTGCATCTGGACCGTTTTGAGCGCCCTCCGGTGGGGGGGCTTGGGTGGGCTTTCGTTTCCCCGGCGCTGTGAAACGCGGGTGGGGGGAGCGGGTAAGAGAGCTATATTCCAACGCTTTAACGGATTTTCTCCACCCTTCGTCTATCAGGATGGGAATGCTCGACGACCGCGTCTCCCGCACCGCGCTGGCGATCTCGCTTCTCGTCCATGCGGCGCTCGTGGCGCCGCTGTGGGAGCGGTGGAACCCGCTGGCCGCCGACAGCGGGGCGGCGGTCACGCCGCCCCCCGAGCCGATCGCCTTCCGGCTGGTCGATCCGCAAGCAGGTCCCGACGCGGAGCCGGAGACTCCAACCCCGAACGTATCCGACGCCGATCGCCGCGCCGCCCAGCCGGATGCGCCTCCCGACCTGCCGCGGGGAGAGGCGTTCCGCGAGGGCCAGGCGACGGTCCCGACCACGCCCCGTCCGGCCGGGGCCCGCGCCGCTGCAGCCGCCGTTGCCCCGCGGCAGGCGGCCCGCCCGAACGACCGCCCGCGTGAGGAGGCCCGTGAGCTGCCGCCGGACGAGAGCGGGACGACACCCGAGCGGGCGACGGCCACGGTGCCCGCCGAAGCGGGCCGCACCGATCCCCGGCTCGCGCTCGGACCGACCACGATCGGCGCGCGGCCGCAGGCATCCGTCCCGCCAGGCGCGCGGCTTCCGGCTCCGGAGGTCGACCAGCGGCTGACGCGCGCGGAGGCGGGGTCCGCGTTCACGCTCAACACCACCGCCTGGGACTACGCCCCGTACATGCAGCGCCTGAAGGCGCGCATCGAGCAGCACATCTCGCCCCCCGCGGCCTTCTACTACGGTACGGCGGCATGGATCAGCCGGGTCCGCTTCCGCATCGCTCCCGACGGACGGTTGCTGGAAGTCCGCCTCCTCGATCATCGCGGGGTCGAGAACCTGCAGTACGTCGCCCTCGACGCCATCGAGGGGGCCGCCGACTACGAGCCGCTGCCGCCCGCCTTCCCCGAGCCCGTGCTCGAGATCACGGGCAACTTCTACTTCAACGTCTTTCCGCCCGGCGAACGGTAAGAGGAGGCGCGCATCATGTGGGAGACGATCGTGCAGGGTGGCGTTCTGATGGTGCCGATCACCGCGTGCTCGGTGCTCGCGGTGTGGGTCATCGTCGACCGGGCCTTCCACCTGCGGAGGTCGCGGGTCATGGAGCCCGAGATCGTCGCCGTCATCGATTCGCTCGAGGAACCGGGCGACATCCCGCTGGCGCGGTCGGTCTGTGACAAGCACCCGGGCCCGTTCGCGGCGATCGTGCGGGTCGCGCTCGACCATCGGGACCGTCCGCGCGACGAGCTTCGCGAGCTGATCGAGGATCAGGGGCGCCAGGAGGTGGCCGCGCTGGAGCGCGGGCTCGGACTGCTCGAGACCGTGGCCGCGATCGCGCCGCTCCTGGGGCTCCTGGGGACGGTGTTCGGCATGATCCAGGTGTTCGAGGTCGTCTCCCTCCAGGGCGCGGGGCAGGCGCAGAGCCTTTCGGGCGGGATCTCCCAGGCTCTGATCACGACGGCCGCGGGCCTCTCGATCGGGATCCCCGCGCTCGTCGCCTACAACTACTTCACCGGCAAGGCCGAACGGCTGGTCCTCGACATGGAGGCCCAGACGAATCGCCTGGTGCAGAAGATCCTCCGCTTCCAGCGCGGGTCGGGTCGCGGCGAGACGGTCCCCTTCGGGGAGGAGAAGTCGCGATGAGGTTCGGCAGCGGCGCGCGCCGTAAGGCGCTCATCAACATCACCTCGCTGATCGACGTCGTGTTCCTGCTGCTCCTCTTCTTCGTCGTCACCTCGACGTTCCTCGAACGGCCCGGGCTGGACCTGTCTCTCCCCGCCGCGTCTCCGACCGAGGTCGCCCGCCGCGACGAGGTGACGGTCGAGCTCGGCGCCGACGGGGCCACCTGGCTGGACGGTCGCCAGGTGGCCGCCACCGAGCTCGAGAGCGAGATCGAGGCGGCCCTGGCGGCCAGCGGGGGCGAGCGGGTCGTCCTGGAGGCCGACGAACGGGTGGCGCATGGGCGCGTCGTGGAGGCGATGGACGCGGCGCGCCGGGCGGGCGCGACCGGGCTGGTCGTGGCCACGCGTCCGCGGGAGGAGACGGCCCCGGCTCCGTGAGGGACTCGCGGTGGCTGTTCGCCGCGGCCACGGCGCTGGCCGCGGTGGCGCTCGTCCCGAGCGACCCCCTGCGGTGGATCGCGGCGCTCGCCGCGGCCGGATTGGCGGCGATCTCGTTCGCGCGCCGGCGTCCGTGGAGTTGGGGGCTGCGCGCCGCGTTCATCCTCCTGATCGCGTATCTCGCCTTCTGGGGATGGTTCCGCGTGGAGTCGTGGAACCTCGTGCGGAGCGGCGGAGACGCGGCGAGCGAGCTGGAGCGCGCCAAGCGGCAGCGGGTGGCCGAGGTGCTCGCCGGGCGTCTCACCGACGACGGCGCGCTCCTCCGCTCGACGATCGCCCGTCTCGGCCGCGAGCCCGTGGACGCGTCCGCCGCCGGTCCCGACGCGGATCTGTTCGTCGCGCTCGACCGCGCGTCGCCCCCGCTACTCCCGACCGGGATCGGGTTCGAGATCTACGACCGGGAAGGACGATTGCGCGCGTGGTGGGGGGATCCGCGCGGTGACCGCCTGCCCCCGGACTCGGTGGCGACCGCGCTCGAGCGGCCGCTCGTCCGCGCCCCGTCGGGCTACACGCTGGCCTATCTCGCCGCCCCCTGGACGCCCGGGCCCGACACGTTCCGCGTCCTGGTGAAGGACCTGTGGGCGGCGGAGTCGCCGATCCGCAGCGAGATGGCGGAGGCGGACCTGCTGGTGCCCCGCCTCGAGAGCGCGCAGAATCTCGCGTTCCATGTCGCCCCGCCCGGCTTCGAGGACCGCCGGGAGGGCGAGCCGGCGGCGTACGTGAGTGCGGCCGATGGCACGGTGATCGCCGAGGTCCACTCCGAGCGCTTCCTGATCGACCGCTACCTGGAGAGTCGGCGCGACGACGTCGTCCGGGTGCTCGCCCTGCTGCTGCTGTGGCCGATCGTCTGGTCGCTGGGGTTCGTGTGGCACGCGACACGGCAGGCCGCGCTCGAGCGCCGGCGTGAGGGCGCCTGGATCGGCTGGGCGCTCGCGGTCTCCGCGCAGGCCGGGATCCTCGCCGGGGTCTGGCTGTTCCTCGTCGAGTCCCGGATCCCGTCGTTGTTCCTGCCCGGCTCGTGGTTCAGCCCCCTGGCGTTCGCCGCCGCGCGGCTCGGGCCGGCCGGCCATTCGGCCGGCGACTTCGCGCTGACCGCCGCATTCCTCGCGCTCTTCGCCGTTTCGACGTTCGCGCTGCTCCCCGATCCTCGTCGATCGCCACGGGGCTGGGTCGTGGTCGCCTGGACGGCGGGTTGCGGGGTGGTGTCGATGGTCGCTCTGCAGGCGCTCGCCGGGGCGCTGGAGGGGGCGATGGCCAACATGAGTCCACCGGTCTTCTTCAGCCCCACGATCCTCTTCTCGCCGCCCTTCCTGATGGTCCTGCTCGGCTTCGCGCTGTTCCTCGCGGCGGGGGTCATCCTCTTCGCCGCCGGCTTCCGGGTGGTGGGCGCGCCGACCGGGCCCGCCTGGGTGGCGGGAGCGGGGGGGCTGACCGCGGTAGGGGTGGGACTGGCCGCGTGGCGCATGCCGGAAGCCGCGCTGTCCGGCGAGCGCGCGGCGCTCGTCGTCCCGCTGGCGGTCGCGCTCGTGGCTGGCGCGTGGATCGTCCAGGCCAGCGCCGGTCGGAAGGGGCGCCCGGGTGCCCACAGCCCGCGGCTCGCCCTGGCCGCGGCCGCGATCGCGGCGCTCGTCACCCTGCCGCTGGCCGCGCACGCGCGCGTCCAGGCGGCCCACGAGCTCCTCGTCGAGCGCGCGGAGCGGATCGGACAGTCCTCGAGCCAATGGCTCCAGTACACGATGGGGCGCACCGTCCAATACCTCGAGGACAACCCGCTGGTGCGCGAGACGATCCTCGGCCCGAACCGGGATGGGGCGCTGGCGATCTGGAGCCGCAGCCCGCTGCGCGACCTCGACTACGCGACCGCGCTCTACGTCTTCGACGCCGAAGGCGTGCTGGTCAGCCAGTTCGCGCTCACGGCGGAGGACCTGGCGGGGCGTGCCCGGAGCTTCCTCGACCAGCTCGAGCCCGCCGAGATCCCAGTCGAGGGCGCGGCCGGGACCACCGGCGCGCGCTGGGCCGTCGTCCCGGTCGAGGGCCCCGAGGGACGTATCGGCACCGCGGTCGCCATGACGACCGAGGCGGTCGAGCTGCGGCCGCCTTCGGGCTCCGCCTTCCTCCTCACCGATCTGCTCTCGGCCCCGGGAAGCGCCGACCTGCCGGGCTACGAGCTCCTGGCACCGGGGGAGCTCGCGCCGCCGCGGACCCTCCTCACCTCGGTCCGAAGCGAGGGGGATGACGGCCCGCAGCTCGCGATGCCTCTCGACCCGCTTCTCCCGGGCGCGCGGAGCTACGCGGTGTTCGTGCTGGTCGGCGCGCTGATCGGGCTCGCGATGGGGGGGATCGAGCGGGCGAGCGACGCGGGGACCCGATCCCGCTGGCGGGTCGGCTTCCGGACCCGCAACCCGCTCCGGTCGTTCCGGGTCCAGCTCCTGCTGGCGTTCCTCGCGGTGGCGGCGGTCCCGCTGGGGCTGTACGCCGTCCTCGGCTACCAGGCGACCCGGGCCGAGCTCGAGAGCGGCGCGCGCACGGCGGCCGCCGACGCGCTCGCCGCCGCCAGCCGCCTCATGGTCGGCGATCCGTCGCTCGCGCAGGGATCGACATCCGCACTCGGCGCCCGTCTGCGGACGATCGCGGGAATCCTCCAGCAGGACCTCATCCTCTACTGGCGCGGCCGCACGGTCGCGTCCAGCCGCCCGGAGATCTTCGCCTCCCAGCTCTTCGCCGATCGCATGCCGGGAGAGGTCTACGTCGACCTGTTCGCGGTCCGGCAGCCGACGGTGTTCGACGAGACCTCGCTGGGCAATCGCTCGTTCCTGGTCGCCTACACGATGCTCGACGACACGACGTCGCCGCCCGGGTACTCGCTCGCCACCCCGCTGCTGATCCGCGAGGACCGGATGCGAATCGACCTCCAGCGGCTCGGAGAGGGCGTGTTCCTCCTCTCGGCGTTTTCGATCGGGTTCCTGCTCGTCGTCGGCTGGTGGCTGGCGCGCGCGATGACCCGTCCCCTGTCGGCGCTGGAACGGGGGACGCGCCAGATCGCCTCCGGACACCTCGGGTACCGGCTCCCACCGCCCACCCGGCGGGACGAGTTCGGGCGACTTCAGCGCTCGTTCAACGCCATGGGGGAGCGGCTCGACGAGAGCCAGCGCGCGCTCGAGCGGGAGAAGTCGCGCGTGCAGGCGATCCTGTCCGCCGTCGGGGCGGGCGTGGTGGCGCTGGACGGGGCCGGCCGCGTGAGGCTGATCAACGACCGCGCCGCCGACCTCCTCGAGCAGCCACCCGCGGAGGTGGTCGATCGCACGGTGGACGAGCTCGTCCGGTCGGACGGGGCCGCTGCCGCCTTCTGGCGGGAGGTCGAGAAGCAGCGTACGGCCGCTCGCCGCGGCGACCGAGACCTCGTCCTGCGTCGGAACGGCGAGGAGCGCCACTACCACCTCGTCTGTACGCGACTCGCCGACGAGGCGGGGGGATCCGCGGGCATCGTCGTCGCGTTCGAGGACATCACCGCGAACGTCCAGTCCCAGCGGATCCTCGCCTGGGGAGAGATGGCCCGCCAGGTGGCCCACGAGATCAAGAATCCGCTGACCCCGATGAAGCTGTCGCTCCAGCATCTCGAGCACGTGGTGGAGGATCGGGCTCCGGACTTCGAGGCCGTCTTCCACGAGAACCTCGACCTCGTGCTGGTGGAGATCGAGCGGCTCGAGCGGATCGCGGGGAACTTCGCGCGCTTCGGGGCACCCGACCCGATCGGCCGGGCGCCGTTCGATGCGCTGGCCGCGGCGCGCGAGACGATCGCCCTGTACGCGCCCGGCGAGGAGGCGATCGAGTACCGGCTGGAGACGCGCGGCGAGCCGGCCCCGCTGGTCGGAGACCCGGACGGGTTCCGGCGCGTCCTGGTCAACCTGCTCCAGAACGCCCGCGAGGCGATCCTCGGACGGGGAACGGGAACGATCGAGGTGCGGCTGGACTGGGAGCGCGAGCCCGGCTGGGGCCGGGTATCGGTCCTCGACGACGGCTGCGGGCTCCCCGCCGAAGGGCTGGAGCGGCTGTTCGAGCCTTCCTTCTCGACGAAGACCCGGGGCACCGGGCTCGGGCTGGCGATCACCCGCCGGATCGTGGAATCGTGGGGCGGATCGATCGACTGGGAGCGCCGCGACGGCGGTGGGACCGCCATGCACGTCCGTCTGCGCGCGGGGAGCGGGGACGGGGCGTCGAATTGACGCGCCCCGCCGGCCCGGATACCTTCCGACATGCCCCAGGCGCGCAGGGCGCGGACCTACCAACCCCGTCAGGACCGGAAGGTAGCAGCGGTACGTAGACGTCCGGGTCGCTGCGACCCGCCTGGGGTATTTTCTCGTTAGCCCCGCACTTTCCGTCGCCCTGGAGCAGGATCCCGCCTCGATGACCCATCTGCCGCTGGCCCTGAAATATCGCCCCGCCACGTTCGCGGACGTCATCAGCCAGGAGCACGTCACCCGGACGGTGTCCAACGCCCTCGAACGCGGCCGCGTCGCGCAGGCGTATTTGTTCGCCGGCCCGCGCGGGAGCGGAAAGACGACGACCGCGAGACTGCTGGCCCGGGCGCTCAACTGCGACCGCGGCGTGACCGGCGAGCCGTGCGGGGAATGCGAGAACTGCCGCTCGATCGCGGCCGGGCGCTCACTCGACGTCATCGAGATCGACGCCGCTTCGAATCGGGGCATCGACGACATCAAGGAGCTGCGGGAGGCGGTCAAGTACGCACCGGCGCAGGGCCGGTACAAGGTCTACATCATCGACGAGGTCCATCAGCTGTCGAAGGACGCGTTCAACGCGCTCCTCAAGACGCTGGAGGAGCCCCCGCGGGGGGTCGTCTTCGTGCTCGCGACCACCGAGCCTCACAAGATCCTCCAGACGATCCTCTCGCGCTGCCAGCGTTTCGACTTCCGGCCGATCCCGCTGGCTGCGATCCGCGAGCGGCTCGCGATGATCGCCGGGCAGGAGGGGTTCGATCTCGACGAGCGGGCCGAATTCGCGATCGCGAAGAAGGCCGACGGGAGCCTGCGCGACGCGTTGTCGCTCCTCGATCAGGTGGTGGCCTTCGGGGGGGATACGATCGAGCTCGCGACCCTGCGTCGGCTGATCGGCGTGCCGGACGAGGAGCGCTACCTGGAGCTCACCGAGGTGCTCGCCGGTGGCGACGCGGCCGCCGCCATGCGATTCGTGCGCGAGCTGCGGGGTGCCGGTTACGATCTGGAGGCGTTCTATGCGGGGCTCCTCGAGCACCTGCGGGACTGCCTCCTGTTCGCCGTCGCCGACGGCGCGGGGCTCGCCGAAGTCCCCGAGCGGTACCACCAGGCGTACGCGGCGACGGCCGAGAATCTGGGGGCGGAGGGGCTCCTGAGGATGCTGACGCTGGCGACCGAGGAGGAGCAGGCGTTCCGCCGCTCGAGCCAGCAGGACCTCGTGCTCGAAGTCCTGCTGGTCCGCCTGGCGCTGCTCGACCGCACGGTCGACCTGGACCGCGCGCTGGAGGCACTCATGGGCGGGGGACAACCGGCCCCGCGGGCGGGCGGTGGCGGACGGTCGCGTTCCGCGCCCGCGCCGGCTCGCTCGGCGGGGCGGACCTCGTCCGCGGCCCCCGAAACGCCCGCCCCCGAGGGGGGTAGCAGGGAGGGAGGGAAGGCGGCGGGACCTCTGACGCTCGCCTCCCTGCTCGCCGCCTGGGACGAGATCGTCGAAGAGATCCACGTAGCGCGTCCCACGGTCGCCGCCTCGCTCAAGGAAGCCCGCCCGTCGGCGTGCGGCGACGACGGGGTCACGCTCACCCTGCCGCCGGAGGCGGAGTTCAGGCTGGAGCAGCTCTCCGTGCGTGGGACGCTGGACCCCCTGGTCGAAGCGCTCGCGCGGCGCTGGAGCTTCGGCGGGCGGATCCGGGTGGAGGCCGCGGGGCGATCGGATCCCGCGGAGGAGACTGCCGGCGGCCGGAAGCCACGCCCCAGCGGCAGGGAGATCGAGGCCGGCACGATCGACGCACGACTGAAGGGCGATCCTCTGCTTCGCCAGGTCGTCGACTTGTTCGACGCCAGCGTCGTGCGGGTGAGGCCCAGCCAGTAGGAGCGGAACTGACCGAAAGGAGATCCGAGATCCGGATGACGAATCTGCAGAGCATTCTCAAGCAGGCCCAGAAGATCCAGAGTCAGGTATCGAAAATGCAGGCCGAGCTCGGCGAGCGGCGGGTCGAGGCCTCCGCGGGGGGCGGCATGGTGATCGCGGTCGTGAACGGCCGCCAGGAGTTGATCTCGCTGAGGATCGATCCCCAGGTGGTGGATCGGGACGACGTGGAGATGCTGGAGGACCTGGTCGTGGCGGCCGTGTCGGAGGCGCTCGGGCGGGCGGGGGAGATGGCGAGCGAGGAGATGAAGCGCCTGACCGGCGGCATGCCTTTCCCGCTCGGGGGCTGAGAATGGCCCATCTGCGGCGTTGCGCTCCTCGTGCCGGCCTGCGGCGTACTGGAGTACGCCTCGGCCGTCCCTCGTCGCGCGCCTTGCATCTGGGCCATTCTGAGCCCCCTCTGGCCACTCGGTTCGCCCGGGTGGAGGGCTAGGGAGGTGGCGGGAGCGGTCGAGCAACTGATCGAGGAGCTCTCGCGGCTGCCGGGGATCGGCCGGAAGACCGCGAGCCGGCTGACCTTCTACCTGCTCAAGCAGCCGCGCGAGTCGGCGAGCCGGCTCTCCGACGCCATCCTGCAGGTCAAGGACCGGATCTCGTTCTGCGAGACGTGCGGCAACATCGCCGAGGGGGCCCGGTGCACCCACTGCCTCGATCCGCGCCGCGACGACGCGCTCATCTGCGTGGTCGAAGAGCCCAGCGACATCCACGTCATCGAGAAGAGCGGCGGATTCCACGGCCGCTACCACGTCCTCCACGGCCGCCTGTCACCGCTGGATGGCGTGGGCCCCGAGTCCCTGACCGTCGACCGGCTGGTCGAGCGCATCCGGGAAGGCGGCGTCGAGGAGGTGATCCTCGCCACGAATCCCGACGTGGAGGGCGAGACGACCGCCCTCTTCCTGCGTCGCGCCCTCGCGCCGCTCCCCGTGCGCGTGACCCGCATCGCGCGCGGTATCCCGATGGGTGGCTCGCTGGAGTTCCTCGACGAAGTGACGGTCGGCGAGGCGATCGCCGGCCGCCGAGAGCTGTAGCGGGCTTGACGCGGCCGGGCGACGCGGGCACGACGGCGACCGCGTGAACACCCCCAACAAGATCACGGTGGGGCGCATCGTCGCTACGCCCTTCATCGCCTGGCTCATCTACCAGCCGGGTCTCACGGCACGCTGGGCCGCGTTCCTGCTGTTCGTGGTAGCCGCGGTGAGCGACGTCGTCGACGGCAACCTGGCCCGCGACAAGGACGAGATCACCCGGTTCGGCCAGCTTTTGGATCCGATCGCCGACAAGCTGCTCGTCCTCGTCACGTTCGTCCCGCTCTACGGGATCGGCCTCCTTCCCCTGTGGCTCGTCATCCTCGTGCTCGGCCGCGAGATCCTGATCACGGTCTTCCGGCGCTTCGCGCTGTCGCGGGGCCAGCTGATCGCCGCCAGCGGGTGGGGGAAGTCGAAGGCCCTCGTACAGAACTGGTTCATCGGATCGGTGCTCGTGTGGCGCATCAACGTGGCCTACGACGAGCGGGGTGTGGGGGGTGCGGCATGGGATCACTGGGAGGGATACACGCTGGCGGTCATCGAGGTAGGGATGTGGTTCGTGATCGTGCTCACGATCCTCTCGCTCGTCGACTACCTCGTCGGCCACCGGCACCTGTGGTCGAGGCCGGCGGGATGAGCCGCGCGGCGACCTGGATCGCCACGCTAGGCCCCGTCGGCTGGTGGCCCGTGGGGCCGGGGACGCTCGCCTCGCTGGCCGTCGCGGGGGCATGGTGGTGGGCGGCGCCCTCGCGCGGGGTCACGCTCTTGGCGGCGGCGGTCCTGACGGCGATCGGGACGCTGGCGGCGACCCTGGCCGAGCGGCGACTCGGCCCGGACGACGGGCGGATCGTCATCGACGAGGCGGCGGGGATGACCCTGGCTCTGGCGGGAGTACCGGCCGGACCGGTGGGGGCGGCGGTCGCGTTCCTGCTCTTCCGCGCGCTGGACATCGGCAAGCCCCCTCCCGTCTCCTGGTGCGAGCGAACCCGCGGCGGAGCGGGGGTCATGTTGGACGACGTGGTGGCGGGGGGCCTGGCCGCGGGGATCGGGGCGATCCTGTTCCGGGTCCTCCCGGTCCTCGGGAGCTAGATCGTGACGTCCTCCCGCGAAGCCCGGACGATGAGCGTCGAGATCGTGGCCATCGGCAACGAGCTCCTCCTCGGCGAGACGGTCGACACCAACAGCGCCCACCTGGCCCACCGGCTGGCCGAGATCGGCGCGCGCGTGACCCGCGTCACCGTGGTCGGGGACGAGCGCTCGCGGATCCGCGCAGCGCTCGAGGAGGCCCGGTCGAGGACGCCCTGGGTGATCACGACGGGTGGGCTGGGGCCCACGCGGGACGACCTCACCCGGCCGGTCGTGGCCGAGGTGTTCGGCCTTCCGCTGGAGATCGACGAAGGGCTCCTGGCGGTCCTGGAGGAGCGCTTCCGGAGCTTCGGATACGACTCCATGCCGCCCTCGAACCGGAGCCAGGCCGAGGTGCCGCGAGGGGCGCGGCCGATCCCCAACGCGCGCGGGACGGCGCCCGGGCTGATCGTGTCGGACGAGAGGGGCACCGTCTTCGTCCTGCCGGGCGTTCCGGCGGAGATGAAGGAGCTGCTCGAAGAGGGGGTGCTGCCGGAGCTGCTGGCCGCGCGCGAGGAGGGCGCCCCGGTGGTCCACTCACGGGTCGTTCGCACGGCCGGCATCGGCGAGTCGGCGCTGGCCGAGCGGCTGGACGACACGCTCTCCGATCCCGGGCCGATCGAGGTCGCCTTCCTGCCTCACAGGGGCCGGGTCGACGTGCGGCTGACGCTGGCCGGCTTTCCCGAGGACGAAACGGACCGGCGGCTCGACGCGCTGGCGTCGACGGTGGCCCGGTGCGCGGAGCCGTGGTGCTACGGCACCGACGACCGGACGCTCGCGGGCGCGGTGGGCGACGCGCTCCTCGCCCGCGGCTGGACCCTCGGGACGGCGGAGTCGATGACGGCGGGGGAGCTCTCCGCGGAGATCACCGCCGTGCCCGGATCGACCGCCTGGTTCGTCGGCGGCGTGGTCGCGTACGCGAACTCCGTGAAGCAGGCCCTGCTCGGCGTGGCCGGGCGGACGCTGCAGCGCCACGGCGCCGTGAGCGAGGAGACGTGCCGCGCGATGGCGTCGGGAATCCGGACGGCGCTGTCCGCCGACGTGGGTTGCGCGATCACCGGCGTCGCCGGGCCGGGAGGGGGCAGCGCCGAGAAGCCGGTCGGTCGGGTCTGGATCGGCGTCGAGACGCCCGGCGGCGCGGAGGCGAGGAGGTTCGATTTCCCCGGCGACCGCGCGGAGGTGCGCGATCGGGCGACCATCTCCGCGCTGGCGCTTCTGTGGCGCCGGCTTCGCGAGGGGGGAGAGCGATGACGTTGCGCGCGGCCGAGTGCTACTTCCGGGCCGCGGACGGGGAGCTCGTCCACTTCGACGTCAAGGACGAGGGCTCCGCTGCGCGCGGGGTCATCGTCTTCGTGCATGGCCTCGGCGAGCACTACTCGAAGTACGAGGAGTGGCTGGAGTACGCGGTCGAGCGCCAGTACCACGTCGCCGCATACGACCAGCGCGGTCACGGCCGCACGCCGGGTCGCCGGGGCGATTTCCGGTTCCCGGATCTGGTCGCGGATCTGGGGCGGTTCGTCGAGGTCGTTGCCGACCGCTGGGGCGACCTGCCCCTGTTCGTCGTCGGCCATAGCCTGGGCGCGCTGGTGACTCTCCGCTGGATGGCGGAAGCCGGGCATCCGGCGCTGCGGGGCGCGGTCCTGTCGAGCCCGGCGCTCGATGTCGTCGAAGAGACCCCGGCATGGAAGCGGTGGGCCTTTTGGACGCTGGTTCGGGTAGCTCCGCGGCTCTCGCTCCCGCGCCGGTCGGAGGTCGAGAAGCTGACGGCCGACCCGGCGCGCGTCGCCGCCTGGCGGAGCGATTCGTTGCGTCACGGGAGGATCACCCCGCGCGCGATGCTGGGAATCGCGGAGGCCATGGAGGCGGCCCGCGAGTCGCCGCTCGCCGTGACGCTGCCGCTCCTGCTCCTCCTCAGCCCGGCGGACGCCGTGACCAGCACCCCCGCCACCCTGGCATGGGCGGCCGAGTCGGGGGCGGAGGTGACGATCCTGGAGAACCCCGACGCTCGCCACGAGATTTTGAACGACGTCGACCGGCGACAGGCGTACGAGCGGATCTGCGACTGGCTGGACGAGCGGCTGGGGTGACGGGGCCGGGTGCTCTCGGCGCGGAGACCACCCTGGTGCGCGCCTTCGTCGCTCTCCCCTGCCCCGGCGAACTGCGGCGGTCGATTGCCAAGGGGCTCGCCGAGTGGCGGGACCTCGCGGCGGGGATCGCGTGGACCGACCCCCGCAAGATCCATCTCACGCTGCGGTTCCTGGGCGACGCTCACCCGGATCCGCTCGAGCGACTGGACGAAGGGCTCCGGGAGGTGGCCGGGGCCACGGCGCCGATCGAGGCCTGCGCCGGGGCGACCGGAGCCTTCCCGGGCTGGGGCCGGCCGCGCGTCCTGTGGCTCGGAGTGGAGAGCGGGGGGGCCGTCGAGCGGCTGGCCGGCGCCGTCGAGTCCGAGGCGCGGGTGGCCGGCTTCGACGCCGAGGGGCGGCCGTTCACGCCGCACCTCACGCTCGGGCGCGTGCGGAGCCCGCGCGGGGTCCAGCGGGCGGTCGCCGCGATCCGCGGCTGGGAGGTCGACCCGCGGCCGGTCAGGATCGAGGAGATGGTCCTGTTCCGGAGCCGGCTCGGCCCCGGAGGCGCGCGACACGATGCCCTCGCCACCTATCGACTGGATGGTCTGGACCCCTGATCGCCGTCGGCCGTTCGACGCGGGACGCCGCGGGGTCGGCGAGGAACGGCAGGATCTCTTCGCAACCCTCGCTCCGGCGGTCGCTTGCGCGGCCGGACGCCCCCCGGCCCGGATCCTGCTATCGGCCCCGTGCCGGCCCATCGGAAGCATCCGGGGAGCGGAGCGGCCGGAGGCCGGCGAAGAGGAGGGGCCGCGCGGCTGGACGTGAAGGGTCGGCCAGGGAGGGGGCCGGCCCGGCGGGCGGAAAGCGCGCGGTCTCCTCCGGTTGCTGGGCTCCCGGTGGCGGCCTAGCTTGAGTCCCGATGAGCGACCTGATCGGAGAAGAGCAGCTCTACTACCGCAAGGGGTTCGGCCTCAAGCACGAGGTGACCGGGGACCTCGAGCGCGCCTACCATTCCGACCTCGTCAATCGCGTGGTCGAGGGGGGGCATCGGCTGACCGCCGGCGATCTGACCGTCCACCTGGCCAAGGAGTTCGGGAACTGCTACGGGGTCGACCGGGCGGTCCAGTACGCCTACGAGACGCGCCGGCGCTTCCCCGACCGGCGGGTCTTCCTGACCGGCGAGCTGATCCACAACCCGCACGTCAACCGCGAGATGCTCGCGATGGGGATCGGATTCCTGACCGGCCGCTACCAGGGGGACGTCACGTACGAGGACCTGACGGCCGAGGACGCCGTTCTCCTCCCCGCGTTCGGCGCGCCCACGGAGATCATGCGCTACCTCAAGGAGACCGGCTGCGTGCTGGTCGACACGACATGCGGGTCCGTGCTGCTGGTGTGGAAGACCGTGGAGCGGTTCGCGCGCGACGGCTTCACCGCCGTCATCCACGGCAAGTACTACCACGAGGAGACCCAGGCCACCGCCTCGCGGGCGCTGGAGTTCGACGACGGGGCCTACCTGATCCTGCGCGATCTCGAGGAGACCGCGCTCGTCACCGATTACATCCGTCAGGGCGGGGACGAGTCCCGGCTCGCGGAGCGGTTCGCCGCGGCGATGAGCCCGGGATTCGATTTCCAGCGCCATCTCGCCCGCGTGGGGGTCGCCAACCAGACCACCATGCTGATGCGTGAAACCGAGGCGGTCGAGGAGGAGTTCCGGAGCGCGATGGTGGACCGCTACGGGGAGGACGCGCTGGACAGCCATTTCCGCGCGCTCGATACGATCTGCTCGGCGACCCAGGAGCGCCAGGACGCGGTCGTGGAGCTGCTCGCCGACCCGCCCGACCTCATGATCGTTCTCGGGGGGTACAACTCCAGCAACACGAACAACCTGGCCCGGATCTGCGAGCAGGTCGTGCCGACCTACCACATCGACGACTCGGCTTGCATCGAGGGCTCCGAGGCGATCCGCCACAAGCCGGTGGCCTCCGA
>DATKCO010000011.1:0-6355 GCA_035513155.1 Gemmatimonadota bacterium | reverse complement strand
GCTCTCCAAGCGCCACGGCGCGGTGGCGGTGACCGCCTATCGGGATCTGGGCTACCTGCCCGAGGCGTTCGTGAACTTCCTCGCGCTCCTCGGCTGGTCGCCGGGGGACGACCGCGAGGTCCTGACGCGGGCCGAGCTCCTCGAGGCGTTCACGCTCGAGCGGATCACGGGGAAGAGCGCGGTCTTCGACGTCGAGAAGCTCGAGTGGCTGAACGGGCAGCACCTGTCCGCGATGAGCGGCGCCGAGGTGGCGGAGGTCGCCCGGCCGTGGTTCGCGCGCGCGGGCATCGCCACGCCGGACGAGCTGGACCGGCGGGCCGAGTGGTTCGAGGAGCTGACGGCCCTGGTGAAGACCCGCTCGCGGACGCTCCACGACCTCGTCGACCAGGGGCGGCCGTTCTTCCCGGGCCCGGTCGAGTACCAGCCCGACGCGGTCGAGAAGTTCTGGAAGGACCCCGCCGAGGCCGACCGGGCGCTGGCGGTGGCGGAGGAGTACGTGGCGGGGGAGGACCGCTGGGGCGAGCTGGAGGCGATGGAGGCCCGGTTGCGGGCCCTGGCGGAGAAGCGGGGGATCGGGGCCGGGAAGGTCATGCAGTCGATGCGCGTGGCCCTCACGGGCCAGCGGGTGAGTCCGGGGATCTTCGAGACGGTGGTGGCGATGGGGCGGGAGCTCGCGAGCGAGCGCCTGGCCGCGGCGCGGGCCTGGCTGGCGGAGCGCTCCTAGGCCGTTCCCGGAGAGCCGCGCTAGAACATCCCCGCGAACGCGCGGAACGCGTCCAGGACGTCGGCGCCCGCGTAGCCCACCGTCTTGCCGTCGCGCCGCTCGATCCCGGGGTGACTCCGCGCCGCCCGCTCGGCGCCGTCGACCTGCTTGAACCGCACCTCGATCTCGACCGGCGCCGGCAGCTCGAGGGGACGGAAGCGGTGGAGCGCGCCGAGCGCCGCCCGGGTCCGCTCGCGGATCAGCTCGACGGCCCGGGCGGGGACGAGCGTGTTCGCGGCGCTCCGTCCGATCCCCTCCTTGACGTCGGCGCGATCGACCGTGCCCAGGAGCTCCTCGATCTCGTCGTTCGCCCAGCGGTCCCCGATCGTCAGCGCGATCGGGACGCCGAAGTGGCCGGCGATCGCCGCGTTCAGGGCCCCCTCTCCCGCCGGACGCCCGGCCAGCCGCACCCCATCCACCGCGAGATGGCTCCAGGTGTGGGCCAGCACGCCGTGCGGGTGACCCTCGGAAGCGTGGTAGCCGAGGAAGATCCCGGCAGCGAACGAGGCGTCGATCCCGGCCATCATGCCGAGCGGCCGCGGCCCGCCGCTGACAACCCGCGCCCGCGGGTCGAGCGATTCCATCAGGAGGTTCCGCTTGTTCCAGTGGGCGTCGCACACGACGACCTCGTCGGCTCCGGCGGCGAACGCGCCCTCGATCACGGCGTTCACCTCGGCGGTCATCAGCCTCCGGCCGAGCGCGTACTCAGCGCCGCCGTCGGGATCGACCTGGGCGAGATCGACGATGCCGGCGACCCCCTCCATGTCGGCGGAGACGTGGACCTTGAGCGGCGTGGGACGGCTCCTCATGCCGAGCCCGCGGTTCGACGGGTTCGCGCGCGGCGGGTTAGATTGACGATCGCATGCACGAGCTCAAGATAATCCCGCCCCCGAGCCCGGACACCGGGCGTGACCGGCGGCTGGCCCGGCTGGCCGAGCTCGATCCGCGCCCCGAGCTCCTGAGCCTGGGTGCCGACCGGATCGAGGCCGAGCTGGGGGAGTGGCTGGTGGCGCGGGGCGAGCCCTCCTACCGGGTCGGGCAGGTCGTCCAGTGGGTGTACCGGCAGCGGGTGGACGGCTGGGACGCGATGACCACGCTCCCCGCGGCCCTGCGCGCGGCCCTCGCGAGCGCCTTCCGGTTCCCCTCGATCGCGCTCGAGGAGGAGCGCCGCTCGAAGGACGGCACCGAGAAGATCCTGTGGCGGCTCCTCGACGGCGAAGCGGTCGAGTCGGTCCTGATCCCCTCGCCCGGCCGGGACACGTTCTGCGTCTCCAGCCAAGCCGGCTGCGCCCTCGCCTGCGCGTTCTGCGCCACGGGGATGTTCGGGTTCCGGCGGAACCTCACGGTCGGCGAGATCGTCGATCAGGTGCGCCATCTCCAGCGGCGCCGGGAGGACGTGGGGCACGGGGCGAACGTGGTGTTCATGGGGATGGGCGAGCCGCTCCTCAACTGGGAGAACCTGCGGGCGGCGCTCGCGCTCCTCGTCGACGAGCGGTACCTGGATGTCGGCGCGCGTCGGATCACGGTCTCGACGGTCGGGGTCCCCGACAAGATCGTCGCGCTCGGGGACGAGTTCCCCCAGGTCCGCCTGGCCGTCTCGCTCCACGCGGCGATCGACGAGCTGCGGGACCGGATCGTGCCGCTCAACCGGCGGTATCCCCTGCGCCAGCTCCTCGCCGCGTGCCGGCTGTGGTGCGAGGCGACCGGCAAGCGGATGACGTTCGAGTACCTCCACCTGCCGGGCGTCAACGACCGGCCCGAGGACGTGGCGGCGCTGGCCCGGGTGGTGGACGGGCTCTCGGTCCAGATCAACCTGATGCGGTACAACCCGATCCCGGGCGCCGACTTCCGCCGCCCCTCGGTGACCGAGACCGAGCGGTTCCGGGACCGGCTGCGGCGGGAGATCGGGGCCCCGGTGACGATCCGCCGGAGCCGCGGCCTCGACATCGAGGGCGCGTGCGGGCAGCTCCGGCTGGCGCGCGGCGGCTCGGCGGTACCGACGAGCGGGGAGGCGGACGGGTGAAGCCGCGCATCGGGATCGTCAAGCCGGGCTCCACCTTCGCCGAGATGATCCTCCAGCATGGCGACTACGACGCGTGGTTCGAGCGGTCGCTGGGGGAGGACGTGACGCTCCGGGTCTACGAGACCGTCCGACCGGAGCTTCCCGATCCCGACGCGGCGGACGGCTGGATCGTGACCGGCGCGCGGTCCTCGGTGGCCGAGCCCGACGCGGCCGGCGAGCGCCTGCTCGGCTGGCTCCGCGAGGTCGTGCGGCGGGAGGTGCCGCTCCTCGGGGTCTGCTACGGCCATCAGGCGATCTGCCAGGCCCTCGGGGGGCGAGTGGCGCGCCATCCCGGCGGGTGGGAGATCGGGACCGTCGAGGTCGAGCTGACCCCGGCCGGCCGTGCCGATCCCCTGTTCGAGGGGTTCCCCGAGCGGTTCCACGTCCAGACGACCCACGAGGACCACGCGGTCTCCCTCCCTCCGGACGCGGTGCTGCTGGCCACCAACCCCCACACCGCGGCCCAGGCGATCGCGCTGGGAAGCTCGGTGCGGGGCGTCCAGTTCCATCCGGAGGTGACCGAGGCGATCACCCGGGACTTCGTCGCCCGGCGGCGGCATCTGCTCCCGGGCGATCCCGACGTCGGCGCCGCGCCGCACGCGACGCGGGTGCTCCGGAACTTCATCGAGTCGTTCGTGCGCCGGCGCGCCCCCCAGCTCACCGAGGGGGACTGAGCGGAGCGTCCACCGATCCGGAGGGTCGCTGGCGGGCGCTCGCGATCCTGGCCGTCGCGGTCCTCCTCGCGATGACCACCTGGTTCTCGGCGACGGCGGCGCTCCCCCAGCTCCGCGAGACCTGGCGGCTCTCCGGGTCGGAGGCCGCCTGGCTGACGATCGCGGTCCAGGTGGGATTCGTGGCGGGAGCGCTGACCTCCGCCGCGCTCACGCTGTCCGACATCCTCGCGCCCCGGCGGATGATCCTGCTGGGCGCCCTCGGCGCCGCAACGGCCAACGCGTTCCTGCTCCTCGCCGAAGGCCCCGGCACCGCCCTGCCGCTGCGGCTCGCGACCGGCTTCTTCCTCGCCGGCGTCTACCCTCCGGCCATGAAGTCCATGGCGACCTGGTTCCGGGCCGGCCGGGGGACGGCCCTCGGGATCCTGGTCGGCGCGCTTACGCTGGGCTCGGCCGCACCGCACCTGATCAACGGGCTGGGGGGCGTCGACTGGCGGGTCGTGGTCGCGGCGACGACCGCGCTCACCGTGATCGGCGGCCTCCTCGCCGTGACGGCGGGGGCGGAGGGACCCTGGCCGTTCCCGCGCGCGACGTTCGATCCGCGCCAGGCGCGCCGGGCCTTCGCCGAGCGCGGCGTGCGGCTGGCCTCGCTGGGCTACTTCGGCCACATGTGGGAGCTGTACGCGATGTGGGCCTGGTTCGTGGCGTTCTACGCCGCCGTCCTCGCGGGCCACGGCGCGGCGGCGCCGCTGCGGGGAGCGGCGTTCGCGACGTTCGCGGTCATCGCGGTCGGCGCGGCGGGCTGCTGGGTGGGGGGCGTGCTCGGCGACCGCTGGGGGCGCACGCGGACGACCGCCCTGTCGATGGCGATCTCGGGGAGCTGCGCGCTCGTCATCGGGCACCTGATCGAGGCCCATCCGGCGATCGTGCTCGCGCTGGGGCTCGTGTGGGGGTTCTGGGTCGTCTCCGACTCCGCGCAGTTCTCGACCATCGTGACCGAGGTCGCCGATCAGCGCTACGTGGGGACGGCGCTCACCCTCCAGCTCGCGATCGGGTTCCTGCTGACGGGCGTCACGATCTGGCTCCTGCCGGCGCTCGTCGACCGGCTCGGCTGGGGCTGGGCGTTCGCCGCCCTCGCGCCCGGGCCGGCGCTGGGGGTGGTGGCGATGCTGCGGCTGAAGGCGGCGCCGGACGTCGCGCGAATCGCCGGCGGACGCGGCTGAGCGGGTCAGGCGCCGTCGGAGTCGGGTCGCTCGGCCCGCAGGAGGCGCAGGACGCACCACGCGGTGAGCCCCAGGATCGCCGACCACGCGACCGTCATCAGGATCCAGCCGCCGATCGTCACGCGACCCTCCCGCGGCGGCGCCAGGCGTGGCGGATCAGGGCCAGCAGGAAGAGGAGGGCGGCCACCAGGAACAGCCGGGCGCCGAGAACGAACGGGCGATCCGCCTCCGCCACGTTCCGCATCAGGACGACGTCGGGGGCGTTCAGCCAGGTCCAGGCGAGGAAGATCGCGATCATGAGCACCGGCGTGACCCACTGCAGGAGGAAGCGGAAGATCCGGGGAGGCCGGATGTCCGCCCCGCGCAGGATCTCCGTCCAGCCCCGGTCGATCCCGAAAACCCAGGCGAACAGGATCAGCTCGATGGCGCCGAAGACGAACAGGCCGAACGTGCCGGCCCAGAAGTCGAGTTCGTCCATGTAGCGGTACTCGATGAACAGGACGACCGGCTGCGTGCAGATCACGAGCGCGAGCCCGAGCAGCGCGACCGCGCGGGAGCGGCTGAGGCCGAACTCGTCCTCGAGGAAGGCGACGACGACCTGGCCCATCGCGAGCGAGGAGGTGATCCCGGCGATGAAGAGGAGGAAGAACCACAGCGCGCCGAGCAGGTCGCCCAGCGGGAGCTGCTGGAAGATCACCGGCAAGGTGACGAAGCCGAGGTTGAACGCCCCGCCCGCGGCGATCTGCATGGTGGCCGCGACGCCGAAGAAGGCGACCGCGGCGGGAATGGCGATCGTCGCTCCGAGGACGACCTCGGCGGTCTCGTTCGTCGCGGCTGTGGAGAGGCCGGAGAGCGCCACGTCGTCCTTGTCCGTCAGGTACGAGGCGTAGCAGTGAATCGAGCCCATGCCGAGGGACAGGGTGAAGAAGATCTGACCCGCCGCGGCCAGCCACACCCGGGGATCGGCGAGCGACGAGAGGTCCGGGTTCCAGATGAAGCCGAGCCCGGCGAGGACCGAGTGGTCCGGCTGCGCCGGATCCGGGGTCCCGAGCGTGAGGACGCGCGCCGCGAGCAGGATGGCGAAGACGAACAGGGCCGGCAGCGCGTAGAGCGCCACCTTCTCGATCCCGCCCCGCACCCCGCGGCTCAGGAACCAGAGGTTCGCGCCGAGGGTGACGGCGAAGAAGCCGTAGGCGAGGCCGGGGAAGATGAACGCGCCCGCGTCCACGTTCGCGAACATCCCGCTCTCGTGGAGCTCCGCGCCCTGGTAGGCGCGGACGAACCGGCTCATCTCCTCGACCCCGCCGGTGTCGGGGAACGCGCCCGACAGCGACAGCAGCGAGAAGCCGAGCGACCACGACTCCACGTACGTGTAGTAGACCATGACGATGAACGGCATGAAGATCCCGAGCGCGCCGATGTACTTGGCCGCCCGGCTGTGCCAGATCGCGTCCAGGATGCCGGGGGTGGAGCCGTGTCCCCGCACCCCGCCGTAGCGGCCGAGCGACCACTCGACCCACATCAGCGGGATGCCGAGGAGGACGAGCGACAGGAAGTAGGGGATCATGAACGCGCCGCCGCCGTTGTCGGCGGCCTGCACGGGGAAGCGCAGGAAGTTGCCGAGGCCGACCGCGTT
>DATKCO010000010.1:0-9752 GCA_035513155.1 Gemmatimonadota bacterium | reverse complement strand
CGTGCTCCCGGCGGGGATCTCGACGACGGCGTGGAACTCCGCGGGGAAGTCCGCCGGCTGGGGGAAGTCCAGCGGGCGGGCGCTCCAGCAGGTCTGGGCGTCGGCCCGCGCGGCGGGCGACAGGGCGACGAGCGCGAGCGTTATCACGGCCGCGCGCCTCAGCAGGCCACTTCGCGGATCCCGGGCGCGTCTCATCGCGGTCCAGTATGCGCGATTCTGGCCGCCGATGCCCGGCCCACCACCGCCGTCAGGGGCGACCGTGAGCAAACTGCGCTTCGACCACCGCCGCCTGGACGGCCGCCGCCAGATCCGCCGTCAGCGTGATCCGCGGCACGCCCGGGCCCTCGATCTCCGGCGGCAGCCCGACCGGCGAGCGCCCGGTGATCGCGTGCCAGACCGTGTAGGCGGCGATGACGGAGCCGAGCAGGCTGGGATGGAAGCCGTCGGGTTGGGTCAGCGAGACCTGTGGCTCGCGGGCGCGGGTCGCGCTCCACGCCTCGCTGGCCGCGACCAGGGTCCCGCCCACGGCCTGCGCGGCGGCGGTGTAGGAAGCGCGGGTGGCGTCGAAGCCCGCGGCGGAGCCGTCGATCGGCCACACCATGAGGAGCGCGGGCCGCCCGCCAGCGGCGCGGATCCGCTCGGCGAACCGCTCCGACCACTCGACGAGATGGGCGCGGTTCGCGGCCGTGGTGGAGGGCCCCTGCTGGAGCACGACGACGTCCCAGCCGCCCGCGTCGATCGCGTCCAGGGCGTCGCCCATCGCCCAGTGGTCCTCGAGGCTGACGCCCGCGAACGCCACCCTCCCGACGCGTAGGGGCGGGTCGTCCCCGGCGCCCAGCGAGATCGCCGCCACGAGGCCGGGAAGGTCGTTCGTGTAGGTCAGGCTATTGCCGACGAACAGGACCGCCAGGCCGTCGCCGGGGGGCGGCCCGGTGACGCCACCGCTCGAGCCGCACGCCGGCGCGGCCGCGAGGAGCGCCGCCGCGAGCCACACGACCCGGCCTGCCGTCCTGATCCGCATGGAGATGCTCCCCCGGGAGAGTCGTCTCGGGCGGCCCCTGCCTCCCGCGCGTGCTAAACGCCCCGCGACCGGGTTCGGCTCAATGGGCGGCGGGGCTCTCCGCGTCGAGCGGTCGGGCGGCCGCGGCCGCGGCTTGCCGGAGCAGGCCGTCGAGGCGGGCCCGGTCCAGGGTCTCGCCACGGAAGACGACGGCCCGGATCCGGCGGACGTTCTCGATGTCGTCCAGGGGATTGCCGTGGAGGAGGACGAGATCGGCCCGCTTTCCCACCTCGACGGTGCCATGCCGCTCGGCCAGGCCGAGGAACTCGGCCGGGCTCGACGTGGCCGCGCGCAGGGCCTCGGCCGGGGTCAGCCCGGCCTTCACCAGCTCGGCCAGCTCGTCGTGCAGGCCGGACCCCGGGAAGGCGAAGCTGTCCCCACCGTCGGTGCCGACCAGGACCCGCACCCCGGCCGCGTGCGCGGCCCCGGTGATCTCCAGTCCCTTCTCGTAGAACGCCCGGTACGCGGCGCGTCCCTCCGGGGTCGAGTCCCGCGCCACGACCCGGTCCGCGTCCTCCTTCCACGACTCCAGCACCCACGCGGGGACGGTCCGGACGCGGGGGTCGTGGCGGAACGCGGAGTCGCCGGCGAACGCCTCCATCCGGCGGGTCACGTGGGTCGGGACGTAGGCGGTCCCGTTCCGGACGAGCGCGCGGAACTCCGCCTCGCAGACGGCGGGATCGTGACGCTCGACCATCGCGCGCATCTCCTCGACCGGCGCCACGTTGGATCGCGTCGTGGCCCGGAACGCGGCGGACCCGGGATAGCAGTCGAAGAGGAAGTCCCGCGCGTGCTCGATGCTGCGGAAGCCCGCGTCCGACGCCTCCGCGGCGGTCATGCGCAGCGGCACGTGTCCCCACGCGGCGATCCCCCGCTCGGCGGCGGCATCGAGGATCCAGTCCAGCGCCTCCGGCGCGAGGCGGTCGTAGATCTTGAGGTGGGTCACCCCCCGCTCCGCGAGCTTCCCCACGACCTGTCCCACCTGCTCCTCGGTGATCTCGTAGTCCCAGGGCGGGTTCAGGGGGAAGCTGCTGAGCGCCACGATCCGGGGTCCCATGAGGTCCCCGCGCGCGATCCGCTCCTGCCAGTCACGCATCTCCGCGAGGCAGACCGGACCCTGCCCCGGATCGTCGCAATCGGACGCCATGTCCCGCGCTCCCGTCACCCCGTGCGCGAGGAGGAGCGGCATCATCCAGTCGGTGCCGATCCACGCCGGCAGGCCGCTCGCACGCAGGTGGGCGTGCATGTCCCACAGCCCCGGGATCAGCCACCCGCCCGCCCCGTCGAGCGTCGCCGCGGCCAGGGAGTCGTCTCCCGGCCGCGCGGGACGGATGTCCACGATCTCGCCGTCCCGCACGAGGACGGTCCGGCCTTCGAGCGCGGCCCCGGCCGCGACGTCGACCACGCGGACGTTCACGATCGCGAGGTCGAGCGCGGGGGCGTCCTGCGCGACCGCCGGCAGGACCGCGAGGACGAGGAGCAGGGCGATCGCGGCCACGGGCACGGAGAGCGGGCGTACGGGAACGGGCATGGGAACCACCGGGAAAGGGAAGGAAGGACCTCCACCCCTACGGGCTTCCCGGATCCGGGTTTCAGCCCACCCACCTGCCCCGATCCGGACCGAACCGCGCAGGGAGACATGAGGCCGTTCGATTCTGAACCGCCGTAATCCTCTCGATCAAGGAGGCGACAAAGATGTGGAGTGAATCCTTCGCGAAGTTCACGCTGGGGGCGTTCGCAATCGCGCTCGGCACGGCTTGCGGCGGCGGTGGAGACGGCCCCAGCGGCCCCGAGCCCGCGCCCCCGGCGTCCGTCGACATCACCACGGGGGCCACCCCACCGCCCCGATTCATCCCGGCCAGCATCACGGTCGCCGCGGGCGGCACGGTGCGGTGGACGAACGGGTCGCCGGCCGACCACGACGTGGTCACCACGACTCCCAACTGGCAGCTGAACCAACCCCTCCCGGTGGGGGAGAGCTTCCAGACGACCGTAGGCCAGGCGGGAACCTACGGATACCAGTGCACGATCCACCCCGGCATGATCGGCACCATCCAGGTCCGGTAGAGGAGTGCGGAGCGGGATCCGCGCGCTTCCGGGGCGGCTCGCGGGGCTGGCGTTCCTCTTCGTGCTGGGATGCGGCGAGGGGCCGGCGGCCCCCGCCGGAGCGGATCCCGAGGACGACCTGCGGCGCCGCTTCGACCTCCAGGCGCTCGGGGCGATCCCCTATCCACCCGGCGAGCCTCCCTCCGCGGCCCGCATCGCCCTCGGGCGTCTGCTGTTCTTCGACCCCATCCTCAGCGGTGAGATGGACGTCGCCTGTGCGACGTGCCACCATCCGAGCCTGGGCTTCGCCGACGGCCGGGCCTTCAGCGTGGGCGCCGGAGGCGTGGGCCTCGGCCCGGCCCGGCTCCCGTCCGGGTCCCGTCTGACGGGACGGCCGATCGGCCTCGAGCCGCGGAACTCGCCGACCGTCCTCAACGCCGCCTTCAACGCCGACGAGGCCGGGGTTCCGAGCCACCGTGGGCTCCAATTCTGGGACGGCAGAGCCGCCGGCCTGGAGGCGCAGGCGCGGATTCCGCTCACCTCGCGGACGGAGATGGCCGGCGACGCCTACCCGCCCGAAGCGGCGCCGGACAGCGTCGTGGCCCGGCTGCGCGGGATCCCCGAGTACGTCCGGCTCTTCCGCGAGGCGTTCCCGCTCGAGGCGGGCCCTCCGGGCGAGTCGAACTTCGTCTCCATGGACACCTACGGCCGGGCGGTAGCGGCCTACGAGCGTGAGCTGGTGACGCGGGAAACGGCCTTCGACGCCTACGCCCGCGGGGCGGACAATGCCCTGACGACGCAGCAGAAGCGGGGTCTGGAGATCTTCTTCACGAAGGGCCGCTGCTCCCTGTGCCACGGCGGCCCGATGTTCAGCGACTTCCGCTTCCATGTTCTCGGCGTCCCTCAGGCGGGCGAGGGCAAGGACGTGATCCCCGGAGACGACACCGGCCGGGAGGAACACACCCTCGATCCGGCCGACCGGCACGCCTTCCGCACGCCGACGCTCCGGAACGTCGAGCTCACGGCTCCCTACATGCACGACGGCGTGTTCCTCACCCTCGAGGATGTCGTCCGCTTCTACGACGCCGGCGCGCGACCGCGGCACGCGGCAATCCCCGACGCGCGGGTCGATCCGCTCGTGGCGGATCCGATCGGCCTTGCGGACGAGGAGGTCGTCGCCCTGGTGGCGTTCCTCGAGGCCCTCACGGATCCGGGGCGGGGGCTGGATCCGGCGCTCCTCGCCGTGCCGGCGTCGGTGCCCAGCGGCCTGGCCCCGGTGTTCGGCGTGCGGGCTCCATGAGGGAGGTGATCAAGCGCGGATCGCCTTCGACCCGCCTCCGACCTGCCCCATTGCCTTCGGTCTCGCGCAGGATGACGTGGAGGCCGCGTTAAACTCGATGTCTGGAGGGAACATGTCGTTCGATCGGAAGGTGGTTTCGAGGATCCCGCTCATCGGGCTGGTGGTCGCACTCGTCGTGCATTGCGGGGGAGGCGGCGGAGGTCCCTCCCCACCTTCAGGCCCGAATCCCCCCGTTCCTCCCGGATCGCAAACGGTGTTCGGGTACTCTTCCCCGCTGGGGGACTTCTCGATCTATCTGCCGCCGGGGGTCTCCACGTACCGGGGAGCGTACATCGTGGCTCCCGGGTTCGGAGGGGACACGCGGATGATCGCGGACAGAAGGTTCGAAGGCGGTCACTTCGACAATCACGGCGGAGACTTCGACGAACCCAACTTCCAGGCCTATCGGACACGCGTCCTGGCCCTTGCCCAGGAGCACGGGCTTGCCGTCATGGGTGGGCGCCTGCCTCCCGATGCGACGGCCCTGGACAGGCTGGACAACCTTCTCGGCGCCATGGCTGCGCTGGCCACGGAGAGCCAGCACCCCGAGCTGGCCACGGCCCCGTTCCTGTTCGACGGCCTCTCCGCGGGCGGGTGCTTCGCCTACGCCTTCACCCGTCGCTACCCGGAACGGGTCATCGGCTTCTGGACCCAGAAGGGGGGGTGCCACGACATAAGGGATGGCCTCGCCGCCAAGCAAGTCCCGGGCCTCCTCGTCATCGGCGGCGAGGACACGGAGAACCGCTGCCTTAACCTAACCGCGCTGTTCGAGAACAACCGCCCCGCCGGCGCCCTATGGGCGCTGGCCGTCGAGCCCGGGGCCGGACATGCGCGCGTGCTGGATTCCAATCTGCAGTTCCACTGGATGGACGCGGTCCTCGAGAGCAGGCTTCCCGCGGCCGCCGCCCCCGGCGCGCCCGTTATCTTGCGGCCCGTATCCGAGGGATCCGGCTGGCTGGGAGACCGCGAGACCTCCGCGGTCGCGCCGTTCGACGAATACGACAAGGACAAGACCCATGCCAGCTGGCTGCCTTCCGCGCAAGTCGCGGCCGACTGGAGCGCGTTCGTGTCGCCCGGCCGCCCGCTCGCCTGTCCAGCCGATCCGGACGAACCTGGGACCTAAACCGCCGCATGGAGGGCGCGGCTACTCTCCGGCCAGAGAGGTGAGGCGTTGCACCGCCGCATGCGCCTCGCCCGCTCGTACCCGCAGCTCGGGATCGGCGTCGCTCCATGCACTCGCGACCAGCGAGTAGGCTGCCCGCGCCTTCGCCGGATCGCCGATTCGCTCGTAGATTCCCCCAAGGCGATGAGCCGCCAGCGGATCGTTCCAGAACGATTCGTAGTACAGGACCGCTTCTTGGGGTGTCTTCATCTCGAGCAGCAACTCACCCAGCCACCAGCGAATCGTTTCGTTGACGGCTTCGCGGGACGGGGACTCGCTCCATGTCGCCAGTCGCTGCCCCTCCATGAGGCGTTGGAGCGCGCGTTCAGAGTCGCCCCGCCGCCACAGGCCCTGCCCGCTCAAGGCCAATGCTGCTCCCCGCGCGAATCGCGAACCCGCAGAGTCCCCCTCGGCCAGCAGCCGATCCGCCTCGGCGCGAAGACGATCGACGGCGGTCGCGTGGTCTTGCGAGCGTCCCTGATCAGCGGCGTAAGCGCCTGCGTAGAACCAGATCAGGGTGGACCCCATATCGGCCGGCATGCTTTCCGTTCGAGGCGGCGCCAACGCCCGGTCGAGCGCGACCCGGGCAACTGGAAGCCCGGTCGAGTGGACCTTGTAGAGACCGGCCGCTCGATATCCCGGGGACATCAGCGGATCCTCGAGGTAGGCGAGAGCCGCCTGGAGTCGTCCCTGCGACAGGTTGGTATCGAAGAGGGCGCCGGTCATCCTGGGGCCTGGCTGGGCTCTGGGACGCGGCTGACGCTCGAGCACGATACGCCGCGTGTCCCAGAACCGCGGATGGTCGAGATAGCCTTCGGCCAGCCACAACCGGTTGCCTGGCGGCAGGGTGTCCAGGGCGGCATACGCCTGCCTCCGCCGAGTCGAGTCCCCGAAGGCCAGCCCGAACGCGATCTGGTGGTCCTGATCGGACGAGCTGTTCGGCGCGTGTCGACGGTAGGCCTCGATGAGACGCGAGGCCCGGGCGCTGTCGGGACTTCGAATGAAGGCGTTGTTCACGAGGTGGATGTACGCGGGCGCGAAACCAGGGTCGAGCTCGACCACGATCCGGAATGCCTTCTCGCTTTCGTCCTGATTGGACAGAAGCTGTTCGCCGCCGTGCCAGTAACTCTCGCCGAGGAAGTACCAGGCATCCGGATCGTCAGGATACTTGCGCGTGGCTTCCTGGAGGAGCCTGACCACGGTCCGGTGATCGAGCACCACGGTGTGGTACTCCAGCGTCGCGCGCAGAAGCAGCGCCTCGCGCTCGGGCAGGCGTCCCGCGTGCCGAAGGGCGCGCCGATAGGACTGATTCTGGTTCACGGGATCCCCGACCCATCCATAGGCCATCCCGAGGTGGTACAGCGCGAAGGCGAATGTGGAGTCCGCGGCGATCGCTCGCTCGTAAGCGGCCACGGAGCCTGCGAAGTCTCCCCGGCGGAGAAGGCTCTCTCCCTCCAGGTAGGCCTTGAGCGCGGGCAGGGACATGGTCGTGATTCGGGTCAGATCGACATTCTCGCGAGTCAGCTCCCTGCCCTGCCAGATCGCGGCGAGGAGGTCGATCGAGAGACGGTCGACCAGGGCGAAGAGGCTGTCGGGCGGGCCCTCGACCTGGAGAGTAGCAAGGCTGGCTCCATCCGATAGCGCGTAGATCTGTGCGCCGAGTCGCATCCCGGAGCCGCTCGAAACGACACTGCCCATCACTGCGTAACGGGCGCCGGTTCCACGCGCCACCTCCAGCGCGCTCTCGAGATCCGGCGCGCCTTGCTCATGCACAGCTTCCCCCCAGCGGGCGAGCACAGTGCGGCTGTCGATCGCGCGGAGACCGGCCGCGCCGTCGAGGCTGATGGACAGGAGGTCGACCATCCCCTCGCGCCACATACCGAGATCCTCTCCCCGGACTTCGAAGGGGAGAACGGCGATGCCCGGTGCCACGGCTTCGCCCGTGGCGAGAGGCGGGACATCCTGATCGCTTCGCATCAGAAACGCCGCTATGAGCACCGTTGGAATCGCGGCCGCCGCGGCGATCCGCGCATGCCGACGACGAGGCCGAGGAGCCGAAGCTCCAGGCGCCTCGGCGCCCGACTCGTGGGCGCTCCTCACCACTTGGCTGAGATCCATGGCGAGAGCGTCGGCGGAGTCGAAACGGTCCTTCTGATCCTTTTCCAAGCACCTCCCCACGATGGTCGCCAGCGCGGCCGGCTGGCCGGACGGGACAGCCTTCAAGGGCCGGGGCGGATCGTTGCGAATGGCGTGAATCAGCGCCTCTCCCTCACCATCGAATGGCCTCGCTCCCGCCATCATCTCGTAGAGTACGACCCCCATGGACCAGAGATCGGTCCGATGATTCAGCGCCTCGCCGCGGGTCTGCTCGGGACTCATGTACGCGGCCGTACCGAGAGGCAGACCTGCGCTCGCCAGCCCCTCTCGCATGACCTTGGCGACGCCGAAGTCGACGATCTTGAGTATGCCGTCTCCGGTCACCAGGATATTTTCCGGTTTGATGTCCCGGTGGATGATCCCGCTGCGGTGAGCCGCGGCCAGTCCCCGGGCGAGCTGCAGGCCCAGATCGATCACCTCGGGAACGGCCATGGGGCCGCGCCCGATCCGCTCGCGCAGCGTTTCGCCGTCGTAATAGGCCATCGAGATGAACACACGTCCGTCATCGGCTTCGCCGATCTCGTAGACCGTCTCGATGTGGGGATGATCGAGTGCGGACGCTGCCCGCGCTTCGTCCCCCAGGCGGCGGACGGCGGTCGGATCGGCGTTCAAATAGGGGGGCAGGAGCTTGAGCGCTACCGGGCGCTCCAGGCGGGGGTCGTGGGCCAGGTAAACGACCCCCATTCCTCCCCGCGCGAGGCGGCGCACGATTCGATAGCGGCCTATCGTCGAGGGGTCCCCGGATGTCGGAGATCGCTCGAGGAGCGCGCTCGCTCGGACCGAGTCGAGTCCCTCCAGGAAACCGCCGTTGCCGGACGTCAACTCCTGGTGGGTCGAGAGCAGTGCACACACTTCGGCGCGAAGATCGGCGTCCTGGACGGCATCGAGGGCTCGCTGCCGCTCCTCCACGGACATCTCGAACAGGGATCCGAACAGTTCCTCGATTCGGCCCCAGCGATCCGCGGAACTCATTCTTGATCGCGTCTGTCGAGGAATCGGTAGAGCCAGGCACGGGCGAGCGCCCAGTCCGCTTTGATCGTGCGCGCCGAGACGTCGAGCGCGACGGCCGTCTCTTCCACGCTCATCCCGCCGAAGAACCGACACTCCACGACCTGCATGTGCCGCGGATTGCGGCGACCCAGATCCTCCAGCGCACGGTCCAGATCCAGGAGTTCGGAGGCATACGCGTCGACGCGCTCGTCTTCCCAATCCACGACCATGAGGGGGGCCCCGCCGCCCCGTTTCGCCGCCCCTCGTCGACGCGCGGCGTCGACCAGCACCTGCCGCATCGCGCGCGCAGCCGCCGCAAAGAAGTATGCTCGGCCCCGACGCGTGACCCGGGAGTCGTCGACGAGTTTCAGGTAGGCTTCGTGGACGAGCGCGGTCGTCTGCAGGGTGACGTTCCGATGCTCACGAACGAGCTGCCAGTGCGCCATCCGGCGCAGCTCCTCGTAGACGAGCGGGACCAGCTCGCCCAGCGGAGGGGGTTGGCCGGAATCCGCTTTCTGCAGCAAAGCCGCGGCTCGAGAGGGGAGGGAAGACTCGGCAGGGTTCAAACGAGGTCACCGATCTGGCGCCGCATCTTAGTCAATCAATAGAGTTTAGGCGGGCGTGAAAGAGAGGGCAACGATCTTGGTGCGAATGGGACGACTGGAGTCGCATCCTTCCGAGCAGGAGCCCGAGGCCGTCGTCGTCGGGGCCGGGCCCGTGGGCCTGGCGCTGGCGCTCGGGCTGGCGCGTGCGGGACGTGGGGTCCTCGTCCTCGAAAAGGACCCGACGACTGCGGAGCACTCGCGGGCCCCCGCGATCTGGCCCGGCACCCAGGAGATCCTGGCCGGGCTGGGGGTCATCGACCGGTTCCTCGCCCGCGGCATCGCGCTGCCCGAGGTGGCGCTGCGGAACGCGGAGAGCGGGCGCGTGGCGCTCTCGCTTTCGATCCGGGAGCTCGCGGACGAGACCCCCTTCCCCCAGCTCCTGATCCTGCCGCA
>DATKCO010000009.1:0-16794 GCA_035513155.1 Gemmatimonadota bacterium | reverse complement strand
GGGGGTTGCGGACGGCGGCATACATATCATATGATCATGACGAAATCAAGATATGCTCTCCAAAACGTCCGAATACGCGCTGCGGGCAGTCCTCTTCCTGGCCCGACAGCCTCGGGACCTCCCGGTGCGGGCAAGCGACGTCGCCACCGGTCTCGGGGTGCCCGCGAACTACCTGTCGAAGGTCCTCCACACCTTGAGCCGCGAGGGGGTGGTGACCTCCGAGCGAGGCCCCGGGGGAGGGTTTCGCCTGACCCGCCCCCCGCACCGGACCACGCTTGCCCAGGTCGTGGAGCCGTTCGACGCGTTCAACTCCCGGGATCTGTGTCTGCTGGGGCGGCGTCGCTGTCACGACGACAAGCCGTGCGGTGCCCACGAGCGATGGAGGGAGGTCTTCGACCCGGTGATCGATTTCTTCCGCGAGACGATGGTGGCCGAGCTGCTCGAGCCAGGCGGCGAGGCCCTGGAGAGCCTGACCCTGGAAGGAGGCGCCCGTGGGACCGAACGATGAAGCACGCCACGAAGTTGAACTGGAGATCCCTCTCATGCAGAGGCTCTTCGACCGACCGTTCCTGCTGCTGATCCTCGGGATATCGGTGGTGGGGGTCTTCTACACGCTCTGGGGGCTCATCGAGATCATGAGGATTCCCCAGGCGACGCTCCCGTAGGGCGCCGTGCATACGGCCATGGATTCACCACAGGGCGTCTGGTGGAAGCCCGCGGGGAGGGCGGAGAAGCTGTGGGTTGGGATCGCGTTCGGCTGGTGTCTCGTGCTGTTCGCCATGATGCCGCTCTGGCATCTGAAGGGTAAGCAGAATACGACCGGCATCCGGAGTCGCGTCGAGCCAGCGGCCTTCCAGAAGCGCACGATCGAGTTCATCCAGCAATACCAGATCGGGAACGAGCAGGGGATTCCCGTCGTCGAGCCACCTCCGGGCAGCGACGTCTACCTGCTGGCCAGGATGTGGAGCTGGGTTCCCATCCTCAAACTCCAGAAGGGCGCCCAGTACACGCTCCACTTGTCGTCCATTGACCTCAATCACGGGTTCAACCTCCATCCCATGAACATCAACCTGCAGGTCGTGCCGGACTACGACTACGCGCTGCGGATCGTTCCGGGCGAAGCGGGCGACCTGCGCATCGTCTGCAACGAATTCTGCGGGATCGGTCATCACGCGATGATCGGCAAGCTGATCGTGGTCGACGAGTCGGAACAGACCGTCACCTACGGGGGAGGTGAGCGATGAGCGAGACGTTCCGGACCTGTCCGGTCACCCGGTTCAAGGTCCACTCCCAGGCCGACGCGTTGATCAAGGCGAACGCGGTGGCCGCGACGATCTTCCTGATCGTGGGGGGTATAGCCGCGCTGCTCGTCCTGCTGACCCGCTGGCAGGTGGTGCACATCCTCGACCCGGCCTGGTTCTATCGCATGCTGACGATCCACGGGATGAGCATGCTGATCTTCTTCATCCTGTTCTTCGAGATGGCGGTCCTGTACTTCGCGGGCCCGGTGGTCCTCAGCAGTCGCGTCCCAGCACCTCGCATCGGCTGGCTCTCGTTCGTCGTGATGGTCGTGGGAGCGCTGATGGTTGAGTGGGCGATGTGGACCGGTCGCGCAGATGTCATGTTCTCGAGCTACGTCCCGCTCAAGGCCCACTGGAGCTACTACCTCGGCGTGATCCTGTTCGCCGTCGGCGCGCTAACCGTCGTGGGGCTGTTCTTCGCAGCTCTCGTAGTCGCGAAACGGGAGCGTACCTATGAGGGATCGGTTCCCCTGGTGACGTTCGGGGCCCTCACGGCGGCGATCATCGCGGTCGTGACGCTCGGCCACGGTGCGGCGATCTACATTCCCACGTTCTTCTGGTCTCTCGGCCTGATGCACGTCGACCCGGCAGTCTACCGGCTCGTGTTCTGGGGCCTGGGGCACTCCGCGCAGCAGATCAACCTCGGCGCGATGGTGGCGCTGTGGTACATGCTGGGGGCGCTGACGGTGGGGGCAGTCGTCCTCAACGAGAAGATCAGCCGCTCCGCTTTCGTGCTCTACATCCTGTTCATCAACATGGCGGCCGCGCACCACCTGCTAGTGGATCCCGTCGCCGGACCGGCATGGAAGGTGTGGAACACAAGTTACGCCATGTACCTGGCGGTTCTCGCCAGCATGGTCCACGGGTTCACGATCCCCGCGGGCATCGAAGTCGGACAGCGGCTGCGCGGCGTGACCCAGGGAATGTTCGGTTGGCTGCGCAAGGCGCCTTGGGGCGATCCCGGCTTCAGCTCGTTGATCTTCTCGATCGTGATCTTCGGCTTCGTCGGCGGGATCACCGGCGTGACGTTCGGGACCGAGCAGATCAATCTGATCGCGCACAACACCCTGCGAATTCCCGGACACTTCCACGCCACCGTGGTCGGGGGGACGGCGCTCGCGTTCATGGGCGCGACGTACTACCTGATCCCGCTCATCTTTCGCAAGCAGGTCGCCTTCTGGTCGCTGGCGAAGATCCAGCCCTACGTGTTCGCGTTCGGGATGCTCGTATTCACGATGGCGATGACGTTCGCGGGCACGTTCGGGGTTCCTCGGCGTCACTGGGACATCACGTTCTCGAACTCATCGTTCGACCTGCAGTACTCGCCGGCCGTGGATCTCGTCATCGGGGTCATGGCGATCGGTGGGCTGATCGCGGCCCTCGGCGGGATGATGTACATCCTCGTGACCGTGTGGTCGGTGTTCTTCGGCCGGCCGTTCGACCTCGAAACCATCCGTGCGGAAGGACGGACCTGATGGCGTTGCAGATGCATGGAGTACCCCGCGGGATCACCCATCCGCCCGCCCCACTGCCGCCGGGCGCGGACCATGAGCATCCGAAGACGACCGGAACACTGGTGCTCGTCTTCGTCTTCCTGGCCGCATTCGCGGTCTACTACTTCGTGAACTGGAAGCTCCTGTCCCTCGTATGGCGGATCGGGTGACGCATCCTCGTCGCCCATGGTCGCGCATGGCGCTGGCGGGCGTGATGGTGGTGACCGCCGCGTGGTGGGCGCTCGCTCTGTGGCCGCTACCCACGGCGGCGCCGGACTGGCTGTCGCGGACCCGAGCGGTATGCTTCGGCACGACGTCGACCGGGCTGCCGGACACCCAGGGCTGGATGCTGCTGTTCCTCCAACCGGCGCTGATGCTGGGCCAGGTGATCGCAATCTGGGGGCGAGACCTCAGGGCGGAGGCGAGGTCCCTGGTGGGCTCCGGGCCGGGTCGGCTCGCCCTGGCAGGGTTCATGGTCGCGCTGGTGGTTGCAGCCGCGGCCGCAGCCGTGCGCGTCCGGGCGGCGACCTACGAGGCGGGGGTGGAGACACGGGCATCGGCAGCGAACCCGGCATGGGTTCGCATCGACCGGCCGGCGCCACCGCTGGAGCTGGTCGGGGCCGGCGGGACGCCGGTCCGCCTCGCCGATCTACGGGGGCGGCCCGTCTTCGTGGCGTTCGCCTTCGCGCACTGTTCCACCGCCTGCCCCCGTCTCGTGCACGAGGTTCTGACCGCGCGGCGAGCGCTTGGCGAGCCGGCCGTCATCGTCGTGACCCTCGATCCCTGGCGGGACACGCCGTCGCGCCTCGCTTCGATCGAAGAGCGCTGGGGTATGGGAGGCGATGCCCGGGTCGCGAGCGGGTCGATCCCGGAAGTCGAGTCCGTGCTCGATGCCTGGGGGATCGGTCGATCCCGAAACCCCCGGACTGGCGACCTCGTTCACGTCCCCAAAGTGTTCGTCGTCGGCCGGGACGGAACCCTCGTGTACGAAACGGACGCTGAGGCTGGTCTTCTCGAGGATCTGGCTGGCCGCCTCTGAAGCGGAGGCGCGGCCCGATCCCGTTCAGCCGTCAGTGGCGCTTGGCGGCGTGGCTCGGCTCGAAGGGGTAGACGATCTCGTCGGTGGGGACAGAGACGGCTTCGCCGCTCTCGATATGCTTGACCGTCGTGTCGTCGACCTTTTCGTACACCTGGCTCACGCTCGTGCGTTCCTGGATCTCGCTGGCCAGCATCAGCGTCGCTCCGACTTCCAAGTCCTTCAGGTTCTTGGGCTCCATCGAGTCGCCTCCGTTCAAGGGGTCACGGTCTGCGGGCGATCATAGCGGCCCAGGCCGCTCCGCTAACGTAATCGCGGTGCCGGGGGTGGACAACTCGCCGGGCGTTGCGCCGACCCCGAGCCGTCCTACCTTCTCCTCCATGGTGATCGCTCCCGGCCAGGAAGGCGTCGTGCTCTCGATCACGTCGATCTCGATCCACGGCGCCGAGTACGTGGACGTCGTGCTCGGCGATCCGGACGCCCCGGACGACCCCAACGGCCGGCTGTCAGCGCGACTCGGACCCGAGTCGATCGCCGGCGAGGTGCAGCGTGGGGACCGCGTGAGGATCGAGGGCTTCCTGAGCCTGGTGACCGGCATCGAGAAGGTCGGCTAGCCCGCGGGAGCGGATGGGGTCTGGTGGCCCCTGCGGTCTTCAAAACCGTCATCGGGCGCGCTCGACGCGTCCGGGGTGGGTTCGATTCCCACACGTTCCCGCCATTCGTCTTCACACCGGTTCTGAGTGGCGAGACACGGCGATGCGTCGCGTCTGGCGCCCGACTCCCGCGACCTTCAGACTCCAGGCCCATGCACACCAACGTCCGACGATTCATCACCCGGATGGCCCGACTCCTCAGAGGGGTCGACCCCGTGGACGCCCTGGGCTCCATGCGGCAGGTCCCATGATCGACGCTCCCCTCCTGAGGGACCTGGGCTTCATCCTCGTCGCGGCCACCGCCGTGGTGTTCGTCGCCCGAGTGGTCCACATCCCCGCCATCGTCTCGTACATCCTGGCGGGGATCCTCCTGGGGCCGACCCTCGGGCTCGTGGAGGTCTCCTACAGCGTGGAGATCATCTCCGAGGTGGGGATCGCCCTGCTTCTGTTCATCGTGGGACTCGAGCTCTCGCTGGAGAAGATCAGGGACGTGGGGAGGGTGGCGGTGATGGCCGGCCTGGGACAGGTGGTCTTCACGGCGGGGGGCGGACTCGGCCTCTGCCTCCTCCTGGGATTCGACCTGCTGGCCAGCGTCTTCATCGCCACGGCTCTCACCTTCTCGTCCACGGTGGTCGTGGTGAAGCTCCTGGACCAGAAGAAGGAACTCTCTTCGGTCTACGGGCGGATCGCGGTGGGGATCTTCCTCGTCCAGGACATGGTGGTCATCGTCGCCATGACCTTTCTGGCGGGGATCGGCGAGGCCAACGACGTGGAAGTGGGGGAGATGGTGAGGGGGGTTGTGGAAGCCTTCCTGGGAATGGCACTCCTCCTTCTGGTCGCGTTCGGAGCTTCCCGGTGGCTCCTGCCGCGAATCTTCGGGTGGATCTCCAACGCGCCGGAAACCCTGTTCATCTGGGCCCTCTCCTGGTGCTTCCTCCTGGTCTGGGGAGCCGAGATCATGGAGCTGTCCCTGGAGATCGGGGCGTTCCTCGCCGGGGTGAGCCTGGCCCAGCTCCCGTACCACGGGGACCTCCGCCGGCGGGTCCACCCCCTGATGAACTTCTTCATCGCCGTCTTCTTCGTTTCACTGGGCATCCGGATGGAGTTCGGCGCGGCCCTGACCGTGTGGTGGCCCGCCGTGGTCCTGTCCCTCTTCGTACTGATCGGGAACCCCTTCATCTTCCTGTGGATCATCGCCCGGATGGGCTATGGGGAGCGGACGGCCTTCCTGACCTCGGTCACGGTTGCTCAGATCAGCGAGTTCTCGTTCATCCTGGCCGCCATGGGACTGGCGGCGGGGGTGATCGACCAGGAAACCCTCTCCCTGATCGGTGTGGTAGGGCTCGTGACCATCGGCCTCTCGTCCTACATGATCCTGTACAACCACCGGCTCTACGAGTGGCTCCAAGGATCCCCGATCCTCCGGATCTTCGGGGCACGGGAGGAGGGGTTGGAAAGGACCGGCCGGGAGTCGACGGAGCACTTCGCGGACCACGTGATCGTGGTGGGGATGAACTCCCTGGGGCGGCTGATCGTCGAGATCCTCGTCGCCCAGGGGGAACAGGTCCTGGCCGTGGACACGGACCTGGACAAGCTCCAGGGCCTCCCCTGCGCCATCATGCTGGGTGACGCGGAATACCTCTCCGTCCTGGAGGAAGCGGGAATCCGGGATGCCCGGCTCCTGGTGTCGGCCCTCCGGATCGAGGACGTGAATCGCCTTCTGGCCTACCGGGGACGCCAGTTCCGCATCCCCTCCGTCATCCACGCATTCGAAGAGTCGGTGGAGAGGGAGCTGGCGGGGCTGGGAGTGGCCCACCTGCTGAACTCCCGGGTGGCCGGAGTCGACCAGATCACCCGGGAGCTCCAGAAGGAGGGGGTGTTCGGACCATGACCGGCGTCACCGTGCTCCTGCTCGCCGGGGCTGCGGGGTTCGCCCTATCCCGCCGGACCGGTCTCCCCGCCATCCCCTTCCTCCTCTTGTCGGGAGTGGCGGCCTCGGCCCTGATCTCCCTTCCGGAGCCGTTCCTGGAAGACGCTTTGATCCTCGGCGTCACCGTCATGGTCTTCGTGGCCGGGATCGAGCTCAACCCCGGCCGGTTCCGCCTTCAGCGGAAGGCCGCTCTGGCGGTGGGATTGGCCCAGTTCCTGGTCCTGGGGGCGGTGGGGTTCGGGCTCGGCCTCCTTATGGGATACTCGGAAGAAACCGCTGCCTACCTGGCCCTTGCCCTGAGCGCCTCGTCGACGCTGGTCGTGGTTCGGGTGCTCCAGGTGAAGCGCCAGCTCTTCGAGCCCTTCGGGCGGCTCGTCACCGGGGTGCTCCTCCTCCAGGACCTTCTGATCATCCTCCTGATCCCCGTGGTGACCCGGCTCCACCACGGAGCCGAGGCCCTGGTCAGCGGGGTGCTGGCCTCTCTTGCGCTGGTAGCCCTGGCCGCTGTGGTCCTTCGGTGGGTAGCACCGTTCGCGGTCCAGCGTCTGGCGGGGGACGAGGAGACCCTGCTTCTGGTGATCCTGACGATCCTGTTCTCTTTCCTGGGCCTGGCTAACCTCTTCCAGCTTCCCCTGGTTTCCGGGGCGTTCCTGGCCGGGCTGGCGCTGTCCGGGTTCCCGGTGAGCTCCCTGGTCCGGGGTCAGCTCAAGACCCTTTCCGACTTCTTCAATGCCTTCTTTTTCACAGCCTTGGGGGCGGTCCTGCCCCTGCCCACCGCCCCGGAGGTGCTCCATGCCGGTGTCCTGGCGCTCGCGGTCCTGGTGGTCACGCCCCCCCTGGTTGCCGTGGTGGCGGAGCGGATGGGTTTTTCGGCCCGGCCGGCCCTGTCCAGCGGGCTTCTCCTTTCCCAGACCAGCGAGTTCTCCCTGGTGGTGGGCCTCCAGGGTGTGATCCTGGGCCAGCTCGCCCCCGGGGTGTTCACAGTCATCGCCCTGACCACCCTGGCCACGATGATGCTTACGCCGTTCCTCACCACCGACCGGGTGACCTGGGCCCTGGTCCACCGGCATCCGTTCAAGCGGGGGGAGTCTCTCGAGAAGCGGCCGGAGGACCATCTTCTCCTCCTGGGATGCGGAAGGAACGGGCTCACCCTCCTGGAACTCCTCGTCGTGACCCCCAACGAGGTCGTGGTGGTGGACGACGACCCGGTCCTCGTCCAATACATCCGGGACGCCCTGGTTCCCGCGCTCCGGGGCGACGTCTCCGATGTGGAGGTCCTCCGGGCTGCCGGAGCGGACCGGGCCCGCATCGTCGTCTCGACGATCCGGCGAACCGAGGACAATGCCCCTCTTCTGGCCATGGTGCGGGACGTGCCGGTCCTGGTCCGGGCCTTCAACGTGGAGGACGGGGAGTGGATCCGGAGTCGGGGGGGACGACCCATCCTGTACTCGGAAGCCGCAGCCCAGGACTTCGAGGAGTGGTATCGAACGGTGTGGAAGTCCGCAGCGGAAGCCACGGAACCAAAGGAAATCCCCGGGGAATCCTGAAGGACCCCTCCGTCGTGACTGGGGCCCGACCTCGAAGCGCCCGGGTGGGTTCGATTCCCACACGTTCCCGCCACCAACCGAATCCCCGGACGTAGGGATTCTCCCGACGACCGTCGGGCTTATTCACCACGCTGGGACTCGGCGCGATCCCGACGCCGCGACCGCCCGGGCACCCCTAGTTTCCGAACATCGTTGAAACGCATTTTCATCTCACCAACGGAGGAACGATGTCGGTACGGGGAACGCTCTGGGGAATGGGGGCTCTAGTGACCTTGTCGGTCGCCGCGATCGCGATCGCGGCGGCGCGCGGTGGTACGGACGAAGTCCAGCGCGTCGACTTCGGAGTCACCCGCACCGCCGTCTCGCCGGCCTTCGACGCCACGGCGCCGGAGCCGTCGCGGGCTCGGATCAAGGAGTTCCGCATCCCGATTACACACGAGACGATCGAGATCGCGGACGGGAAGACCTACGAGGGCTGGACGTTCGGGGGAACGGTTCCCGGACCGGCGCTACGGGTCCGTCAGGGCGACACGGTGCGGATCACGCTGGTCAACGAGTCGCCGATGGGTCATTCGATCGATCTCCACTCGGCGCGGATACCGATGAACGAGGCCTTCCGGACGATCGGCCCCGGCCAGGAGCTGACGTTCGAGTTCGAGGCCCGCGACGCGGGGGCGTTCATGGTCCACTGCGGCACCCCGCCGGTGTTGCTCCACATCATGCAGGGGATGTACATGGCGATCATCGTCGATCCGGCGGATGGCTGGGGGACGAAGGCCGACAAGGAGTTCGTGCTCGTCCAGAGCGAGTTCTATCCGAACGCCTCGGGCACCAGCGAACTGGCCGGCCCCGACTACGAGGCCGCGCGCTCGCGTGACGCGCGCTACGTGGTGTTCAACGGCAAGGCATTCCAGTACAAGGAAAATCCCCTCCGCGCCGAGGTCGGCGACCGGGTGCGATTCTTCGTCGTCAACGCGGGACCGAGCCTGTCCAGCGAGTTCCACGTCGTCGGTGCCGTCTTCGACCGGGTCTATCCGGACGCCGATCCGGCGCACGCGCTGACCGGGGTGCAGACCTACGGAGTGCCGGCGGGCGGCGGCGCTGTGTTCGAGACCGTCTTCGAAGAGGGGGCCAGTGGGGAGGGCGTGTACGCGTTCGTCACCCACGCGTTCGCGGACGCGGACAAGGGAGCGGTGGGCCTGATCCAGGTCGGCGCCGCCGACCTCGCCACCGCGAGCCACTAGGTCGGGCCGCCAGGTCCGGGAGGAAACGGCCGTGCACACGAACGTCCGGCGGTTCATCAAGACGGGCATCGGATTCCTGATGGCAGGTCTCGTCCTCGGGGGGTGGATGCTCGTGCAGCGTGAACTCCTGGGGGTCTGGCCCGATCGCTACCTGGTCTCCGCCCACGCCCACGCCGTCCAGCTCGGCTTCGTCATGTTCCTGATCCTCGGCGTCGCGCTGTGGCTGTTCCCCAAGCCGCCGGAGGGCGACACCCGCTATCGCCCGGCGCGGATCGACCTCGCGTACTGGACGCTGGCGATCGCCACCGCGGTGCGGATCGGTGGCGAGGTCGCGAGCAGCGGAGTTCGGGCCCCCTGGTTGGGCGCGGTCGTCGCCGCGGCCGGGGTCGCGCAGCTCGTCGGCTTCGGGATCTACTTCTGGACGATGTGGCCGCGGATCCGCCCCGTGGGAAGCCATCTACGGGAGGCCAAGGGCGAGCGGTTCTGATCGTGGCTCACCTGGCTCCGCAGGCCTCCGCGGTCAGGGAGCGAGCGACTTCCCACACGCGCGGGTCGCGGTCCATCCGGCTGTGGGCCACCCGGAAGGCGGTCTTCCACCAGGGGAGGTCCGCGATCGAGATCGTGGAGCCCGGCGGTAGGTCGTAGTCGAACTCCCGGCGGGTGACGGTCGTGGCCGCGGGATCGACCGCCGCGGGTGACGCCTCGCCGCGGATGAACCATCCCTCGTCCTGGAACAGCGCGACGGCGTGGCGCACGTTGTCCGGGACCGGCTCGTCCCAGGGTCCGACGCTGTCGAGGAGGAGCAGGAGCTCGACCTCGATCCCCAGGTCGGCCAGCCGGCGGGCCAGCCAGGTGGCGGAATTGCCACCCAGGCTCTGGCCGTAGATCACCCACCGCGCCCGCTCGCGCTCGGCGGGGCCGAGCGCGCCGTCCCGGTCCGCGTCGAGCGATCGACGCACGAACTCGGTGGCCAGGTCGAGGCGCCGGTTCTCGAATGTCTCCGCATAGCGGGACTCCGCCGGGTCCCGGAGGTCGAGCGCCAGCCGGCGCGCGCCTTTGGATCGGTCGTTCCACGCGTCCAGCCCGCCCATGAAGCCGATGGCCACGCACGAGCCCGCCGGCACGGGCGTCGGAGCCGTGAGATCCTCGAGCCCGACGGTCGCGCAGCCGGCGGCGAGCACTCCGGCAAGGAGCGGGTGTGCGGCGGCGGGAAGACGTGGCCGATACACAGGACCAATCTGGCGGGTCGCCGATCCCCCGCAAAGGCGCCGCGGCTCGCTGGGCGCGACCTCCCGCGATAGATTCACCGCTTCCGGGGCCCACCGTCCTTCTTCCAGGAGCCGATCCGAGATGGCCATGAAATCCGTGCTCAGCGGGATCCTCCCCGGGATCCTGGGCTTGACGCTGGCGTGCAGCAGTGGGGGTGGAGGCGGAGGCCCCATGGGGACGCCGGTGGAGGACATCCGTGGACAGTACACGATCACGCATCAGGGAGAGATTGTCGGCGTCGGTACCCTGTCTTGCCCTGGTCTCCTCATCATCACGACTCAAGAAGGGACCTCGTTCTCCGGCACGATCACCATCGCCGAGACGCAGGATTGTCAGGGCGTCCAGGACCAGGGCACCATCAGCGGCACCGTTTCGAGCGCGGGCGTCCTGACGTTCACGATCACGATCCCCTTCCTCGACGCCCTTCTCGAGGTCGCCGGATGTGAGATCCTTAGCGGCGGCTCGACGTTCACCGGGACGGCCACGACGACCGGCCTCAGCGCCACACGGACGAATCGTCTGAACTGCGAGGTGGAGCCGGGCAGTTTCATCGAAGTCGACCTGGTCTACACGATCTCGGGGTCGAAGACTTGATCGGAGCGTCAGGAGTCGTTCCATGGCGTGGACTCCTGGCGGCTGTAGCGTTCTCCCTGCTCGCCGCGCCGCTGGTCGCCCAGGAGGTCCGGCCCTCCGAGCCGATCCCGCTCGATGCGCTGCAGTTCGGGTTGGCGCCGGCCGACACCGTGCCGATCCTCGCGCCGCGCTTCCGCGGCGGCGCGGCGCAGACCGAGCTCGCCGCCGTCCCCAGTGAGGACCGCCTGCCGCGAAATCCGCGGAACGCGGCCATCCGCTCGTTCCTGCTGCCCGGATGGGGCCAGTGGTACACGGGTCACCCGATCCGCGGGATCGGCTTCGCCCTGGCCGAGATCGGCTTCGCCTGGCTCGGCTACCGGGAGCAGCGCCGCGCGCTCGATCTCCAGGACGATCTGCAGGCGGCGCGGGAGGCGTTCTTCGCCGAGCCGCCGGAGGGGCTCCCTGAGGACCCGGTCCTCGCCGAGCAGGCGTTCGACCAGACGATCGAGGCCCGCACGATCCGCGCCGACCTGGGGCAGGTGGAGGGCCGCCGCGAGGACTACTACGCCTACGCGGCCCTGGCGGTGATCTTCAGCGCGGTCGACGCGTACGTCGCCGCCCAGCTCGATCCCCTCCGCGTCGATGCCGATCCGTCGGGGCGCGTGCGCGCGTCACTCCGGCTCCCGGTGGGAGCGGGTCCGTGATCGAGGCCGCCCGGCCGATCGGGGTCTTCGATTCCGGGATCGGCGGGCTCACGGTCATGCACGCGCTGATGGAGCGGCTGCCGCGGGAGTCGCTGATCTACTTCGGCGATACGGCGCGCGTGCCCTACGGACCGAAGTCGAAGGAGACCGTCACCCGGTTCTCGATCGAGAACGTCCGGCTCCTGACGACGTACGGGGTCAAGGTCGTGGTCGTGGCCTGCAACACCGCGACGGCCCGCGCGCTCCCCGTGCTGCGCGAGGAGTTCGACCTGCCGATCGTGGGCGTGGTGGGGCCTGGTGCCCGTGCGGCCGTCGCCCGGACGTCGACCGGCAGGATCGGGGTCATCGGCACCTACGGGACGATCTCGAGCGGGGCGTACCGGGACCACCTGCTCGCCCTCGATTCGGAGCTGGAGGTCGTCTCGCGCCCATGCCCGCTGTTCGTGCCCCTGGCGGAGGAGGGGTGGACGGACCATCCGGTCGCGCGGCAGGTGGCGCGGGAGTATCTGGCCCCGTTCCGCGAGGACCGGATCGACACGCTGATCCTCGGTTGCACCCACTATCCGCTGCTGGCTCCCGTGATCGCGGAGGCCGTCGGTCCCGGCGTCACGCTGATCGATTCCGCCGAGGAGACCGCGCGCGAGGTGGCGGCGCTGCTCGCCGAGCGCGGCCTCGAGGCCGAGGCCGACCCGCCCGCGCACCGCTTCCTGGTCAGCGACCTGCCCGACCTGTTCCTGCGCGTGGGCCAGCGGTTCCTGCAGGGGCGGATCGGCGGCGTCGAGGTCGTGGCCGCCGGGCCGGCCTAGCGGCCGCGCCGGGACATCCCCCGGTACCGCTCGAGCGAGAGCCTCCCGTCCTCCAGCCGGCCGTAGGTGCGATGAATCGTCCAGTCGCCGAGATTCAGGTAGACGCCCCCGTCGAGCTCCTTCCGCTCGGGCGAGTGGACGTGGCCCGCGACGACCGCGTCGACTTCCCCCCGGGCGAGCTCCCGGGCGGCGGCCGCGCGCAGGCTGTCCCGATGGCGGGCGAGAGCGGCCTCGTCGTGCCGATGGCGGCTCCCGGCCGATGTCCGGTCGGCGAGCCAGTGGCCGATGCGGGGCGAAAGGAGCCGGAAGGCGGTGATCGACGCCGGGTGCCGGAGGACGGCCCGCACCCAGCGGTACGCGCCGCGCGCCCCGCCCAGGGCGTCCCCGTGGGTGAGGAGCAGCGAGAGCCCGTCGTGGCGCGCCACATGGGGATCGTCGAGCACCTGGAGATCGAGGGTGCGCTCCAGCCACCCCGGGCCGCGTCCGGCGCGCACCCAGTAGTCGTGGTTTCCGCCCATGAAGGCGACCGTGACACCCCGCTCCCGCGCCCGCTGGAGGGCGCGGAGCACGGGGCCGTGGCGACGCGGCGGCTCGTCGTAGTCGAACCAGAAGTCGAAGACGTCGCCCAGGAGGTAGAGGGTCGAGCCGGCGGCAAGACCGTCGAGGAGCGCGGTGAGGTCGCGCTCCTTGGCGGCTTCGACGGCCGTCGGATGGGCCCCCAGATGGATGTCGGAGAGGAACGTCACCGTCGACATGGAGCCTCAAGGTAGCAGGGGGAGGAGCAGGGAGTGAGCCAGCGGATCGAGCGCCGCGAGGAGGATCGCGACTTCGCCACCCGGCGCGGGCTGTGGCAGCGGATCAAGGACGTCGCGCTCATGGACGTCGCCGTCCTGGTCAAGGGCGTCGACGAGGCGGCGATCGAGACGCTCGAGGAGCGGCTGCTGGCGGCCGACTTCGGCGTCACCGCGACCCTGCACCTCACCGAGGCGGTGGAGATCGAGGCCAGGAAGGGAAAGCTCCGCACCGAGCGCGAGCTCAAGGACTTCCTGATGGCGCGGCTGATCGAGCTGCTGGAGGAAGGCGATCCCGATCATGATCTCGCGCGGGCCGTGAAGCCGCCGACGGTCGTGCTGCTGGTCGGCGTCAACGGCGTCGGCAAGACGACCACGTTGGCGCGTCTCGCGCGGCGGCTCCAGGCAGCCGGGGAGTCCGTGCTCCTGGCGGCCGCCGACACGTTCCGGGCGGGGGCGATCGAGCAGGTGCGGGTGTGGGGGGAGCGGCTCGGCGTCCCCGTCGTGGCGGGGCAGGCGGGCGGCGACCCCGCCGCGGTTGTCTACGACGCGGTCGACGCGGCGATCGGCCGGGGCGCGACCTACGTGCTCGCCGATACCGCCGGCCGGCTCCACACCCAGTCGGACCTCATGGCCGAGCTCGGGAAGGTCGCCCGGGTGGCCGGGAAGCGGCTGGAGGGCGCCCCCCACGAGACCCTCCTCTGTCTCGACGCGACCACCGGGCAGAACGCGCTCGCCCAGGCGCGCACGTTCGCCGCGGCGCTGCCGGTCACCGGGGTCGTCGTCTGCAAGCTGGACGGCACCGCGCGGGGAGGCGTGGTCGTCGCCGTCCGCCGGGAGCTCGGGGTGCCGGTCAAGTTCGTCGGTCTCGGCGAGGGGCTGGACGATCTCGCGCCCTTCGACCCGACCGCGTTCGCGGAGGGCCTCCTCCGCTGAGCGCGCCGCTCCGGCTCGACGACGACGTCCGCTTCCTGCCCGGCGTCGGTCCGCGGAAGGCGGAGGACTTGGCGCGACTCGACATCCGCTCGGTCGGAGACCTCCTGCTCCACTATCCCCGGGATTACTTCGACGCCCGCCATGCGACGCCGATCCGCGACCTCCGGGAAGGGGAAACCGTCACGGTGGAAGGCACGGTGAAGTCGGTGGGGGAGCGAAAGCTGCGCGGCCGCCGGAGCCTCGTGAGCGCGCTGCTCGACGACGGTACGGGCGTGGTCCAGCTCGTCTGGTTCAATCAGCCGTGGGTCACGAGCCAACTCGTCCGCGGGCGGCGGTTGCGGGCCATCGGGGCGGTGAGCCGGTTCCAGGGTCGCCCCCAGGTCGCGCCGACCGAGTTCGACGTGGTCGACGACGACGGGAACGGGGAGGCTCCCGGGGGCATGCTCCCGATCTACCCCCTGACCGAGAGCGTCAGCCAGAAGGCCCTTCGCGGCTGGACGCGAACCGCGCTCGACCGGCTCGGCCCGGTCGAGGACCCGCTGCCTCCCGGACTCCGCGAGCAGCACGGGCTGCCGCCGCTCCAGGCCGCTCTCGCCGACCTTCATTGGCCCGAGGCGCCGCTCGCCCGCGACCGCGCCCGCCGACGCTTCGCGTGGGAGGAGCTCTTCTGGTGGGAGCTCCGGCTGGCGCTCAAGGCGGTGGAGCGGCGCCGACCGGAGACCGGGATCGCGATGGCGAAGGAGGGCGATATCGTGCCGCGGGTGGGTCGGGCGCTCCCGTTCGAGCTGACCCGCGCCCAGCGCCGGACCCTTTCCGAGATCTATCGCGACATGCGCGGGACGCGTCCGATGAACCGGCTCCTTCAGGGCGACGTCGGGTCGGGGAAGACGGTGGTCGCCCTGCTCGCGCTCCTGCGAGCGATCGAGAACGGCTTCCAGGGTGCCCTCATGGCACCGACCGAGATCCTGGCGGAGCAGCACGCCCGCACGATCGGCCGGCTTCTCGGAGACGCGCCGGTCACGGCCGCGCTCCTGACCGGCAGCGTGGGGGGCAGGACGCGCGCGCGGATCACGGGTGGGCTCGCGGAGGGTGCGGTAGACCTCGCGATCGGTACCCACGCCCTGATCCAGGAGGGGATCGAGTTCCGGCGACTCGGCCTCGCGATCATCGACGAGCAGCACCGCTTCGGCGTTGCCCAGCGGCTGGCCCTGACCCGCAAGGGCGCCGTCCCCGACGTCCTCGTCATGACCGCGACGCCGATCCCGCGGTCGCTGGCGCTCACGTTCTACGGCGATCTCGACGTGTCACGGATCGACGAGCTCCCGCCGGGCCGGAAGCCGGTCGAGACGCGCGTGCTCGGCGAGCGCCAGCGCGAGCGGCTCTACGGCTTTGTCGCCGAACGGCTGGCGGCAGGCGAGCAGGGGTACGTCGTCTATCCGTTGATCGAGGAGTCGGAGGCGATCGACCTCAAGGACGCGACCTCCGGCTACGAGGCGCTCGCCGGGAGGTTTCCGGACGCGCGGGTCGCGCTCCTCCACGGTCGCGTGGCCTCCGACGAGAAGGACCGGGTGATGCGCGCGTTCGCCGCGGGCGAGGTCGACCTGTTGGTCGCCACGACCGTCATCGAGGTCGGTGTCGACGTGCCGAACGCGACGTTCATGGTCGTCGAGCACGCCGAGCGATTCGGCCTCTCCCAGCTCCACCAGCTCCGGGGGCGCGTGGGGCGTGGCGAGCAGGCGGCCCACTGCTTCCTCGTGGTCTCGTCCGGGGCGGGCGCCGGGGCGCGGGAGCGAGCGCGCGTACTCGCCGCCACCCACGATGGATTCATGATCGCCGAGGAGGATTTCCGGCTGCGCGGGCAGGGTGACGTCTTCGGCACCCGACAGCACGGGAACCCCGACTTCCGGATCGCGGACCTCGAGCGGGACATCGACCTCCTGGCCGCGGCCCGCGACGCCGCGTTCGACCTCGTCGATGGCGACCCGAAGCTCGAGCGTCCCGAGAACGCGTCGCTCCGCCGCTGGCTCGAGCGCCTGGCGGTCCGGGACGCCGACCTCGCGCGGCAGGGATGACGGCCGTGCCCGGGATCCGGCCGCCGTACCTGGAGACCGTGCGGGACGGGGACCGCGTGCTGGGGTACCTCGCGATCGACACGACCGTGCGCGGTCGATCCCTCGGTGGCCTCCGACTGACGCCCGATCTCGGCGTGGAGGAGATCGTCGAGTCGTCGGGGAGAATGACGCTGAAGTACGGGCTGGCGGGGCTCCCGCAGGGTGGCGCGAAGGCGGGGGTGGTGGGGGACCCGGAGGCGCCCGTGGCCGAGCGCCGCCGACGCCTGGCCGCGTTCGGGGCCGCGATCGCGGACCACCTCCGGAGCCGGACCTACCAGCCCGACACCGACATGGGGACCTCCGCCGACGACATCCGGCACATGCTCGCGACGGTCGGAGCGGAAGCGGGCGCGGCGGGGTTCCGTACCGACCGCTCCGGCCACTACACCGCGCTCACGGC
>DATKCO010000008.1:0-18027 GCA_035513155.1 Gemmatimonadota bacterium | reverse complement strand
ACGATCTCCATAGATGACGAGGAGCGGCGCGTCGAGCTCGGCGAGCGTCTCGATGATGCGCCGTCAGGCGCTCCGCGCGACGGATCTCGTCATTGCGGGTTCGCTGAAAGACCCGTTTTCGACGATTTGCCGGAGGCGCAGGGGACGGACCATCAGTCCCGAGCTCGTTCGCCGCTGTACGGCTCCATGGCTTTCGAGATCGCGTAGAACGGTCGATGTGTGCGGCCGGCTGGCACCGACAATTTTGGCCATCGTCTCATGTGTCAGACGATATTCGAGCGGCACGAACGCGTCACGGCGAGAATCTTTGCCATCCGCAAACTCGAGCAAGAGTTGCGAAAGTCGAACCGGCACCTCCTGGGACGCGACCGTCATCACGCGCATGGTCATTGCCGCAAGCTGCCGTGTAACCTCCAGGCTGAGCGCCATCAGCATGGAAGGATGCGAGCGGCAGAGAATGAACAGGTCACGGCGGCTGATCGCCAGCGCCTGAATGTGACTCATGGCCATCACGTCATGCTGGCTCGGGCTGCAGTCCATCAGGACATCCGGCCCCACCATATCGTGGGCCCGATAGATGTTCAGGATCCGTTCTTGGCCGTTGACCGTGACACTAACGAGCTTCGCCAGCCCTCGGACCAGGATCAGGAGGCGCTGGGGGTGCTCCCCCCACGGGATCAGACGCTCTTCCGGATGGAACTCCACCAGCCGGGCGGTTTCGCCGAGGGCCAGCCGGGCTGGAGGAGTCAGCGCCGCGAGGGATCTGGAGTCTGCTAAGCTGGCCAGGGAAACCGTCATCTCTTTGTCCCTCGTCTAGGAGTTTGATGTCGGGGGGGGGAGTTCCCCCCCCCAACACCCCGCTTCGCTGATAACAGAAGTCCTGCCGATCTCCCGTGGCGATCGAGTCAGCAGTACGGTATCATTGTATTTCAAGGCCGTTACGAACGCGTTACGAAAGGCATGATTTGGAGCTTCAAACCCTGGGGACCACGGAAGTTCGCCGCGCGGACGGCGAATATGTTCCCCTCGAGCCCAAACGACTCGCCCTGCTCATCTACCTCGCCGTTGGTCACGCCGGCAATTTGGTTTCCCGCGATACCCTACTGACGCTGTTCTGGCCCGAGCACGGGGAGCAGGCGGCGCGGTCGGCCCTGCGCCAGGGACTTCACTATCTCTCCAGGCGGCTGGGAGCGGAGCTATTCATCGGTCGGGGAACCCATGAGATCGGCGTCGATCCTCAGCGGCTCCGGTGCGACGTCTTGCTTTTCGACATCGCGCTCGACATGAACGAACCGGCACGAGCGATGAAGCTCGTACGCGGCCAATTCCTGCCCGGTTTCCTGTATGCACGGGCATCCAGCGCGTTCCTGGAGTGGGTCGACCGTGAGCGAAGTCGTTTGACGGAGAGGTCGCTCGAGACCGCGCTCATCCTGGCACGCGAAGAGGACCGGCGGGGCAACACGACAGGTCAGGTGCACTGGCTGAAGCGGGCCCTGGACCTGGAGCCGTTTCGGGAAGATATCTTGGAACAGATCGTGGACTTGTATGAGCGGGGCGGGAATCCGGCCACGGCCGCTCAGGCGATCCGAAGTTTCTCTCGCACCTTGAGGACGCGGTACGGAACGTCCGTTTCGCCGGCATTGCGCCACCGCCTGCGTGTTCTCCAGGGAGAGCTCGTCGTAGAGACCGAACCAGAGGACGCCAAACAGCGAATGGAAGCGCTGCAACAGCGGGTGGCGGCGGAGATGAGTCGAACGACCGAGCTCATGCGGCAACTCCAGGCCCTGACCCGCCCGGGACGACGCAGCGTCGATTGACGTTCGGAGCAACCCAGGTCATCTTCCCGATCACGCATACCGTTGGAAGGCGGTTCATGGAAATTCCACCCCGCGAGCCCGACTCTCCTCGTCGGACTCGATCTTCTCAGTACGATGTCGTTGCCATGGCCGCTTCTGCGGGAGGTATCCGTGCGTTGACACGCGTGCTCTCGGGCCTGTCGCAACCCATGCCCGCCTCGTTGGTGATCCTTCTGCACCTGGATCCCGACCATCCCAGTCACCTCGTCAAGATCCTTGGGCGGGCAACCTCCGTGCCCGTCAAGGAGGCCGAAGACGGGGAACGCCTGGTCAAGGGAACCGCCTACGTCGCGCCTCCCGGGCATCATCTGCTCGTCAACCCCGGCAGAAGACTGAGCCTCACGCAGACCGAGACTGTCCACTTCGTGCGGCCTTCGGCGGACCTGCTCTTCGAATCGGTGGCTGCGAGCTGCGGTGAGCGCGCGATCGCGGTCGTTCTAACCGGCACAGGCGTTGACGGGGCGAACGGAGTCCGCGCCATGGCCAAGGAGGGAGGTCTCGTCATCGCGCAGGACGAGGCATCGTCCGAGTTCTTCGGTATGCCGGGCGCGGCGATCCGAACCGGGGACGTCGACCGGGTCCTGCCGCTCGACGAGATCGCTCCCGCGCTCATCGGCCTACTGGGCCAGGAGGTTCCCGCGCCATGACTGCTTCGAAGGACCTCGAGCTCAGCGAGCTGCTCGAGTATTTGCACGAGCAGCGAGGCTTCGACTTCACCGACTACAAACGCCCGAACGTCGAGCGTCGGATCGGGAAGCGGATGTCCGATGCGGGAGTGAAGACGTACCGACAGTATCAGGAATACCTGGAAACGCACCCCGAGGAGTTCCCCAAGCTCTTCGACACGCTCCTGATCAACGTGACGAGCTTTTTCCGCGACCCCGAGAGCTGGAAGTTCCTGGCCGAAGAGGCAGTGCCCGAGATCCTCGCCACCAAGAGTCCGGACGAGCCGATTCGTGTTTGGGTCGCGGGCTGCGCTACCGGCGAGGAGGCGTACACGATGGCCATGGTCTTCGCCGAGGCGTTGGGGGAGGAGGAGTTCCTCAGGCGGGTGAGGATCTATGCCTCGGACCTGGATCAAGGCGCGCTCACGGTGGCGCGCATGGGCGGCTACCGGCCCGCGGCTGTGGAGGACGTGCCGGAAGCGCTGCGGGCGCGATACTTCGAGGACACCGGGACCCGGCGGACATTCCGTCCGGAGTTCCGGCGCGTTGTGGTTTTCGGCGCGCTCGACCTCGTGCGAGACGCGCCCATCTCCCGGGTCGATCTGATCAGTTGCCGCAACACGATCATGTACTTCAACGGCGAGCTTCAGACCCGGATCCTGGCCCGCTTTCATTTCGCACTGAACGTTCCCGGATTCCTGTTCCTCGGCAAGGCCGAAATGCTGCTGCGTCAGGGGGACCTCTTCACACCCACCAACCTGAAGTATCGCGTTTTCCGGAAGGTGCCGAAGCCGGAGCTGTTGGACCGGGCCTACGTGCTGGCCCAGACCTCCTTCGGTGAGGCGAGCACACGGGCGGCCAATCAGGAGCGCTTACGGAAGCAGGCGCTCGCGACCGACGCCTACGCCCAGGTCGTGATCGATGCGGAGGAACGGATCACCCTCATCAACGATCGCGCCCGTGCCATGTTCGGTCTGACCCCGAGTGACCAGGGCCGTCTCTTTCAGGACGTGGAGCTCTCGTATCGGCCGTTGGAGCTCAGGTCGGTGATCGAGGAGGTCCGGACGGAGCGGATGGCTCGTACCCTGCCCGCCATCGAGCGCGCGCTTCCGGAAGGGGGACTCCAGTTCCTGGACGTAACAGTCGCCCCGGTCCCCGACGGCGACGGCCAACTTCTGGGAGTAAATCTGACGTTTCTGGATGTGACGGAGACCCATCGGCTGCGCGAGGACCTGCGAAGGTCCAAGGAGGACGTGGAAGTAGCGTACGGGGAACTCCAGTCCACGAACGAAGAGCTGGAGACGACCAACGAAGAGCTCCAATCGACCGTGGAGGAGCTGGAGACCACAAACGAAGAGCTCCAGTCGACGAACGAGGAACTCCAGACGATGAACGAGGAGCTCCAGTCCAGCAACGAAGAACTCCATACGATCAACGTCGACCTGCAAGAGCATGGCGACGTCCTGCTCGAGAAGAACGCGTTCCTGGAATCTCTGATGCGAAGCTTCGGTATGGGGGTTGCGATCCTGAACCGCGACCTCGAGGTAACCGGCTGGAACGCTCACGCTGAGGATTTGTGGGGCCTGCGAAGCGACGAGGCACTCGGCCATTCGCTCCTCGGGCTCGACATCGGGCTGCCGATCGCAGTCATCGAAGACGGCATCCGGAAATGCCTCGACGGAACGATGGAACAGGAGTTCGGAACGCTGGAGGCGGTGAACCGGCGCGGCAAGCAAATCCTCTGCCGGGTGGGTTGCGCACCGCTCCTCAACCAGGACGGGAGATCGAGCGGCGTCATCCTCACCATGGAGGAGGAGCCAAGCCCCTGATCGGCCCGCCGAGGTTATCGACGTGTTTCATGTGCATCGACTACAGCGTGGTCCACGACCCTCCGTCATCGCGGCTCGATGCGAGCGACCATTCGACGACTCCGTCGGCGGGATTTCTTGATTGTACCACGAGATGAAGCGGGGGAGCGCGGCCGCTCGCTCCTTCGAACTGCGATACGAGCGGGCATATGCCACCAGCGCCGTGGCGAGAGTAAGGGCGCTTCTGATTGCGGCGACTCCCCCGCCGCGACCCGCTGAAGCATCAGGGCTCGACCTGCGGGCGTCAGGCGTGCATTCTTGTGGATGTTCACCGGGGATCCGCCGTGAGTGGCTGGTTGCGTGAGAGACAACTCAGCTTCGCTCATGGAGCCCCGGTGAACAACCTTCCCGTGAATCACACCTAGTCGGCGTCGGCCGGCGGGTCGCCCCCGAAGGTCAAGCGGGTCTCGTTCGACCCGTCCGCGTCGACGACCCAGACGTCCCAGGTGCCCGTCCCCCCGCGAGCGATGAAGGCGATCCGCCGGCCGTCCGGGGACCAGGCGGGCGCGAAGTCGGCGCGATCGCTTCGCGTCACGCGAGTCGCGGGGCCATTCGGTTCGGTGACGTAGATCTGCGTCCGGTTTCCGTCACCGGCGACGTGCGCGAACGCGATCCGCCCACCGTCCGGTGACCAGGCCGGCGCCACAGCGTCGCCCTGCACGCTCTCCAGCGCTCGCGCGCCGGCGCCGTCGATCTCCACTCCGTAGATGGAGTAGCGACCTTCCCGATCCGTCTGGAAGGCGATCGTCGACCCGTCGGGAGACCAGGCCGGGGCGAGGTCCCGCGAGGGATCGTCGGTGAAACGACTCTCCGCGCCGCTCTCGAGATCAATGATCCAGACGTCCCCGTTGTCCTCCCGCGTGCTCTCGTAGGCGATGCGGGTCCCGTCCGGCGACCACGACGGTCCCCACCCGATCGTCGCGTTGTCGGTCACCGGGCTCGCGCCCGAGCCGTCTGGGGCCATGGTCATGATCTCCGGGTCCTCCCCATCGACATGATAGGCGTAAGCGATCCGCGTCCCGTCGGGCGAGAAAGCGGGCTCGTGCTCGGCGCCCGGGGTCCGCGAAAGCCGCTCGACGCCCGAGCCGTTCGGCCGCATCCGATAGAGCTCGGCGTTTCCCTCACAGCTCGAGACATAGACGATCCAGCGACCGTCGGGAGACCAGGCGGGATCGACGCTCTCGCACGACTCTGCGGCGCGCCGGACCCACAGGCCGAGATCGACCCGCTCCCCGGCCTCGACGAGCGACACCTCACCGCGCCACTCTCCCCCGTCACGACCCTCCAGGAGCCAGCGGCTCGACCAGTTGGAGTCCGATGTCTCCTCCCCCACGACCGTCCAGCCGTCCTCGGCGGAGATGGCGGCCGAGACGTCCGCGCGTAAAGAGTCGATCGACTGCTCCGGATCGAACCGCCACGCCATTGCCCACGCGTCCCGATCGCCGTTGTACCGGAGGAGCTCCGCCCGCCGCCACGGGAACACACCGTAGATACCGTCCGGCAGGTTCAAGTCCGCGAGCTCGACCCGAGGAACGTGGAAGATCTCCGGCATCGGCTCGTACTCCATGTTGAGCCGTACGACCTCGGCCCACGCCTCCCCATGGAGCTTCGCCAGGACCTGGAGGGACCCTTCGATGCCGGAGCCCGCGGCGGTCACGAGCTTGCCGCTGTCGACGACAATCTCGTCGCCCACCACCTCGGTCCGGGGCGCCGCCTCGCGCAGGGCGTCCTGGCGATTGTACCAGGTCGTCGCCCGAACGCCCTCGAGAAGTTCGCTCCCGACGAGGAAGAACGTCCCGGTGCAGATTGTCAGCACGTGGTCCGTCTCGGCCGCGGTGCGACGCACCCACTCCATGATCTCCGGGTCCTGCCGCGCGTCCCGCGTGTCGCCCCCCGGCAGCACGAGAACGTCGGGTCGGGGGGCGTCGTCGAACGTATAGTTCGGCAGGATCCGCATCCCCATGTACGTCGTCAACGGACCGGAGTCCAAAGCGACCGTGTAGACGTTGTTGAGCGAGAACTGGCCGAAGACCTCGAACGGGATGGCGTGGTCGATTACCTGCACGCCATCGTACACGAGGATCGCCACGTTCGGCTTCTCCGTCTGCGCCAGGGCCGGTCGAGGGAGCGAAGTGAGCGCGAGGGCCAGTACGAGCGAGGACCGCATTATCTGCTCCTTTCTACGACGTTCGTCGTATCCATGGGTGCCGTTATCAGTGAACCTTGCCATGCGGGATCAGTTGATAGGGGCCTCCCGTCGCTCGACGTCCTCGGCCATCACTGCCCAGGAGCCGAGCGCGGTCACGGTGAGCGAGGTACGTACGAAGAGCCCCGTCGCCGCGATCGCGAGGATCGCGAGGACGAGCGCGGCGACGCGGGCGGGAACTCGGCGGGTCGGAGGGGCCAGGAGCCGCCGGACCCGGCTCGAAAGCTCGCTCTCCCCGAGCAGGGGGAGCGAGAGTCGGGATGCTCCGGGCATCGAGCGGAACCCCTCCAGGACGAGCAGCATCTCGGCATACTCGGGTCTCGAGCGCGTTCCGACGGTGGCGCCGACCCGGTCGCAGGCCGCCTCCCTCTCGTCACGTATCCGCCGGGAGATCCGCCCGACGAAGGGATTGAAGAACAGGAGGAGGCAGGCGAAGCGCTGGAGCGCGGCGGTCAGCCAATCGCGCCGCCGCACGTGCGCGAGCTCGTGGGCCAGGACGGCACGCAACTCACGCGGGTGGAACGCGGACAGGAGCCCGTCCGGAAGCAAGACGACCGGACGGATCGAGCCGGCCACGCAGGGTGTGCTCACCGCGCTGGACTCCCTGAGACGTACCGGAACCCGGAGATCGAGCTCCGCGGCGACACCGCGGAGCGCGACGAGCGCATCCGGATCGAGGATCGGCCTTGATCCCGCGAGGACGGCGCGAAGCACGCGGCGGTCCCGGATCTCCCGAGCCACCAGAAGGACCAGGGCGGCGAGCCAGAGCGCGCCGGCGACGTCCGCGACGTCGTTCCAGGCGCGGGCCACATCCCTTTGCGGGAGGACCGGCACATGGGAGCCAGGGATCCACCGCAGAACCGCGGGGATCTTTCCGGACCCCGTTGCCCCCCTCTCTATCCTGTCCGCCGGCACCCCGTGCGACAGGCACCCCGCGGGAACCGTGGCTCGCGTCTCCGCGCGCTCCCAGCAGTCGAGGTGCGTCCGCCAATCGGCGAGTGTGAAGGCAGTCATCCCCGCGAGCGCGACCGTCACGACGACCAGCCCACCGAGGGCGATCGCGTGACGGAGGGCCGCCCGGTCCTGCGGCACGACCCGCAGCGCCAGCCACACGACCGCCGCCACGATCGCCGCCTGAGCGACGGAGACGAGCAGCAGCCAGCCGACGACCTGGGCCAGCGCCGTCACTCCTCGATCCTCCTCAGCATCTTCCGGATCTCCTCGATCTCGTCAGTGCGCGCCCGGCCTGCGGGGAGGGCGGCCTCGACGAGCCCGCGGACCGATCCTCCGAACGCGCGCTCCACGAGCTCGCGCGCGAATCGGCGGCGGGTCCGCTGCTCGGACGCCGCCGCCCGGTAGACGTGGGCTCTACCTTCCTCGTGGCGGGTCACCAGGCCCTTCTCCAGCATCCGTTGAAGGAGCTTGAGCACGGTGGTGTACCCGACCGGCCACTCGCTCGCGACGCGCTCGTGGATCTCCCGGACGGTCGACTCCCCATGGACCCACAGCTCTCGCAGGATCTTGAGCTCGGCGTCGGACGGCAGCGGCGGCGGGCTCGTCGGCTTCCTCGCGCTCATCATCGACTCATATTACGACATGTGCCGTAGACCGGCCAGACCCCGATTGCAGCCCGGTACGTGTGGGCCCGCGCTACTCCCGGACCTGGATGTTCCCGATCACATCCGCCAGGAAGATCGGGTTCGGCGGCGCGGGGCTGTCGCAGAACGCCTGGTTCTCCTCCTCCGTTCCGAAGCCGGACCCCGTCGACACGTCGGGGGGTGAGCCGGCGCCCTCACCGTTGTCGATCGAGTGAAACCACATGTAGGTGCCGACCGGGACTGTCGGATCGGTGCTCCGCGTGAGGACGCCGCCGAACTTCACCCGGTTTCCGTCATAGACCGACATGCACGTGACCGTGGCGACGAAGTGGAACGTCTCTCCTTCGAACGTCTGACGGTAGTTGATGTGACCGCTCACGCTGCCGTCCGCATGCTGCCGCGCGTTGAATCCCAGCACCTGGGGGATCGTGAAGCCGAACACCTCGAGGACCATGCGTCCGCTGCCGGTCGCCGAGGCCACCGCGGGCCCCACCGCCAATCCGAGGGACTCGTTCTCGGGCGCGGTAGGCCCGCCTTCCGGGGTCGAGCACGCACCCACCGCCGCGGCCGCGATCACCGCCAACCATCGCTTCGCTCTCATCGCACCAGCTCCTTCCACTTCGAGACCGTGTGCGGCGCCGCCTGTGGGCCGGCACGCGACGCCCGGAGCGTGACGGTAGGAAGAGCGACCCCGCGTGTCTTGGAGGAACGGATCGTCGTTGAAGGATCCGCGCGGGCGGGGGTCTACCCGTGCTCGTGCCCGCCGCCATACCCCCGCAGGCGATCGTACTCGTGGATCTGGTGGCGGGTCAGGGTCTCCCGGGTCGCGAGATGCGCGCGGAGATGAACGGCGCGGAGCTCGCCCTGGAGGTCGGCGATCCGCGTCACCGCGGTGACGAGCGCTTCCTCCGTGATGCCGCCGGCGGCGAAGGCCGCGTCCAGTGCCCGCTCGGCGTCGAGGATCTGGCGGCCCAGCGCCTTCGCGCGGCCCTGCATGTCGGCGAACGTTTCCTCCACCGCGCGCCGCTGCTCGGCGGACAGCGCCAGGGAGTCGGCGAGATCCAGCACGTGCCGGGGGCCCGGGTACTGGTTGAGCTCCGCCTGTCGCGCGAGCCCCATCCCGGCCCCCTCCAGCAGGTCGTCGACCTCCTGCTGCGAGAGCGTCTTCACCTGCTCGGAGCCCTCGTGGGCGTAGGGGGAATGGGCCTCCTGGGCCAGGCCGGCGGCCGGGAGTGCTCCCAGCGCCATCAGCGCCGTCAGCAATCGCTTCATCGTCCGTCCTCCTCGAGATGAGTGGCGCCGTCTCGTCCTGAGAGCGGCGTGGGCGTATCCTATCCCGACCTCGAGCCGGAGCGCTGGAACTTCCGTCACACCCCATGAGCCTCGACGATCTCAAGCGACTTCCCCGCTTCGCCTCGCTCGGACCGAACGCGCTGCGCGCGCTCGCCGCCGGAGCCACGACGCGGTCCTACCAGCCCGGAGCGGTGATCTGGCTCGAGGGCGCGGAGCCGCGCGGGATATTCGTCGTGCTGGAGGGCGAGGTGAAGATCGTGCGGTCGACGGAGGGCCGGCAGCACGTCATCCACCGCGGCCGGGCCGGCGCGACGCTCGGCGAGGTCCCGCTGTTCGGCGGCGGCGCGTATCCCGCCACGGCGATCGCCGTGGCACGGACCCGCTGCCTGGAGCTGCCGCGCGACCGCCTCGAGGCTGCGATCGCCCAACACCCCGAGGTCGGCCGGCTCTTCCTGCGGCACCTGGCTCGCCGCGTCCGCGCGCTGGTCGACCGCCTCGACGAGCGATCCAGCACCGAAGTCCGGACCCGCGTCGCTCGCCGGCTGCTCGAGAAAGACCTCGCCGGGCGGGGCGAGTGGTTCACCCTCGGCCACACCCAGGAGGCGCTCGCCGAGGAGCTGGGGACCGTCCGGGAGGTCGTCGTCCGCGCCCTGTCCGAGCTGCGGGAGACCGGCGCGATCGAGTCCGACAGCCGGGGCCGCTACCGGGTCCTGGATGCGGATCTCCTCGCCCGGCGAGCGAGCGGCCGGGCGGGCGAGGGCGAGCGGTAACGCACCACCGTCCCATGACGTCAAGCCACCCTTCCCCCCACGTCGCCTTCGTTACCTGCCGGGCTCTTCCCGGCGGCTCCGAGGACGACCGGCTCGCCGCCACCGCTTGCGAGGCGCGCGGACTCCACGTGGAGAACGTCCCCTGGGAGGGCGCCGGCGATCCATGGGACGCTTTCGACGCGATCGTCGTCCGGAGCGCGTGGACCTACCACCGCGTGCCGGACCGGTTCGACGGCTGGCTCGACCGTGTCGCGCGCGCGCCGGGCCGGGTCTTCAACGCCGTCGAGGCGATGCGCCGGAACGTGCGGAAGTCGTACCTCCTCGACCTCGCGCGCGCCGGGGTCCCGGTGATCCCGACGATGTGGGTGGAGTCCCCCGCGGCGCTCGACGCCGCCGCGATCGAAGCGGCCCTCGGGACTCTCGAAGTCGTGGCGAAGCCGGCGGTCGGCGCGTCGGCGGAGGGGGTCTTCCGGGCCCGCGCCGACCGTGTCGAGGAGCGCGACCGCCTCGCCGCCGCGGCCGATGCCGGGCCGCTCCTCGTTCAGCGTTACGTCCCCGAGATCGCCACGCGCGGGGAGTGGTCGCTCGTCCATCTCGGGGGCACCTTCTCGCACGCGGTCCTGAAGACCCCCGCTCCCGGCGAATTCCGCGTGCAGGAGTCGCTCGGCGGGACGATCCGCGCGGCGGAGCCGCCGGCCGCCGTCGCCGGGCTGGCCCGGGCCGCGCTCGCCGCCGAGGGAGGGAATCCCCTCTACGCCCGGGTCGACGCGGTCGAGACCGACGCGGGCCCGCTCCTCGTCGAGCTGGAGCTGATCGAGCCGTCGCTCTTCTTCGCGCACGCCCCGGCCTCGGCGGACCGGTTCGCGGACGCGCTGATCGCGGCTCTGGAGGACGCATGACCCGACTCGATTACACCCCCTTCGCTCCGCGCGCGGCCGCCTTCCACGGGATCGTCGAGCGCTCCGGGCACCGGCTCAAGGGCTACTCCGTCCGCTACGGCGACCGGCCGGTCGATTGGGAGGAGCACCGCGAGGGGATCGACCTCGCGCTCGCCGCGCTGCCGGAGGCGGACCCGGCTGAGGGCCGACCCGGCCTCGGGTTCCTCATCGTCCACCGCGGCCGCGCCGCCGAGTACGTCGTCCTCGCCTGGTGGGACCGGCAGAACGAGCTCCCGGTCCGCGTCTTCGTCCACAACGAGGGCCCGTGGCGCCCGGCCGGACCCAGCGAGTCGTTCTGCGTGTGGGACCTCGAGCTCTTCGCCGCCGAGCGCGACGCGTACGTGGAGACGGTGCTGGCGGGCCGGACCGCGGAGGATTACCTCGCGCGGCGGGCGACCGATGCGGGAGGTGCAACGCCCTAGCGGGCACACGCCTCGTACGTCACGTCCCCCCAGCCGGTCGGCCGACACGCGCCGGCCAGGAGCCGCTCGATCCGGCCCCGCCGCTCGGCGTTCCGCTGAGGCCGCGTCGCGACCCCATACTCATTGGGACCGATGACCATCGCGACGAGTGAAAGGAACTCGCTCCGATCCAGCTCGAGGATGTCCTTCCCCAGCCAGGTTTGCGCCGCCGAGGAGAAGCCGTGGACAGGGCCGCCCGGGGCCTCGCCCATGTAGACGCGCCCCAGGAAGAGGCGGAGCTGGCGGTCCTTGGACACGCGTGCATCGAGCACGAGGGCGGCCAGCGACTGCTCGAGCTTGGCCATGGGACCGGGGCGGAACTCCTCGAAATAGAGATCCTTTGCCAGACCCTGGGAAATTGTCGTCCAGCCCCCACCTGGAGTCCAGAGATCGATCCCGTGGTGGGAGAAGAACGCCGGGTCCTCGATCGCGAGAAGGTCGCTGATCCAGCCGGCTCGAAGTTCGGTGGGATCGAACGGCGCCGCGATCCCCGCCTCGGCCGCGCGCACGATCCCGGGCGTCCGCCACCAGAGCCAGGCCATCCAGAGAAGGGTCCCCAGGAGAACCACCCCGGTGACGACGATCGTCAGAACTCCCACGACCGCGGATAAGCGGGAACGCATCCGACTACTCTCCCGGTACAGGTTCCCCTCCGCCGCGCCCTCCGGGACCAGGACTGCGGGAGGAGACCCGCGAGCACGCGGGAATAGTATTACTCCCGGTAGCGCGCCTCCAGCCGGCTCAGGATGCTCGACCAGCCGTGCTCGTGCTTGTCGCGCGACTCCTCGGTCGCGAACCGCTCGTGGGTGAGGACGACCTCGGTGGCGTCGCCCTGCCCGCGGAGCTCGATCGTCACCAGCGTCTCCTCGTCCTCCGTCCCCTCCCACTGCCAGGTGAACGCGAGCCGGCGGGGCGGCTCGATCTCGCGGTAGACGCCGTGGGCGACGTGGACGGCGTCGGGCATCCGCATCGCCACCTTGAAGCGCCCGCCGACCGTGAGGTCCACCGCGACCTCGTCCACGGTGCCGCCCTCGGGGCAGTACCACTCCTTCATCTCGTCCGGGTCGGTCCAGGCGCGGAAGACGGCTTCCGGCTCGGCGGGGATCACGCGGGACAGTCGCAGCGAAGCGCCGGTCTCGGTCGTCATTGGGTTCCTCTCTTCTCGGGTGAAGGACTCTCCTGGCCGGCGGCGCGCCGCTCGAAGTACCGCGACAGCGAGTCGAGCTGGCCGCCCCAGAACCTGCGGTACCGCTCGACCCACTCGGCGACGTCCCGCATGGGCTCGGCATCGAGCTCGCAGCGGCTCATCCGGCCGTCCCGCTCGCGCTGGACGAGGCCGGCGCGCTCGAGCACGCGCAGGTGCTTGGAGATCGCGGGCCGCGAGATGTCGAAGGGCTGCGCCAGCTCGCCGACCGTGGCCTCGCCTTCGGCCAGCCGCGCGAGGATCGCCCGGCGGGTCGAGTCGGAGAGGGCGGCGAACGTGCGGTCGAGCCTCCGGCTACTGGTAACCATATGGTTACGGATAGCACGGTCCACGCCGCGTGTCAAGCGCCGCCCCGAGGAACCCGGGGGCTCAAATGCAGAATGCCATGATTATCCCGACGATTGCGACGAGGGGCCGCCCGCGTCAGGAATGCGCACGGTTCTTGCAGCCCCTTCACACAGGAGGTTGTCATGGCATCCGAAACGGGAATGAATCCCACGGGCCGACGGGCCCGGAGGCTCCAGACCGCGGCGGTCTTCCTCGCGGCCGGCGTGATCGCGCTGGGTGCGCTCGTCCACCTCGGCTGGGCGCTCGATCATCGTCCGCTGAAGAGCATCGCGCCCGGTCTCGTGGCGATGAACCCGCTCACGGCCGCCGCCTTCATGCTGGCCGGCGCCTCGCTCTGGCTCGACCTGGCGCGACCTCCTACCGCCGCCTTCCGGACGCTCTCCTCGGCCTGCGCCGCGCTCGTTGTCGTCCTCGCTATCCTGCGCCTCGCGGGTTACGCGGGCCTGGATCTCGGCCTCGACCGGGTCCTCTTCTCCGGGCGCCTGGACGCCGAGACGATCCCGAACCGGATGGCGCCGAACACGGCCGCCGCCTTCCTCCTCTCCGGGCTGGGGCTGCTGGGGCTTCTCTCCACCCGGGCCCGCATCCAGATGGGGACCCAGGTCCTGGTCCTCGTCGTCCTGGCGATCTCCATGGTCACGCTCTGCGGCTACGCCTACAGCGCGGGGACGCTGGCTCAGGTGCGGGACTTCATCCCCATGGCCCTCCACACGGCCGCCGGCTTCGCCGCCCTCGCGTTCGGGATCCTCTGCGCCCGCCCGCGGGCCGGCCTGCTCGCCGACATCACCGGAGAGGAGTCGGGGGCCCGGACCGCGCGCCGGCTCCTCCCGGTCGTCATCGGCATCCCACTCATCCTGGGCTGGCTCCGGGTCCATGGCGAGCGGGCGGCGCTCTACGACTCCGGGACGGGGACCGGCCTCATGGTGGCCTGCTGGGTGGTCGCCTTCGGGATCATCCTCTGGTGGCAGGCGCGCGCCCTGAACCGGGCCGACGCGAAGCGGTCGGCCGCCGAGGCCGAGATCGCGGGCCTCAACCGCGCGCTGCGCCAGCGCGCCACCGAGATCGAGGCCTCGAACCGGGAGCTCGAGGCGTTCAGCTACTCCGTGTCCCACGACCTGCGAGCCCCGCTCCGCAGCATCACCAGCTTCAGCCAGGCCCTGCTCGAAGACCACGCCGGCGGCCTCGACGAGGAGGGGCGGGATTACCTCCAGCGGGTCGTGCGGGGCGGGCAGCGCATGGCCGAGCTCATCGAGGACATGATGGTGCTGTCCCGGATCTCTCGCCGCGAGATGGAGCGGGGTCCGGTCGACCTGAGCTCGACGGCGCTCGAGATCGCGTCCGAGCTGGCCCGGGGGGAGCCCGAACGCCACGTCGTCGTAGACGTCGAGCCGGACCTCCTCGTCGACGCCGACCCCAAGCTCCTGCGGATCCTGATCGAGAACCTCCTGGCCAACGCCTGGAAGTTCACCGCGCGCCAGCCGGATCCGCGGATCGAGCTCGGCGTCATGCCGAGCGACAACGGCCGCCGCGTCTTCTACGTGCGGGACAACGGCGCGGGGTTCGACATGGAGCACGCGGGACGCCTGTTCGCCCCGTTCCAGCGCCTCCACAGCGAGGCCGAGTTTCCCGGCACGGGCGTCGGGCTGGCCACGGTCCAGCGCGTCGTCCGGCGACACGGCGGAGAGGTGTGGGCCGAGGCCCGGGTACGGCAGGGGGCGACGTTCTATTTCACCATCCGAGGGGAGGGCCCATGAAGGGATCGATCCTGCTGGTCGAGGACTCCGAGGACGACGTCGAGCTCACGCGACGAGCGCTCCGGAAGAACAAGCTTTCGAACCCCCTCGTCGTCGCCCGCGACGGCCAGGAGGCGCTGGACTTGCTCCTGGGCGACGGGACCTCGGGAGACCCGGCCGATCTCCCCGCGATCGTCCTGCTCGACCTCAAGCTCCCGAAGGTCGAGGGGCTGGAGGTCCTCCGCCGGCTCCGGGCCGCGCCCCGAACGCGGCTCCTCCCCGTCGTGATCCTGACCTCGTCGCGCGAGGAGCGGGACCTGATCGACGGATACGCGAGCGGCGCGAACAGCTACATCCGTAAGCCGGTCGACTTCAACCAGTTCAGCGAGGCCGTCCGCCAGCTCGGACTCTACTGGCTCGTCCTCAACGAGCGCCCGCCCGATGTCGGCTGAGCGGGCCCCCCTCCGGCTCCTCCTCGTCGAGGACAATCCCGACGACGCGGCCGTGATCCTGCTGGCGCTCCGGCGGGCCGGCATCCCGACGGAGCCGCGGCGGGTGGATACCCCCGGAGATCTGCGGGCCGCCCTCGCGCGGGGCGGTTGGGACCTCGTGATTTCCGACTACCACCTGCCGGAGTTCAACGGGCCGGAGGCCCACGCGATCACGCGTCAGGTGGACGACGACATCCCCTTCATCCTCGTCTCCGGCGCCGTCGGCGAGGCGACGGTCGTCGAGGCGATGCGGCTGGGCATCGACGACTACCTGATGAAGGACAACCTCAAGCGGCTCCCCAGCGCGGTGGAGCGGGCGATCCAGGCGCGCGATGAACGCCGGGCGAGGCGAGCGGCCGAGGCGTCGATCCAGCGGCGGGACGCGATCCTGTCGGCGATCGGCCTGGCGGCGCGGCGCCTGATGGCGGCGCTGGACTGGCGCGAGCAGATCGAGGCGATGCTGGAGGAGATTGGCACCGCCGCCGACGTCGACCGGGCTTACCTGCTCTCGCTGCGCGGTGACGGGCAGGGGCTGGCGGGCGGGCACGTGGAGTGGGCCGGCCCCGGGGCCGAGCCGCGCGCGATCGGACCGGACCTCCAGGGCTTCGCCGAGCTGCTGGGCGAGGGGGAGCCTCTCTACGGTCCCGTCGACGGCCTCCCGCCCGCGCTCCGCTCCCGTCTGCAGGAGCGGAACGTCCAGTCGATCGCGATCGTGCCGATCGAGGTGGACGGGAAGCCCTGGGGGACGATCGGCTTCGACGTCTGCCGGGCGCGCCGCGAATGGTCGACCGTGGAGCTCGAGGCCCTGCGGATCGCCGCCGACACGATCGGCGCCGCGATCAAGCGGGCGCAGGTCAAGGCGAACCTGAACCTCCAGCTCGAGCGGCTCAACGCGCTCCGCAAGATCGACCGCGCCATCGCCGCCAGCCTGGACCTCCAGGTCACTCTCGACGTCGTCCTCGACCAGGTCACCCGGATGCTGGACGTGACGGCCGCCAGCATTCTCCTGCTGAGCCCGGAGACCCACGAGTTCGAGTACGCCGCCGGGCGGGGGGTCTTCGACCACGCCTTCCGCCGGGCCCCCGTGCGGCTGGGGGAGGGGCACGCCGGCCGGGCGGCCCTGGAGCGATGCGCGGTCCACGTGCTCGACCTCCACGGCGCGGCCCCCGCGCGCTCCCGCGAGGCGCTCATGCCGCGCGAGCTGGCCGAGTATCACGCCCTGCCGCTGATCGCCAAGAATGAGGTCCGGGGCGTGCTCGAGATCTTCTGTGGCCGCTCCTCCGACCCCGACGAGGAGTGGCGCGACTTCGCGGCCACGCTGGCCGGCCAGGCGGCCATCGCGATCGACAATTCCCGCATGCTGGCGGAGCTCACGCAGTCGAACGCCGACCTGCGGCTGGCCTACGAGACGACGCTGGAGGGGTGGTCGCGCGCGCTCGACCTGCGGGACAACGAGACCCAGGGCCATACCGCGCGGGTCGCCGCGCTGACCGTGGTCCTGGGGCGGTCGATGGGCATGAGCTCCGAGGAGATCGTCCACCTCCGGCGGGGCGCCCTGCTCCACGACATCGGCAAGATGGGGATCCCCGACGCGATCCTCCACAAGCCCGGCCCCCTCGACGAGGAGGAGTGGGAGGTGATGCGCCGGCACCCCGTGTACGCCTACGAGCTCCTGTCGCCGATCAGCTACCTCCGGCCCGCGCTCGTCATCCCCCACCTGCACCACGAGCGGTGGGACGGCAGCGGCTATCCCCTGGGCCTCCGGGGCGAGGAGATCCCGCTGGCCGCGCGCGTCTTCGCGGTCGTCGACGTGTGGGACGCCCTGACCTCGGCGCGCCCCTACCGCGGGAAGGTGGCCGAGGAGCGCGTCCGGGAGATCATCCGGGAGGGCGCCGGGACCGACTTCGATCCCCGCGTGGTCGAGGCGTTCCTGCGGCTCGACCTCGCCCGGGAGCGGAGCTCCCTACAGGCCGGCGGGGCGCGCTAGCCGCTGGTCGATCCAGGGCAGGATCGTCGTCGCCATCCGCTCCCGCATCCGGTTCCGGTGGTCCCCGTCGTAGATCTCGTAGTGGTGCGGGACCTCGAGCGCCTCGAGGGTGTCGGAGAACGCCTTCGCCGCCGGCGGGATGTGACCGTACTCGTCGCCGAACGCCGAGTCGACGGCGAGCCCGCGGAGGGACCGGAGCGCCGCCACGTGGTCGGCGACCTGGGCGAGTGGGAGCTGCGCCGCGATCCGCTCGGCGACCGATGGGTCGGGGACGAGCCGCCCCCCCTCCTCGCGGACCGGCGGGTCGTGATAGAAGGGCGGGGCGTCGGGATCGGGCAGAAGGAGCGTCCACATGCCGGCCAGGATCAGGGGCCAGGGGTCACCCCGCTCCTCGAGGTCCTCCCACAAGGCCGCGATCGAGGTCGCCTCCTGGATCCGCCGCCACACCTCCGGATCGACCTCCAGGTCGGCCTCGATGCAGCAGAGGCAGCAGGGATTCATCCCCCACGCGACCGAGAACACGTCGGGGTGGAGCATCGCGAGCCGGATCGCCCCGAAGCCACCCATCGAGTGGCCCAGGATCGCGCGGCTCTCCGCGCGCGGGATCGT
>DATKCO010000007.1:0-10637 GCA_035513155.1 Gemmatimonadota bacterium | reverse complement strand
GTCTTGACGAAGTGCGCGCCCGCGCGCCGCGCCAGCACGCACGCCTTCACCTTCTCCTCGTCGGTCAAATGGCCGGTCTCGAGGATCACCTTGACGATCGCCCGGCCGCGGCCGGCTTCGACGACGCCCGCGATGTCCCGCTCGACGGCGGAGTACTCCCCGCTCCGCAGCGCGCCGGCGTTCAGCACCATGTCGAGCTCGACCGCGCCGTCCTCGACCGCCCGCAGGGCCTCGTAGACCTTCGTCTCCGACCGGTTCGCGCCGAGCGGGAAACCGACGACCGTGCACACCCGGACCGGCGACTCGGCGAGCTTCTCGCCGGCGAGCGGAACCCAGCAGGGGTTCACGCACACGCTGGCGAAGCAGTTCTCGTGGGCCTCGTCGCAGAGCGCCTCGACGTCGGCGCGGGAGGCGGTGGGCGCGAGCAGCGTGTGGTCGATCATCCGCGCCAGCGCGTTGTCGCACGCGCCGACCCCGGGGCCCGCGGAGAGCCGCTCCACGCCGCAGGCGACGAGCCGCCGGACCTTGTCGGGGCAGTGCGCCACGCAGTGGGCGCCGTCGCAGTCGGCGGCGCACTCCCCGCTCGGGCACGCGTGGCCGTCCCCCGGCCCGTCCGCTACTGCGGCTCCCGTCTGGCGGAGGAGCTCGTCGGCGATCAGGTCGGCGAGGCGGTCGAGCTCGGGCGCGGTGCGAGCCATGCTACCGCTCCTCCCCCGCCAGCCAGTCGACGTGATCGACGACCCCGACGACGACGGCCTGCAGGGGCACCCGGTCGCGGCCGGTGATCTGCCGGGCGGCGTTCCCCTCCTTGACGACGAGCACGTGGTCGCCGACGCCGGCGTCGACCCGGTCGATGGCGATCACCTCGTCCCCGTCCGGCTCGTCGTCGAGCCCGAGCGGCTGGACCACCAGGAGCTTGTAGGCGGCGAGCTCGGGGTCCTTGTCGGCGGAGGTCACCGAGCCGGTCACGCGCGCGAGGATCATGGCGCGAGGCTCATGGCGCGAGGCTCCGCAGATCCACGTGGTCGACCTTGCCGACGATCGCCGCGTCGACGGCGCAGAAGGGGTCCCGGAGCGGGAGCGACGCCTCGCGGCTGGTCACGTAGTAGATCCACTCGCCGCGGCCGTACTGGCGCGGGTCGACGGCGACGAGGGGGTCGCCCAGCCCGCGGCCGCGGGCGTCGGTGGGCTCGATCCACGAGAGCTGGTAGCCGGCGAGCGGGGGGATCTTGGCGGTGGCCACGAGCGGGCCCAGGACGCGCGCGAAATGCATGGGGGGAGACTACGGGCGCCGCCCCGCCCCGTCAATCCCTGCCAATTCGGCAGATCTGCGGGCGGCACGGTGCTTGCTTGTCTCAAGGACAGCCCGGGTCCGCGACACGGCCGGAACGGCAGCGCGGCCCGGGCGACGCATCCTCGCGCGCGACTTCTCGCACGCGACACATCCCCGATCCCGAACAGAGGCGGCATCCATGAGCAAGGTCATCGGAATCGACCTCGGCACGACGAACTCCGTGGTGGCGGTGATGGAGGGCGGCGACCCGGTCGTCATCCCCAACGCCGAGGGCAGCCGCACCACCCCCTCCGTCGTCGCCTTCACCAAGGACGGCGAGCGGCTGGTGGGCCAGGTGGCCAAGCGCCAGGCGATCACGAACCCCCAGAACACGATCTTCTCGATCAAGCGGTTCATGGGGCGCCAGTTCTCCGAGGTCAAGGAGGAGACCAAGCAGGTCCCTTACGAGATCATCTCCGGCAAGGGCGGTCAGGTCGAGGTCAAGATCCAGGAGAAGACCTTCACGCCCCCCGAGATCTCGGCCATGATCCTCCAGAAGATGAAGCAGACCGCCGAGGACTACCTCGGCCAGAAGGTCGAGAAGGCGGTCGTCACGGTCCCGGCCTACTTCAACGACAGCCAGCGCCAGGCGACCAAGGACGCCGGCAAGATCGCGGGCCTCGACGTGCTGCGGATCATCAACGAGCCGACGGCCGCGTCGCTGGCCTACGGGCTCGACAAGAAGACGGACGAGATGATCGCCGTCTACGACCTCGGCGGCGGGACGTTCGACATCTCGATCCTCGAGCTCGGCGAAGGCGTGTTCGAGGTCAAGGCGACCAACGGCGACACCCACCTGGGCGGCGACGACTTCGACCAGCGGGTCATCGACTGGATCACGCAGGAGTACAAGAAGCAGGAAGGGATCGATCTCAAGAAGGACCCGATGGCGCTGCAGCGGATCAAGGAGGCGGCCGAGAAGGCCAAGATGGAGCTCTCCTCGACCCAGCAGACGGACATCAACCTGCCGTTCATCACGGCCGACCAGTCGGGCCCCAAGCACCTCCACCTGACGCTCACCCGCGCCAAGTTCGAGCAGCTCGTCGACGACCTGATCGAGCGCACGGTGGGCCCGGCGAAGAAGGCGCTCCAGGACGCCGGGCTGTCGCCGGAGCAGATCGACGAGGTGATCCTGGTCGGCGGGTCGACCCGAATCCCGAAGGTGCAGGAGACGGTCAAGAAGCTGTTCGGCAAGGAGCCGCACAAGGGCGTGAACCCCGACGAGGTCGTGGCGGTGGGCGCGGCGATCCAGGGCGGCGTGCTGGCCGGCGACGTCAAGGACGTGCTGCTCCTCGACGTCACCCCGCTGTCGCTGGGGATCGAGACGCTGGGCGGGGTGATGACCACGCTGATCCCGCGGAACACGACGATCCCGACGAAGAAGACCGAGGTGTTCTCTACGGCCGAGGACAACCAGACGACGGTCGAGATCCACGTGCTCCAGGGCGAGCGCGAGATCGCGACCGGAAACAAGACGATCGGCCGCTTCCAGCTGACCGGCATCCCGCCGGCCCCGCGCGGCGTGCCGCAGATCGAGGTCACCTTCGACATCGACGCCAACGGCATCCTGCACGTCTCCGCCAAGGACAAGGCGACGGGCAAGGAGCAGAAGATCCGCATCGAGGCCTCGAGCGGCCTGTCGGAGAGCGAGATCGAAAAGATGGTCGAGGATGCCGAGGTGCACGCGGTGGAGGACAAGGAGCGGCGCCAGCGCGTCGAGCTGCGGAACAAGGCCGACTCGCTCGTCTACTCCACCGAGAAGAACCTCACGGACCTCGAGAGCAAGATCTCCGGCGAGCAGAAGGCGAAGGTCGAGGCGGCGGTCGAGCGGACGCGCGAGGCCCTCAAGAAGGACGACGACCAGGAGCTGGAGTCGGCGACGGACGCCCTGCAGACGCTCTGGCACCAGATCGCCCAGGAGGCGTACCAGACCGCCGGGCCGGGCCCCGACGCGGGACCGGCCGGGGAGGATGGCGCTGGCCCCGAGGCGACCGCCGAGAGCGCCGACGAGGATGTGATCGAAGCCGACTACGAGGTCGTCGACGAGGACAAGTAAGGGAACTCGGCGCGGCGTCGGTCGTATAATCGGATTCCGGGTTCCGCGAGAGATCCGCGGAACCCGGCTCGCTTCCCATCACGATCGATCGCATGACAGGAGGTACCGTCCGGATGCCCAATCCCATCAAGACCAAGCTCACGGTGCTGATCGTCGGGCTGGCTTGCCTGGGCCTCGGCGCGCTCTTCGCTTCCACCCTGGACTGGACGCCGGCGACGCTGGCGACGCAGAGCGGGACCGTGGGCGCGCCGACGACCCAGGCCTCGCTGCGCGAGACCGGCAACGCGTTCACCCAGATCGCCGAGACGGTGACTCCGGCCGTGGTCTCGATCCGCGGCCAGCAGCGGGTCCGCGCCCGCGACCTGGTCCCGAACCCGTTCGACCGGTTCTTCGAGCATCCGCCGCTCGAAGAGCCCGAGGGCGGCGACAATTACCGCTCCAGCGGCGGCTCGGGCGTGCTGATCCGACCCGACGGCTACATCCTGACGAACAACCACGTCGTCGACGGGATGCAGAAGATCCAGGTCATCCTCAGCGACCGGCGTGCGTTCGACGCGACCGTCGTGGGGACCGACCCTTCGACCGACGTCGCCGTGATCAGGATCGAAGGGAACGGCCTGCCGGCCGCGCGGCTCGCGGCGGACGACGACGTCCGCGTGGGCGAGTGGGTGCTCGCGCTCGGCAACCCGTTCGGCCTCGACTTCACGATGACGGCGGGGATCGTCAGCGCGATCGGCCGCGGGAACATGGGGATCATCGACCGTGGCAACAACCCGTACGCGATCGAGAACTTCATCCAGACCGACGCGGCCATCAACCCGGGGAACTCCGGCGGTCCGCTGGTCAACATCGACGGCCAGGTGATCGGGATCAACACGGCGATCGCCTCGCGCACCGGGGGCTACCAGGGGTACGGCTTCGCGATCCCGATCTCGATCGCCCGCCGCGTGGCCGACCAGCTGATCGACACCGGCCAGGTGCGGCGCGCGGTGCTCGGCGTCCAGATCCAGGCCGTGACCCCCCTCGACCAGGAGGCGCTCGACCTGCCGTCGATCGCCGGCGTCCGGATCGACGGGTTCACCGAGCTGCCGGGGCAGGACAACCCGGCCCGCGCGGCGGGCCTGCGACTCCAGGACGTGGTCGTCGCGGTCGAGACCAAGCGGGTCTCGACGCCCAGCGAGCTGCAGGAGGCGATCGCCTTCCACCAGCCCGGGGACATCGTCGACCTGAGCGTGTACCGGGACGGCGACGAGCGGAACGTGAAGGTCCGGCTGGGTGAGCGCCCCGCTGCCCAGGCCCCGCCCGAGGTCGCGAGCCGCGACAACGGCGCCGGCGCCGACGAGGCGATCCACGAATCGGCGCTCGGCATGGACGTCCAGGAGATGACCGCTCGCATGCGTAACGCGCTGATCGAGCGGCTGAACCTGTCGGCGGATCGGGTCCCGAACGGGGTCTACATCCGGAACGTCGAGTCGCTGGGAGCGGCCCAGGAGGCGGGGATCCTGGAGGGTGGCATCGTCACCCAGGTCGGCGACACCCCCGTCCAGAGCCTGGAGGAGTACCGCCGGGCCGTGTCCGGCCTCGAGCCGGGGCAGATCGTGTACCTGAGGATCTACTACCCGCAGGGGGACAGCCAGATCTCGCGGGCGCTGCGCGTCCCGCGCTAGCTCAGCCCAGGGGCTGCCGCTCCCAGATTTCCGCCCGCTCGGGCTGGTAGCGCGAGCCGGCGGGGAGGGAGACCAGCGCGTCGTCGTCGTACCGCCGCTCGCGGTCGAGCGCCCGGCGGAACTTCTCGTGCGCCTCGTTCGTCGTCCCGCCGTAGATCCGCCCCGCAACCCCCCGTCCGCCCCGTTTGGAGCGGTTTCCCCGCGGCGCGGTATATTCCCGCCCGGGCCGACCTCGTGCGAGAGTGGTGGAACTGGTAGACACGCAAGCCTTAGGAGCTTGTGGCTTCGGCCGTGGGGGTTCGAATCCCTCCTCTCGCACCAGCGGCCCCTACCCGGACGCGGAAAGGCGCGCATGGCTCAGACAGCCGGAACCGGAGCGGCCGACATCCAGGTCGAGGTCGAAGACCTCGAGCGGTGGCGCCGGCGCCTGTCCCTCACCGTGCCCGCGGAGCTGGCGGGCCGGGTGCGGGAGCGGCACGTGCGGGAGCTCGCCCGCCGGGCCCGGATCAAGGGGTTCCGTCCCGGCAAGGCGCCCCCCAAGCTCGTCGAGAAGCACTACTCCCACGAGATCGAGGAGGAGGTCCTCAAGGACCTGATCCGCGAAGGATACGAGGCGGGCGTGGCGCGGCAGGGCCTGGATCCGATCTCGCAGCCGCGGGTCGAGGGCGTCCACTGGACCCCCGAGGGTGGGCTCCACTTCACCGCCGAGGTCGACGTCCGGCCCGAGATCGAGCTCGGCCGCACCACGAACTTCCGCGTGGAGAGCAAGCGTCACCGGGTCGCGGACGAGGACGTCGACCGGGTGCTGGAGCGGCTCCGCGACGAGCGCGCCGACTGGCGCCCGGTCGAGCGGCCCGCGGGGGCGGGCGACGTGGTCGTCTTCGACTCCGTCCCGCTCGACCCCGAGGGCCGTCCGCGGGACGCCGAGCGGGTCGAGAACCACAAGGTCGTGCTGGGGCAGGAGTCCCTGCTGCCCGACTTCGAAACCGGCCTCCTCGGGGCGGCTCCCGGCGCGGAGAAGACGATCCGCGTGGGCTTCCCCGACGACCACCCCAACGAGGCGCTGCGGGGCACGACCCGGGAGTTCCAGGTCTCGGTCTCCGAGGTGCGCGAGAAGGAGCTGCCGGCCCTGGACGACGCGTTCGCGGCCGCGATCGGCCGCTTCGAGTCGCTCGATGCCGCCCGGGCCCGGATCCGCGCCAATCTCGAGGAGGAGGTCGAGCAGCAGGCCCGCCGCGAGGTCAACGAGGCGCTGATCGACGAGATCATCTCCGCCAACGCCTTCGACCTGCCGGAGAGCATGGTCGACCGGTACCTGGCGAACATGATGTCGGACGAGCACGGGCCCCTCGGCGGGCAGATCCCGGCCGAGCGGGAGGACGAGTTCCGCAAGGTGCTCCGGCCGGGGGCCGAGCGCGCCCTGCGCCGGTACTATATCTTGGAGCGCGTCGCCGAGCGGGAGGGCCTGAAGGCCACCGACGAGGACGTCGACGCGGCGATCGCGGAGCGCATCGACCCCGAGCGCACCACGGTCCTGGAGGCCCGGCGCCGACTCGAGCAGGCGGGAGAACTTGAGGACCTGCGTTTCCACCTGACGATGGAGCGGGTCTTCGGGTGGCTGAGGGAGCAGTCGGACGTCAGCACTGTGGATTCCTAGGCGGGCAACCGGAACGACCGCCCCGCGCCGTTGGTATAACATATGAAGATCGAAGGAGAGAAGTCATGCCCCTGATCCCCATCGTCGTCGAGCGCACCGGTCGCGGAGAGCGATCGTACGACATCTATTCCCGGCTGCTCAAGGACCGGATCGTGTTCCTCGGGACGCCGATCAACGACGAGATCGCGAACCTGGTGATCGCGCAGCTCCTGTTCCTGCAGGCGGAGGCGCCGGAGAAGGACATCCACCTCTACATCAACAGCCCCGGTGGGGTGGCCTCGGCCGCGCTCGCGATCTACGACACGATGCAGTACCTGGAGTGCGACGTTTCGACGATGTGCATGGGGATGGCGGCCTCGGCCGGCGCGCTGCTGCTGGCCTCGGGCACGGCGGGCAAGCGTTATGCCCTGCCCCACTCGCGGGTCATGATCCACCAGCCGCTGGGCGGCGCGCAGGGCCAGGCCACCGACATCGAGATTCAGGCGCGCGAGATCCTGCACCTCAAGGAGCAGCAGGTCGAGATCCTCGCCCGGCACACCCGCCGGACGACCGACCGGCTGCGGCAGGACATGGAGCGCAACTTCTGGATGAGCGCCGAGGATGCCCGGGAATACGGCATGGTTGATGCAGTCCTGACCCACAAGGCGCCGCAGGGCGCCGGCGGGAACGGGACCGGAGAGGCCGCGGCGGAGTCGGACGAGGCCGCCGTGGAGGAGGCAGAGAAGTCTTAGGATGGCGAGCGGATACGACAACCGTGGCGGCAGAGGCTCGGACGAGCTGCGCTGCTCCTTCTGCGGCAAGAGCAAGGAGCACGTGCAGAAGTTCATCTCGGGCCCGTCCGTCTACATCTGCAACGAGTGCATCAAGCTCTGCAACGAGATCCTCCAGGAGGAGGCGCTGCAGGGCCAGGCCGCCCCGCTGCAGGAGCTCCCCACCCCGTCGGGGATCAAGACCCATCTCGACCAGTACGTGATCGGGCAGGAGGACGCCAAGCGGAGCCTCGCGGTCGCGGTCTACAACCACTACAAGCGGATCAACTCGCGGGTCGAGGACGACGTCGAGATCGAGAAGTCGAACATCCTGCTGATCGGTCCCACCGGTGTCGGCAAGACGCTGCTCGCCCAGACGCTGGCGCGGGTCCTCCAGGTGCCGTTCACGATCGCCGACGCCACCACGCTGACCGAGGCCGGCTACGTCGGCGAGGACGTCGAGAACATCATCGTGCGGCTGCTGCAGGCGGCCAACTACAACGTGGCCGAGGCCGAGCGCGGGATCATCTACATCGACGAGATCGACAAGATCGCGCGCAAGAGCGAGAACCCGTCGATCACCCGCGACGTGTCGGGCGAGGGCGTGCAGCAGGCGCTGCTGAAGATCCTCGAGGGAACGGTCGCCTCGGTGCCGCCCCAGGGCGGGCGGAAGCACCCGCAGCAGGAGTACATCCAGGTAGACACGCGGAACATCCTGTTCATCTGCGGCGGGGCGTTCGACGGACTCGAGCGGATCATCCAGCAGCGCACCGACGCGCAGGTGATCGGCTTCCACAGCGCCGCCCGGCCCGTGGTCAGCCCGTCGGAGCGGACCTGCGAGATCATGAAGCACGTCGAGCCCGAGGACATGATCCATTACGGCCTGATCCCCGAGCTCGTCGGCCGGCTGCCGGTGGTCGCGAACCTCGACCCGCTCGATGCCGATACGCTCGTCGAGATCCTGCAGAAGCCCCGGAACGCGCTGCTCAAGCAGTACCAGCGACTGTTCGACATGGAGGACGTCGCGCTGACGTTCCAGAAGGAGGCGATCCGCGCGATCGCCGAGCGCTCGGTGGAGCGGAAGACCGGAGCCCGCGGGCTACGGGCCGTTGTCGAGGAGACGATGCTCGACATCATGTTCGAGATCCCCTCCCGCACGGACATCGACGAGGTGGTCGTGACGCGCGAGGCGGTGCTCGAGGGGAAGCCCCCGATCTACGTGCTCAAGCGGCGGGAGGATCAGCGGCGCCGCGGGGATTCCCGGGTCGACGAGGAGCTGGGCGGGACCCACGCCCGCGAAGCGTAGGCCGGGCGTCCCCGCGCCACGGCCCGGATGCTCGAAGTCCACGAGGTTCGACTCGCCCGCACCACCGCCGATCCCGACGATCGTCCCTCTCCGCCGCGTCCCGAGATCGCGTTCGTCGGCCGCTCGAACGTCGGCAAGTCGTCGCTCCTCAACACGCTGTGCCGGAACCGCCGCCTGGCCCGCGTCAGCGGATCGCCCGGCAAGACCCAGACGATCAACTACTTCGAGGTGGGCGGCGCGTGCTACTTCGTCGACCTTCCGGGGTACGGCTACGCGGCGGTGCCGGACAAGATCCGGCGGGCGTGGGGCCCGATGATCGAGGGATATCTCGAGCGGAGCCCGCGGCTGGCGGGCGTGGTCTCGCTGATCGACGGCCGCCACGACCCGACCGAGCTCGACCGCCGGATGGTCGGCTGGCTGGCCGAGCGCCAGATCCCGACGCTGATCGCGCTGACCAAGGCCGACCGCGTGCCGCGCGGGCGCCGGCGCCCGCGGCTCGAGGCGACCGCGGATGCGCTCGGCCTCGATCCGGATCAGGTCGTGTGGTTCTCGTCCCGGACGGGAGAGGGCCGCGACGCCGTCTTCGCCGCCGTGAACTCGCTCCTCGAGCAGGAGGCGTCATGAGCTCGACATCCTCGCCGCGCGCCCGGGCCGCGCACCTCGCCCTCGCGCTGGCCGCGCTCGCCTGCGCGGCGCCCCAGCCGGAGGCGCCGCCGCCGGGGGAGATCCCCGTCGACGCGGCCGGAGGCGTTCCCCCGCCCGCCGCGGCCCCGGCGGGCGGCGTCGAGAGCCCGACCGGCTACCTGGGGTGGGAGGATCTGAGCGTGCGGCTGGTCGGGCAGGGGCCGACCGCCGGGCTCCGGATCGACGTCACGACGCTGGATCCCGACGCCATCCGGCTCGCCGCCGACGACATCCGCACCTATCTCGGCGACCAGCGCTCGCGGATCGCCCAGCACGTGCCGGGCGCCGAGGCCGAGCGCCTGACCGTGTTCCTCGTCGGCTACACAGGGTTCGAGAAGGAGGTGCGGTTCGACCCCACGCGGCTCCAGATCCGGATCGAAGGGTCGACCTACTACCCGCAGACGATCATCCCGATCAGCCCGACGTTCGACCGTCGGGTGCTCGACCTCTACGAGACCGTCTACGGGATCTATCTCTTCCCCGCGGGGATCGACCTCGACGCCATGCTCGAGTTCCAGTACGCCGAGCTCTCGTCGGGCGGCGCCTGGCGGGACGTCGTGCGGCGCGTCCAGCGTGCGCGGACCCGACGCCAGGGGGACGGGTGACTCGGCGGGTCCTCGTCACCGGGGCGAGCCGGGGCATCGGCCTCGAGTACGCGCGGCAGTGGCTCGCGGCGGACGCCCGCGTGTTCGCGCTGGCGCGCGATCCGGAAGGATCGGAGGGGCTCATGGAGCTCGCCTCCGGCCACCCGGACCGGCTCGTGCCGGTGCGCTGCGACGTCGCGGAGGACGACTCGGTGGCCGCGGCCCGGCGCCGCGTCGGCGAGGAAACCGACGGGCTCGAGATCGTGATAAACAACGCCGCCGTCATGGGCTCCCACGACGACCTGGAGTCGCTCGACCTCGACGGCGTGCGGCGGGCGTTCGAGGTCAACGCGCTCGGGCCGCTCCGCGTCACGCGCGCCTTCCTCGACCTGCTGCGGGCCGGCGAGCGCCCGCGGCGGATCGTCAACATGACGTCGCTGATGGGATCGATCGACGACAATCGGAGCGGCGACGCGTACGCCTACCGCCTGAGCAAGACGGCGCTCAACATGGCCACCCGCAGCCTCGCGGTCGACCTCGCCGACGAAGGGATCGTGGCGGCCGTGCTCCATCCGGGCTGGGTGCGTACCGACATGGGCGG
>DATKCO010000006.1:0-7436 GCA_035513155.1 Gemmatimonadota bacterium | reverse complement strand
GGATAGCTGATGTCCCACTCGATTCGGTTACATTTCCCGCATGACCTTCGAGATGGTCTTCGTCTTCGCCGTGATCGTGGTCGCGCTGGCGCTGTTCGTCACCGAGCGGTACCCGGTCGAGCAGGTGGCGCTGGCGATCCCGGTCGTGTTAATGGTGGTCGGGATCCTCGACGCCGAGCAGGCGGTCAGCGGGTTGAGCAACGTCGCCACGGTCACCGTGGCCGGCATGCTGATCCTCTCGCTCGGGCTGGTCAAGACCGGAGCCGTGGAGGTGATCGGCCGGTGGGCGCTGAGCGCGCCGCTGGGCGGGCCGCGCACGCGACTGTTCGTCCTGTGCGTAGTGGTGGCGGGGATCTCGCCGTTTCTGAACAACACCCCCATCGTCGTCATCTTTATCCCGGTGTTCCTGGCGCTGGCCGAGCAGGCCAACGAGCCGCCGTCGCGCTACCTGATCCCGCTCTCGTTCGCGGCCATCTTGGGCGGGACGGTGACGCTGATCGGGACCTCGACGAACCTGATCGTCTACGGGATGGCGCAGAACCGCGGGTTCGACGAGCTGTCGATGTTCTCGATCGCCCCGTTGGGACTGGTCTACTTGGGGATCGGGCTCACCTACCTGTTCACCGTCGGCCGGGTGCTGCTGCCCCGTCGTCCCCGCCAGGTCGATCTCGCCGACAAGTACGAGGTGCGTAGCTTCGTCGCCGAGTTCGAGATCCCCGAGGGCTCGAAGACCGCCGGCCGCACCCTCGAGGATCTGCAGTGGCCGCAACGCTTCGGCGTCTCGATCCTGGCGGTCGGCCGCGGCGATTCGACCACTTGGGGACCTCCCGCCACGCGGGTCCTGAAGCCCGGCGACCTGCTGTGGGTTCAGGGCGCCTCGGCGGAGCTCCTGACGCTGGCCGACCAGGAGGGGCTCGTCACCCCCGCCGAGCGGATCGAGACCAAGGATGAGGTGCTCCGGGAGTCCGACAAGTACCGGATGGTGGAGATCCTGGTCGGCCCCGGCAGCTCGATCGCCGGGCGAACGCTCAAGGAGACCCGGTTCCTGCAGCGCTACGGGGCCAGCGTCATGGCGATCCAGCACCTCGGCGAAATCAAGCGCGGCCGCGTGGCCGAGGTTCGGATCGAGCCCGGCGACATCCTGCTGATCCACGGTGCCCCCGCGGTCCTCGAGGCGCTGGTCGGCGAGCCCGACCTGGTGCCATTGGCGGCCGCGGCGATGCCCGAGCGCGCCCGGCCGCGGGCGCCGGTGGCGATGGCGATCCTGGGTGGCGTGGTGATCGGCGCGGGGCTCGAGATCGTCCCCATCCTGCCCGCCGCGCTCGTCGGCGTCGTCCTGATGCTGTTCACCCGCTGCGTCACCCTGAAGGAGATCTACCTCGAGCTCGACTGGATGATCGTCTTCCTGCTCGCTGGGGTGATCCCGCTCGGCCTGGCGATGGACCTTACCGGCGCCGCCGAGTGGATCGGCCACCAGATCGGCGGCACGTTCGGTCCCTTCGGCCCGTTTGTGATGATCGCAGCGTTCTACCTGTTGTCGTCGGCGCTGACCGAGACGATGTCGAACAACGCCGCGGCCGCGGTCCTGACGCCGATCGCGATCCAGACCGCGGTGGACACGGGGATGAACCCCTACGCGCTGCTGGTCGCGGTGATGTTCGGGGCCTCGGCCTCGTTCATGACGCCGGTCGGCTACCAGACGAACACGCTGGTCTACGGGCCCGGCGGGTACCGCTTCTCCGATTTCCTCAAGGTAGGTGCCCCGCTCAACGTGATCTTGCTCCTTGCCGCGACGCTGCTGATCCCGATCTTCTGGCCTTCCTGAGCCGTCAGATGGCGCGGCGAACGTCCTCGCCGGAGTCCCGGACCATGCTCTTCAGTCCCAGGGGGTGGACGAGCAGCCCGCGATCGCTCCGGCGGCGGACCAGTCCCATCTCCTCCAGATCCCGCAGCACCGTCGAGGTGTGGGGGCGGCTGGCGCCGATGATCTGCGCCATCGCCTCGTGGGTGAGGGGATAGCTGAGCGGGACGAGCTCGTCGTCGTCCGCCGCCGCGAAGTCGACCAGGAGCTGTCCCAGCCGCACCGGGACGTCCTCCGACATCGCGGCCAGCATGCGGTCCGTGAGCGCGGTGAGCCGGCGCGAGAACTCCCGCGTCACCGCCATCAGGAGCTCGGGGTGGTCTTCCACCACCCGGAGGAAATCGTGCCGGGACACCGCGAGGGCCCGGACGGGCCGCATGGCGACGATCTCGTAGGCCGCCTCGGCGCTCTCCTCCAGCAGGATCCGGGACCCGATGACGTCGCCGGGCCGGAAGACGTACACGATCCGCTCGACGCCCCTGACGGAGACACCGACCAGCTTCGCCAGACCTTCGAGGATGAACAGAAGCTGCTGGGGGGGCCGGATCAGCGGGACGAGCCGCTCGCTCGGCACGTACTCCACCTCGCGCGCCACCGCCGCGAGGTCCGCGCGCGTAGCGGCCGACAGTCCGACCAGGGCCGGGCAGCCATTCAGGGTGTCTGGGCCGATCATCCGCCCACTCGTTGAACGGGTCTGGGCGCCGTCAGGCGCTCAGCGGGAAAGCGCCGGACCCGGTGAAGGTTTCTACCGGATCCAGATCGCCGTACTCCACGATCGTCTTGAGTCGCGCCGGGCGTACGAGCAGCCCCCGGCCGCTGCGCCGCTGGACGGCGCCGCGCCCCTCGAGGTCGCGGAGCACGGTCGAGGTATGCGGTCGGCTGGCGCCGATGATCTGGGCCATCGACTCGTGCGTCAGCGGGTGGGCCAGAGGCACGAGCTCCTCCGGTCCCGCTCCGTTGCCATCGGCGAAGTCGAGCAGGAGCTGGCTCAGCCGGACCGGGACCTCGGCGGAGGTCGCCGACATGACCCGCCCCGTCATCGCCACGAGCTGCCGGGAGACCTCCCGTGCGAGCGCCATGATCACAGAGGGATTCGAGCGACCGATGATGAGGAGGTCGCGACGGCTGATCGCCAACGCGCGCCCCCGGCTCATCGCGGCCACCTCGTGCTCGTTCTCGATGCTCTCCATGAGAACCGACGGGCCGACCATGTCGTTCCGCCGGTAGATGCAGAGGATCCGCTCGTGCCCGTTGATGGACACTCCGACCAGCTTCGCGAGCCCGTCCGACAGAATCAGCAGACGTTGCGGCGGCTGTCCCAGCGGAAGGAGACGATCGCCGGGCTGGAATTCGATCAGGCGAGCGTATTCGGCCATGGCCTGCCGCGTCGCGGCATCCAGGCCCCTGAGCGGTCCGCAGGTGGAGAGTGTCTCGAGTGATACGGTCATCGTCGATGCCCCTTTCATTCGGAGGAAGCCGCGGGAACGGCGGCCCTCTTTCCTGAACCCGTCATCTATCCCGTAGGAGACGCTGGATGAGTATCCGCGGCTCCGTCCGGTCGTGTAGCAAGCCCCGAGCCAGCCGTGTCCTACCTCTCCGAAAACCCTCCGAGGCCGGGGACTCTTGTCAGATTCTGAACCCGCCCGAGGACGGGGGGTGTCCCTCCTGGTGGACACGAAACAGGGTAATCTACAGCGGTTTATCTAGAGTGTAGAGGCACGGTGGGGGCTCCTCAATACACCGCGATATATACCTGGAGTTGTATAACTGGCTTGCCCACGAGGACGCCCGCGGCCCCAGCCGCTCTCGCGGCGGAGTCGCGGGCGTCGGCGAGCCGGGCGACCGGTCCCGGGGGCCTACCCTTTTCTTCGGATCGCCCGGACCAGCTCCCTCTTGTCCATCTTGCTGCGGCCCTCGATGTCGAGCTGCCGGGCGCGGTTGTAGAGCTCCTGCTTGCTGCGATCCTCCAGCGAGTGAGTGGGATTACCGGTTCCCGAGGTCGTCCTCCTCCCGCTCTTCGTGCGGCCTTCCTCGCGGCGCTCCTTGTTCACCGTGCGCGCCGCGATCTCCCCGGCCCGGTCCTCGCTCATCCCCTTCTTCCGCCGGTCCTTCTTGATGTGTTCGTACTTCCGCTCGTCCTTCCTGCTCCATGCCTTCGGCACTGCGTTTCCGTTCCTTTCTCGTTCGGGAGCGGTTCCGCGTCGGTCTCTAGCGCCCTTTCGCACTTTCGTTCACGCCGCTGGTGACCAGGCCGCCCTCGGCGATCTTGGTCAGCTTCGAGTCCGCCTCCTCTTCCTCGTCCAGCGTCTCTCCCAGCAGGTCGGCGACATCGTCGAGACCCAGCTCGTCGGCCCAGGACGCTGCCGTGCCGTAGGCGGCGATCTCGTAGTGCTCGACGCGCTGCGCGCCCGCGATCAGGAGGGCGTCCTTCACCGCGCCGTTCACGCCCTTCTCGAGCGCTTCCTCGCCCTCGCTCAGGATGCCGCGGATCCCCTTGCACGGCTTGGTCTGCGCGGTTTCACCCATCAACTCGAACGCCCGCTCCAGCCGCTCCACGTGGCCGCGCGTTTCCTCGAGATGCTCCTCGAAGGCCGTCCGCAGCTCCTCGTCGCTGGCCGCCGACACCATCCTGGGAAGGGCCTTGACGATCTGCTGCTCGGCGTCATAGAGATCCTGCAACTCATCCTTCAGGAGATTCCTCAGATCGGTCATCCTCGTCCTCCTTGTTCGGTTGACCTTCGATGCTCACGACTCCCTCTCATGCTACACGAGTCGGACCCCTCTCTTCAGTATGCCGGCTTACTGCCGGGTCCAGATCGACGGGTATGAGCGACTGCTACGAGGTCTGTTCCTGGCTTCGGACGACGCGTCCTACGTCACGGGACAGGTCCTGCACCCGAACGGGGGCGAGATCATCAACGGGTAGATGGGAGGGAAAGGTGGGGGGAATGAGGGCGGGTTCGAACCCGCCCCCGCCCCGTACTCCTAGACGTCGCGGGTATCCTTGCCGGCCTCGGTGCCCTTCTTGTGCGGCTGGGGGTTCCGATCGCCCTGACGCTCCGCGTCGCGGCGCTCGGTCCCCTTCTGGCCGCTCTCCTGGCCAGGCTTCTGCGGCGTGCCCTGCTCTCGCTTCTGATCAGCCATTGTCCTCTCCTTCATGAATGCCATCGCGGCCCAGTTACGTAACGAGCATACCGGGATCGGGCTGCCACGTCTGTACGCGAGTGAACAATCAGCGGCCGGCGGATCCGACGACCGGAATCGTGGTGCCGTCGGAGAGCGTGAACGTCGCTTCCAGGACCACCCAGCGGCCGTCGTCGAGCGCGAGGTCGGCAATCATCCGGCCGCTGTCCCTGGTACCGAGCACACGAGCCTCGACTCGCGCGCGTCCGGAGGGCGCCGGACCTACCGGCTCGGGGGTGAGGAGATCGAACCCCTCGATCCCCCCGACCAGGCCGACGATCGTGTTGTCCGCCTGGATCGCCTCGCGCGCCGCATACAGCGGGGAGTCGGGGCCGCGCCGGGACAGCGAGCGACCACCATAGGCCTGGAGCACCGCGAAGACGACGGCCGCGAAGAGGAGGGAACCCAGGACGAGGCGCGTGCCCGAGCTCAGCGGGGGCCGGCTAGGCGTCCCACGCGCGGAGACGGTCGAGCAACTCCTCGAGCCGCTCGACCAGCCACCCCTCGCCCGCCTCCCGCAGGATCGGAAGCAGCTCGGTCTCGGTATCCGCGAGGTACTTCTGCTTCATCCGCGGGTTCCGGTCGGCGAGTGTGTCGCGCAGGTTGTCGATGCGGTCGGCGGCCTTCACGATCCGGACGCTCCGCGGACCCCGGCGGATGCCCGACCAGTAGATCCGGGGCGCGCGCTCGATGCCCAACGCGCGGAGGTTCCAGGAGAGGAGGGTCACTCCTTCCTGGACCTCCTGACCCCAGCGCTCGAGGAGGATCGAGGGGTGGACGTCGCAATCCTCGAGGACGTCGTGAAGGAGCGCGATCGCCAGCGTCGCGTCGTCGACATCCTCAGGGAACTCCCGCTCCAGCACGGCGCGGACCGCGCGCGGATGGACGACGTACGGCGCGCCCGAGAACCGCCGCTGGCCCTCGTGCGCGGCTTCGGCGAAGGCGTCGACCTCCTCCAGGTCGATCTCGCGGCCGGCTCCGTCCCCTTCCACGGGGAGAGAAGCTAGCGCGGATCTCGCTTGACACCAGCCGACGTTTCGATATAGAATCACCCCGCTTTCAGGAACCAATTCGCAAGGGGATCGATCGCACGAACAACGGGCGCCGGACTCAGCACGCGAAACCAGAGTCCCGGCGTCTTTTTTTGTGTCCGAGCCCGACGCCTGAAAGAGCGGCACAACGCCGAATGAACAGCAACTGCAAGGAGCAAGACAAGAATGGCTGAGAGAATGACCGGCACCGTGAAGTGGTTCAACGACGCCAAGGGCTTCGGCTTCATCCAGCAGGAGAACGGCCCGGACGTCTTCGTCCACTTCTCTGCGATTCAGGCCGACGGCTTCAAGAGCCTCTCCGAGAACGACAAGGTCGAGTTCGAGGTGACGCAGGGCCCCAAGGGCCCCCAGGCCGCGAACGTGACCAAGCCCTCTTCGTAAAGAGGGCCGGAACAAGCGATCGCTTGGAGCGGCCGCTCGAAGGGGCCCCCGCTACCAGCGGGGGCCTTTTTCGTTCTACGACTCGAGCCGCTCGATCAGCAGGTCTGCTCCGGTCACGAGGGATCGTCCGGGTGGTCGGGGTAGGTCAGGACCTTCCACTGGTCACCGATCCGGATCACCGACCCGAACAGGCGGACGTTCTCGACCGGCTCGCCGTCGACCGTGATGTCCACGCGGCTCGTCTGGTGCAGCACGAAGTTGACGAAGTCCTGGTCGGGCTCGTCGAAGCGGACGGCGGTCACCCGGATCTCCCGCCCCCCGTATCGCTCGAGGAGCCGGAGGAGCCCGCGATAGGAGTCGGGATACTGGAGGACCCAGACGGTCTCGAACGACGCGTTGACGGGCGGGCGGGATGCCGGCAGGGCCGGGAACAGAATCTCCCGATACTCCCGCTGGTCGATCATCAGGTCGTGAAGCCGTGCGGTGTCGCTCTCGGCCAGGCCACGCTCGACCGTGCGCAGCAGGTCCTCGAGGCTCTTCGCGGCGCCCTCGAGCCGGAGCGCCTCCGGATGGAGTCGCGCGATCTCGTAACCGCGGCCGGTGTCGGGGGCCGCGACTCCGCCCGCCCCGCCGACGGGCTCGCCGCAGGCCGGCAGGGTGCACGCGAGGACGCTCGCCAGGAGCCCGGCCCGGAGGCCCGCAGGGCGCCGGAGGGAGCGCCGTCGAGCACGCCCCCCCCGGCCCGGGTAATCCCTGCGGTCTGGCATGGGTCCTCCTAGTTCGACGGCGAGACCCAAACGGCCCACGGAGCGGTCCAATCGGTCCCGCTGAAGGCGCCCAGGTAGGTCGCACCCGGGTCGACGATGCCGGGTCCGTTCGGCGTCGCGGCGTTGGCCGCGTCGAGCGCCGGCGAGCCGGCCTGAGGCCGCGGATCGGGCTTGGTGCCGTCGATCGGATCG
>DATKCO010000005.1:0-3043 GCA_035513155.1 Gemmatimonadota bacterium | reverse complement strand
AACCCCACGTTCGACGCCGTGGGGCCGCCGGACGGGTACTGGGGCGCCAAGCTGGTCATGTCGTTCACGGACGATCAGCTCACGGCCGTGACCGAGGCCACCCGCTGGTCCGACTTCTCCGCGCGCGCCTATCTCCTCGACGGCTTGAAGGAGCGGCGGGACCGGATCGGCCGGCACTGGTTCGCGCGCGTCTCGCCGCTCGACGGTCCGCGCGTGGAGGGCGGAGCGATCGCGTTCGACGACCTCTGGACCCGGCACTTCGGCGGGACCGCCCAGTACCGCTATGATTTCGATGGCGGCGGCGCGGCTGCGGACGGGATCGCCGATCAGGCGCGCGTCCCCATTCCCGCCGGGCTCACCGCCGACGCGGGAGGCAGGGCGCGCGTCCGGGTCTGGCGCTCCCGCGCCGAGGGCACGGGATGGGCGCCGCGGCCGGCGACGATCTGGCTGGAGCCGGACGGCGGCGGATGGCGGGTGACGGGTGTCCGCTACTAGGTCGGCGATCCCGATCCTGGTCGCCACGCTGGCGGCCGGTGCCTGCGCTTCGTACCCGAGCATCGAGCCGTGGGAGTACGAGCCGCGGCCGATGGCCGACACGCTGGCGATCGTCGAGCCCGAAGAGACCGCCGAGAGCCTGATCTACAGCCAGGTCCACGGGGTGGGCGAAGGCGTCGCGCGCGTCCTGAACGTCCGCCGCCTCGCGAGCGGCCCGCCTTCGTCGTGGAACCCCGACCCCTTCGACGAGGTCGTCAACTCCGCCTGGTTCGTCAATCGCAACCGGACCCGTCCGCTGACGCCCGACGAGATCCGGCGCGGCCCGCAGACGGGCGCCGGCCCCGTGGCCCCGCTCACCGTGACGTCGATCAAGAGCGAAGGGGTCTCGCCGGGATTCAACGTCAATGACGCCAACGGTCAGCGCTGGATCTTCAAGTTCGACCCGCCCGACTTCTCCGAGCTCGCCAGCGGCGCCGAGGTCGTGGCCACGAACCTCTTCTGGGCGGCGGGCTACTACACGCCCGAGAACTACGTCCACTATTTCGATCCGGCCGACATCCTCCTCGGTGACGACCTCGAGGCGGTGTTCGCGGAGGGCTCGGTCGCCGTCGAGTACTCGACGGATCCCGACGAACCGGAGGAGCGCGAGCTGACGCCGGACGTCTTCCGGCGCCACCTCCTCGACCGCTACCCGCGCAACGAGGGCGGCCGGATCCGCGCGCTGGCGAGCAAGTTCCTCGAAGGGGTCCCCAAGGGACCGTTCGATTACGTGGGAACGCGTCGCGACGACCCCAACGACGTTATCCCGCACGAGCACCGGCGCGAGCTGCGCGGCATGTACGCGGTCGCGGCGTGGCTCAATCACACCGACGTCAAGGCGGGCAACTCGCTCGACATGTTCATCGTGAGCCCGCGGAGCCCGGAGGGCGAGGACGCCACCCGGATCGGTTACCTGCGCCACAACCTGCTCGACTTCGGGTCGGCGATCGGCTCGTCGGCCGTCCGCCCCCACGACGCCCGCCACGGCACCGAGTACCAGTTCGACGGAGGAGCCATCATGCTCCGGCTCCTCACGCTAGGCGCGTACGAGCGTCCCTGGCAGGACATCGACGAGGGGGCGTACCCGCCGTCGATCGGCTACTACTCGGTGGAGAACTACTTCCCCGCCGACTGGCGCTCGAACATGATCAACCCCGCGTTCATCAACCGCACCGCGCGGGACGGCTACTGGGGCGCCAAGCTCGTCATGTCGTTCACCGATGCGCAGCTGGACGCCGCCGTCGCCGCCGGCCAGTACTCGAGCCCGGAGGCGGCGGCCTACCTCCTGCGGGGGCTCGAGCAGCGCCGCGACGCCACCGGACGCTACTGGTTCCGCGAGGTCTCGCCGCTGGACCGGCCGCGGGTCGAGGGCGGGGCGGTCGTGTTCGACGACCTCTGGATCCGGCACTTCGGCGGCCCGGCGGGCTACCGCTGGAAGCTCGACTGGGACGCGACCGATCCCGACACGGAGCTGGGCGGCACGACGAACGCCGCCGCGATCCCGCTCCCCGATCCGGCCGGTCCGATCGACGCCGACCCCGACGACGCCGGCCACGCCGAGCTCAGGGTCTGGAAAGTGTTCGGCGACGGCGAGGAGGCCCCGCGCCCGGCCACGATCTGGCTCGCGTGGGATCCGGCGTCCCGGTCCTGGAGGGTGGCCGGCGCGCGCTACTGAGTTGTTGGGTCGGCGATCGGCTCGCCGGAACTCCCGGCCGGGCCGGTCGCCGAGCTGCCGGATCCGACCCTCCGGGCCACCAGCAGCCAGGTCCGCATCTCCCCCACTCCCTTGACGTCGATCTCCCCACGCTCCTCGAGCTCGAAGCGAGCTTCCAGCGCGTCCCGCACCGCGCGCGTGACCTGGACCTCCCCGGGAACGCCGTGGGCCTGCATCCGGCTCGCGATCGTCACCGGATCTCCCCAGATGTCGTAGTAGAGCTTCTTCTCGCCGATCACACCGGCGACGACCGGCCCGATCGCGATCCCGATCCGGACCTGAACGTCGAGATCCTCGCGCAGCGCGTCGACCTTGTCGCGGATCGCGAGCGCGGCGTCCGCGATCCGCTCGGCGTGGTCGTCGGTCCGGATCGGCACCCCCGCGACCGCCAGGTAGCTGTCCCCGCTGGTGCCGATCTTCTCGATCTCGTGTGTCTCCGCGATACGGTCGAACTCGGTGAACAGGCGATTCATCAGACCCACCAGCCGGCGCGGCTCGAGGGTGGAGCTCAGGCGGGTGAAATCGACGAGGTCCACGAACATGACCGTCGCCTGGTCGAACGCCTCGGCGATCGGGCCCTCCGCGTCCTTGAGCCGCTCCGCGACCGGGGCGGGGAGCACGTTCTGGAGGACGCGCTCGCACCGCCCTCGCTCGTGCTCGGTCTCCCGCTGCGCCAGCCAGCCGCGGCGCGCGAACCGCTCGATCGAATAGCTGGCGAACATGCCGAGGATCACCGCGGCGACGAGGAAGAACTGGCTGTTCAGGTACTCCCACCAGGCGACCACTTCCCGCCGG
>DATKCO010000004.1:0-18958 GCA_035513155.1 Gemmatimonadota bacterium | reverse complement strand
CCTCCCGGCGAAGGGTGGAGCCGCGACCCGTTCGATCCCGCCGTCGAGGACGGCCGCCTCTACGGTCGGGGCTCCGGGGACGCCAAGGCCTCGGTCGCGGCCATGGTGTCGGCCGCCGCGGACGTGGCCGCCGGCGGCGGTCCCGCCCGCGGCCGCCTGCTGGTCGTCCTCGGCCTCTCGGAGGAGACCCGCGACACGACGATGCCGCGCCTCGTGCCCCAGCTCGGACCGATCGACGCCGCGGTCGTGGGAGAGCCGACGAACCTCGACCTGGCGGTCGCCCAGCGGGGGCTGCTCCGGCTCGATCTCGTGGCGCGGGGATCGCAGGTCCACGCCGGCCGGGCGGGCGGGGACGGCTTCGTGAACGCGATCGCGACGCTGGCCCGCGATCTGGTCGCCCTGGAGGGCGTGGGCGCCGGCCGCCCCCATCCCGTGCTGGGCGACCCGACGGCCACGCCCACCATGATCGAGGCCGGCGTCAGCCGGAACGTCACTCCGCCCGTCGCTCGCGCCTGCCTCGACGTCCGCACGACGCCGGCCTGGACCCACGGCGAGCTGATCCAGGCGGTCCGGGACCGGGTGGGCTCCACCGTGGAAGTCGTCTCCGACCGACTCGTCCCGTGCGAGACGCCGCCCGACTCCCGCCTCGTCGCCGCCGCCCGGGTGGCGCGACCGGCGGCGCGGGAGTACGGCAGCCCGACCTGCTCGGACTGGGTCTGGTTCCGCGACCTCGACGCGGTGAAGTGCGGGCCCGGCACGAGCGCCCGCTCGCACACCCCCGACGAGTGCGTGGAGGTCGACGAGGTCCGCGAGGCGCGGGGGTTCTACGCCGCCCTCGCTCGGACGTGGGGGGAGGGATGAGTCCCGCGCCCGACGCGCCCGCCACCCTCTGGAGCGCCCCCGCCACGCCCGATCCGGCGATGCTCGAGTTCACGGCCGGCGAGGACCGGGAGCGCGACCGGCACCTCCTCGTCTGGGACGTGATCGGAAGCCTGGGGCACGCGGAGGGGCTGGCCGCCGCCGGTCTGCTCGAGCCCGCGGACGACGCGGCGATCCGGGCCGCGCTGATCGAGATCCTGGCGGCGGTCGAGCGCGGCACGCTGACGCTCGGCCCCGGGCACGAGGACGTCCACACCGCGGTCGAGGCGTGGCTGACCGAGCGGGCGCCCGACGCCGGTCCGCGGATCCACGCCGGCCGCTCGCGGAACGACCAGGTGGCGTGCGACGTGCGGCTCTGGCTCAAAGACCGGCTCCTCGACGTCCATGCCGGGGCCGCGGAGCTGGTGGACGCCCTTCTCGACTGGGCCGAGCGGCACGCGGACGCTCTCTGGCCGGGCTACACGCACCAGCGCCGCGCCATGGTGTCGTCGGCGGGGCTCTGGGCGGGAGCGATCGCGGAAGGGTTCCTCGACACGCTCGAGGGGCTCCCCGCCCTCTGGGCCCGGGTCGACCGCAGTCCGCTGGGGAGCGCGGCCGGCTACGGCGCGCCGCTCCCGCTCGACCGCGGGGCCGCGGCCCGGGCGCTCGGCTTCGCCGCCGTCGAGCACAACGTGGCGGCGGTGCAGAACGGGCGCGGAAAGCTCGAGGCGGCGGCCCTCTGGTGGCTCGTCGAGCTCGGCCACGACCTGGGCCGGCTCGCGTCCGATGTGGCGCTCTGGAGCGCCGACGAGTACGGGCTCATCCTCCTGCCCCCCGACCTCGCCACGGGCTCGAGCATCATGCCGCAGAAGCGGAACCCCGACGTCTTCGAGCTGATCCGGGCTCGCGCCGCGGCGCTGGACGGCGACCTCGCGACCGCGCTCGCGCTCCGCGCGCGGCTGACGAGCGGGTACCACCGGGACTTCCAGCTCCTCAAGGAGCCGCTGATGCGGGGGGTGGAGCGCGCCCGGGGGGCGATCGGGATGGCCGCCCGCGCGGTGCCGCGCCTGGCGGTCGACCGGGCCCGCGCGCGGGCGGCGCTCGCCGGCGACGCGCTCGCCACCGACGAGGTCATGCGCCGGGTCGAGGCGGGGGCTCCCTTCCGCGCCGCCTACCGCGAGGTCGCCGCGGCGCTCTCCGCCGGCGTCACGCTCCCCGCGCCGACCGACGAGGAGATCCGGTCGCGGCGGTCGACCCCCGGCGGGGTCGGCGACCTCGACCTCGACCACCCGCGGGCCCGGCTCGCCGCGTGCCGGGCGTGGGCGGGTGAGCGGGAGCGGGCGTTCCGCGGGGCGCTCGCGCGGCTGACGGACCCGAGGCGGGCCCGATGAGCCCCGACCGCAAGGCGCGGCTCCGGAAGGTGCTCGAGATCGTGGCTACGCGCGCGATCGAGACCCAGGAGGAGCTCGCCGAAGCGCTCGCCGCCGAAGGGTTCGAGGTGACCCAGTCCTCGGTCAGCCGGGACGTGGCCGAGCTCGGCCTCGTCAAGCTCGAGGGCGTCTACGTGCGTCCCCCCGCGGGCTCTCCGGCGGGCGCCGACCCGAACGAGCGGCGCCTCGCGCGCGGGGTCCTGCAGGTCGATGTCGCGGGCCCGAACCTGGTCGTCCTCCACACTGCGCCCGCCGAGGCCAACGCGGTGGCGATCGCGCTCGACCGGCTGGCGTGGTCGGAGATCGCGGGAACGATCGCGGGAGACGACACGGTCTTCGTGGCGGTGAACGGGGCGCGCGCGCAGAAGGCCCTCCTGCGCGAGCTGAGGACGCTCAACCCCGCCCTCTGATCCGCCTCACTCCGGAAGCTCGAGCGCGAAGCGACGGTCGCAGCGGGACGAGGTCTCGCCCTCGATCTCGCGGAACCCGCGACTCCGGTAGAGCCCGATTGCGGCCGTCATCGCGCGGTTGGTCTCCAGCTCGACCGTGCGGCACCCCTGCGCGCCGGCGTGGCCGAGCGCCACCTCGAGGAGTTGCGCGCCGAGGCCGCGCCCGCGCCAGTCGGGCCGCAGGTACATCTTCCGCAGCTCGGCCCGGGCGGGGTCCTCGGCGTCGAGCCACAGGCCGCAGGTGCCGACGATCCGGCCGCGGCCGTCCTCCACCACCCAGAACTCCCCGCCCCGGGCCCGGTAGTGCCGCTCGATATCGGAGAGGTCGACGTCGGTCGCCGCGTGGTCGGGCGCCAGCCCGAACTCCGCCAGCACGCCCAAGACGACCTCGCGGACGGCCGCCGCGTCGCCCGGGAGGAAGGTCCGGATCCAGAAAGTCCAGGCCAGCGGATCCTCGTCCAGCGGGGTGTCCCCGCCGAGGTCGCGCGGGTCGGGACGGCGGATCGTCATGGCCGGGCCCCCGGGGTCGCGCCGCGGGCGACGGCCGCGATCCGCCGGATCCGCTCGTCGCGGTTCTCCGCCAGCAGGGCGCGACGCGCCTCGATCCGCGCCCCCGCCTCGCGGCTGAACTGGCGGACGAGGTCGATCTCCGTCGCCGAGGCCTCCTCGCCCACGCGCTCGATCTTCGCCTGCACCCGGCCGATGACGGCCGTCAGCGCGAACAGGTCGATCGCGACGTCGGCGAGCCGGGCGAGCTGGAGCTGCTCCTCGACCACCCGGTCCCGGTGCGTCCGGATGAGCCGCTCGGCTCCCTCGTGGAGGGCGCCCGCGTAGCGCTCGAGCGCGCCCAGTGGGCCCTTCAGCGGGTCGGCGACCTCGACCCCGGCACGCGGGCTCCCGATCGCGTCCTTGATCCGGTGGAAGGCGAACTCGGTCAGGACCCCGATGTCCTTGATCGGCTCGCGCAGGGCGGCGCCCACGCTCTCGAGGTACTCCCCCAGCCGCTCCATCCCGGCCAGCGCGATGAAGGTCCGCAGGACCTCGTTCGTCCCTTCGAAGATGGGATTGATGCGCGCGTCCCGCAGATAGCGCTCGAACGGCCGGTCGCGCATGTAGCCGCGCCCGCCCGCGATCTGGAGCGCGGCATCCGCCGCCCTCCAGGTCGCCTCCGACGCGTACACCTTGCAGATCGACGACTCGAGGCTGTAGTCGATGTCCCCGCGGTCGATCAATCCTGCCGTCAGGCGCACCAGCGACTCGGTGACGAAGCGGTCGATCCGCATCCGCGCCAGCTTCTCCGCGACCAGGTCGAACTCGGCGATCGGCCGCCCGAACTGGTGCCGCTCGGTCGCGAACGCGGCAGCCGAGTCGAGGATCGTGCGGAGGCCCCCGACCGCGCTGGCCGCCAGCCCCATCCGGCCGCCGTTGAGGACGTTCATCGCGACCTTGAACCCGTGCCCCGGCTGGTCCAGGACCTGGTCGTCCGCGAGCCGCAGGTCGCGGAAGAAGAGCTCCGCCTGGGTCGACGACCGGATCCCGAGCTTCTCGTCGGTCCAGAGCCGCCCCACCTCGAGCCCCTCCTGGTGCCCTTCCACGACGAACGCCGTGATCCGGTCCACCATCCGGCCGTCCTTCCGGACCGGGGTCTGCGCGAACACGGTCAGCACGCCGGCGCGGTGGGCGTTCCCGATCCAGATCTTGTGACCCTGGAGGATCCAGCCGGAGCCGTCCGGCGCGCGCTCTGCCCGTGATTCGATGTGGGCGGCGTCGGAGCCATGGTCGGGCTCGGTGAGCGCGAACGAGGCCAGCGTCTCCCCGCGCGCGCACGCCGGGAGCCAGCGGCGCTTCTGCGCCTCGGTGCCGTACATCCAGATCCCCTTGATGCCGATCGAGAGGTGGGAGCCGAGCAGAACGGCCAGCCCGGCGTCCCGCGCCGCGATCCGCTCGACCACCCGCGCGGTCTGCCGCTGGCTGAAACCCAGGCCCCCGTACTCCTCCGGGACGTAGAGCCCGAAGACCCCGCGCTCGGCGAGTCCCTCCAGCACGCCTTCGGGGATCGCCGCCTCGCGATCGAACCTCGCGCCGTCGACTTTGGCGTCGAGGAACCGCTCGAGGTCCTCGAGATAGGCGACCAGCGGCTCGGCCTCGGCCTCGGGGAGCTCCGGGAAGGGAAAGACCAGATCGCTGGCGATCACGCCGCCGAACAGGGACTTGCAGTAGGAAGGGAGCTCCTCGGAGGGGGAACGGGGCTCCGTCACGGAAACCCGCTCGTCAGGACCCCGATGCGACGGGATACCCCTTGCCAGTCCAGGCGCCGAGACCGCCTTCGAGCACCGCCACTCTTTCGTATCCGTTGTCTTCCGCGATTTGCGCCGCCCGGACGCTTAAGCCGTCGTCGGGTCACGTGCAGTAGAAGACCACCCATTTGTTGAGGGGCAGGCTCCCGAGCGAGGTCCGGACGTCGTCGGTGGGGATGAGACGCGCGCCCGCGATCCGCTGCTGCTCGAACGTGAACAGGTTCCGGTTGTCGACGATCACGACGTCGTCGGCATGACCCGCCCGCATCCAGCCGTGCAGCGCCTCGGGGGTCACGAACGTGACGTCGCGCCTCTCGTCGCGGTGGGTCTCGAGGGGCGCGTTCGGGTCGAGGTCGCCGCCGCAGGCGGCGAGCAGGACAACCAGGGGGGCAGCGATCAGGGCTCTGGTCATGAGTCGCCAATATAGCGATTCGGCGGCTTGGCGCAGCCCGTGCCACCCCGTATCGTAGGGCATGCTCCGCGAACGCCTTCCGGACCTCGCACGACCGCTCCCCCGCCGGCGCTTCCTCCAGGCCGGGGGCTCGCTCGCGGTCTCCGCCGCGCTCGGCGATTGGTCGGCGCTCGGCGTCTTCGCGCGCGACCCGCTCGACCTCCTCCTGGTCGGCGGCCGCGTCGTCGACGGCACCGGCGCGGCGCCGTTTGCCGCCGACGTGGGGATCCGGGACGGCCGCATCGTGGCCGTCGAGAGACTGGTGGGCGCCGCCGCGCGCGAGACGCTCGACGTGTCGGGGCTGGTCGTGGCGCCCGGGTTCATCGACATCCACGGCCACACCGATCTCGGGATCTTCGTCGACAACCGCGCCGACTCCAAGATCCGGCAGGGGGTGACGACAGAGGTCGTCGGCCAGGACGGGAGCTCGACGATGCCGGTCGACGACCGGATGCGGGCCGCTCGACGCGACCATTACCGCGAGCGGTACGGCGTCGAGATCGACCCCGGCGACTGGGAGGAACTCTTCGCCGCACTCGAGTCGCGCGGCATGCTGGCCAACTTCGTGACGATGGTGGGCAGCGGGACGGTGCGCGCGGTCGTGGTGGGCGAGAGCGATCGCGCCCCCTCGACGGAGGAGCTGGCCGGAATGGTCGGGCTCGTCGAGCAGGCGCTCGCCGCCGGCGCCGCGGGGATCTCGAGCGGGCTCGAGTACGTCCCCAACGCCTTCGCCTCGACCGAGGAACTCGCCGCGCTGGCCGCTCCTGCCGCCGCCGCGGGCCTCCCGTACGCGACCCACATGCGGAACGAGGCCGACCAGGTGGAGGAGGCGCTCGCCGAGGCGATCGCGGTCGCCGAGGCCGCGGGCGGGCCGCTCCAGGTTTCTCACCTCAAGGCCCAGGGCCGGAGGAACTGGCCCAAGGCGGAGCGGCTCCTGGCCACGATCGAGAGCGCGGCCCGCGAGCGCCCGGTCCGCTTCGACCGCTATCCCTACACCGCCTACTCGACCGGCCTCTCGTCGCTCTTTCCCGCGTGGGCGAAGGACGGCGGCACCGAGGCGTTCCTGGCCCGGCTCGCGGACCCCGCCGAGGCGCCACGGCTCCGAGCCGCGGTCGACGAGAAGATCGCGATGATGGGAGACTGGGACGCGATCCAGATCGTGGACGTCGGCACCGGTGGCCCGGAGGACGCGATCGGCCGCCGGCTCGGCGGATACGCCGAGGAGCGGAGCGCCGACCCCTACGCGGTGACGGTCGAGATCCTCACGGCCTCGAGGAACCGGTCGGGGATCGTCGGCCACGGGATGAGCGAGGAGAACACGACCCGGTTCCTCGCCCACCCGCTGGGCGCGATCTGCTCGGACGCCGGCGCGCGCAGGACGACCGGCCCGCTCTCCGAGGGGTCGCCGCACCCCCGGGCCTACGGCTCGTATCCGCGGGTCCTCGGGAAGTACGTGCGGGAGGAGCGCGCGATGTCGTTGGAGGAGGCGGTGCGGAAGATGACCTCGCTGCCGGCGGAGATCCTGCGCCTCGCTGACCGCGGCACGGTGGCCGTCGGCAAGGCCGCCGACGTCGTCGTCTTCGACCCCGTCACCGTCGCCGACACCGCCACGTTCGAGGCGCCGCATTCCTACCCGATCGGGGTCCCCTACGTGGTCGTGGGAGGCCAGTTCGCGGTCCGGAACGGCGACGTCACCGGGGAGATCGCCGGGCGAGTTCTCTCGCCCGTCTGATTTCGGCTCCCGCGCTCGCGCGCGGTCCTGCTCGCCGCTCGCGCCGGGGAAGCGCTGGGGCATTCGCGGGGAACCCCCCGCTGGTAGAATCCCAGAACACAGCCAAGGAGGTGCGGTATGTCCGTCCGCTGCATGGCTCTCGTGCGGGGGTTGGTTCTGGTTACGATTCTGGCAGGATGCGTGAGCGTTCCCGAGCGAGTGAGCAAGCCTCGTTCCCAAGCTATTTATCACTGGCCGCCGGCGGGTCAGCCCGCGGACACGTCGTTGGCGCTCCTCGAGCTCGGGGACGTCGACTGGATCCGGCTCGACACGCTGCACATCGACCATACCGAGTACGGCTCGGTGAAGCTCCCACCCGGCAACTACTGTATCGAGATGGGGAAGCTGTTTGGTGTGAGCGTGCTGGTCGACCCGCGGATGTGGGTCGAGCACACCGCCCTCGGGAAAATCCGCGTCGAGGCCGATCGCGTGTACCGCCTGGCGGCGGACCGCACGACCGGGCCCGGGTACGTCGTCTCGTTCCAGCTCATGGATGCCGTCGCCGATTCGGTCGTTCCGATCGTGGACCGACCCGTCGACTTCCATCTCACGGCTTCGATCGCACTCGGAGATACGGTGATGGGCAGCCTCGATGCAGGGGATTCCACGCGCGTCGACTGCTCGCCGTACGAGGCCTACGGGCTCGACGTCGAGGCGGACATGCCGGTCGAGATCACGCTCGAGTCCGAGGGGTTCGATCCCTACCTTCTGCTCGTCTCGCCGGCGGGGGGATTCGTTCCGGGCGAGGATGCCGGCAATGGCGGGAGGAGAGTTCGAATCCGGAAGCGTCTCGAGGAGAGCGGGCGCTGGCTCGTGGTCGTCAACAGCCTCAGGGCCGGGGAAACGGGCACCTACCGGCTCGTCGTCCGGGCGAGATAGAGGCCGATCGATCTACGCGGCCAGCCCGTGGTCGCGCGTGTAGGGCAGCACTCCGCCCGCCTTGAGCAACGTGCGCTCGCGCTCGGTAAGGTCGATCTCGACCTCGAACGTCGTGCCCTTCGTCACGTTCCCCATCGTGAACAGGCCGGAGTCGATGCCCGCGTGGACACTCTCTGCGACCAGCACGTCGCCCTGCTCGATCGCGTCGTAGACCGCGGGATCCGCGAACGTCAGCGGCAGGAGGCCGAAGTTGACCAGGTTCGCCTTGTGGATGCGGGCAAACGACTTCGCGATCACGCCCTTGATCCCCATGTACATGGGCCCCATGGCGGCGTGCTCGCGCGAGGAGCCCTGGCCGTAGTTCGACCCGCCCACGATCCATCCACCCTGCTTCGCGAACGCGCGATCGGGAAACTGCGGGTCGAGTCGCTTGAAGATGAAGCTGGCGACCGCGTCGATGTTGGCCCAGTTCGACAGCATCTCGGCAGTGGCGGGCACGATGTCGTCGGTCGTGATGTCGTCACCGGTGACGATCAGCACCTCGCCCGACATCGAGTCGGCGGGAGGGTCGGCCAGCGGGATGTCGGTAATGTGGTCCGCGCGCACGATCGTCGCCGCGGCGGGATCCGTCGCGGGCTCGATCAGGCCCGCCCGCGTCCCGACGAACTTCTCGGGCAGCGACTTGGACGGAGCCGCGCCGTCCCAGTCTCGCGGATCGACGAGCTCGCCCGCGATCGCGGCGATCGCGCACACCTCGGGGCTCGCCAGGAACACCTGATCGCCCTTGACCCCGCTCCGCGCCGGGAAGTTGCGGTTGAACGAGCGCAGGCTGTTCTGTCCGGGGGCGGGCACGTGACCAACCCCGATGCACGCCCCGCAGGTGGACTCGCTGAGGTTCGCCCCGCTCGCCAGGATCCCGGGCAGCAATCCCTCGCGCACGATCATCTCGAGCGCCTGCTTGGACGACGGCGCGATCACGAAATTCGTATTCGGGTTGACCGTCCTTCCCTCGAGGATCATCGCCACCGCGAGCAGGTCCTCGTACCCTCCGTTGGTGCACGACCCGACGATTACCTGGTCGATCTTCGTCCCCGCGACCTCGCGCACGGGAACGACCTTGTCGGGCATCGAAGGTAGCGCGACGAGCGGCTCCATCGACGCGAGATCGATCGTCATCTCATCGTCGTATTCGGCGTCATCGTCGGGAGCGACGGCGCGGAAATCCTGCGGGCGGCCGAGTCGCGTCAGGTAGTCGAGCGTCCGCTCATCGCTGGCGAAGACCGACGTCGTGGCGCCGATCTCGGTCCCCATGTTCGCGATCGTGCACCGCTCGTAGGGGGAGAGCGAGGCCGCGCCCGGGCCGGTGTACTCGAAGATCTTTCCGATCCCGCCCTTGACCGTCACCCGGCGGGCCATCTCGAGGATCACGTCCTTCGCCGTGACCCACTTCGGGAGTTCGCCCTCGAGGCGGACGTTCACGACCGTCGGCATCGGCAGCCAGTACGGCCCTCCGCCGAGCGCCACCGTGACGTCGAGGCCTCCCGCTCCGATCGCCAGCATCCCGAGTCCTCCCGCGGTCGGGGAGTGGGAGTCGGAGCCGAGCAGCGTATCGCCGGGCACCGCGAACCGCTCCTGGTGGACCTGGTGGCAGATGCCGTTCCCCGGCAGGCTGAACCACGAACCATATTTGTGAGCGGCCGTCTGGAGGTAGCGGTGGTCCGCCGCGTTCTTGGCGTCGAAGTGGTAGACGACGTGGTCGGCGTAGGCGACCGCGCGCTTGACCCGCACGCGCTCCAGTCCCATCGACTCGAACTGGAGGTAGCAGAGCACGCCGGTCGCGTCGGGCGTGATCACCTGGTCGATGCGGATCCCGATCTCCCGGCCGGGGACGGATGGGTCTCCGCCCGCCAGGTGCTCCCGGATGATCTTCTGCGTGAGGCTCAGGCCCATCGGCGTATCCTGATCCATGGTATGCGGTTGGGTTGCGCCGCTCGGGCGCGGCGCTGAAGGCCAATGTACGCGGGCGCCTGCGGGGGCGCTATCGCGGGCGCGGATGCGCGGGGGGGTCGAGGCGGTATCTTCGGAAGTTGGAGAGGCGCGCGAAGGGGCGAAAAAACATGCCGGGCGGACCGAAGTCCGCCCGGGTCTCCCTCGCCGTGGCACCGGCTCGGCGCCAGCCACATCCGATTCGCGGCGCCAGGCTCGGGATTTCATGGAACGCGTCCGTCTACAGAGCAGAAACTGCGGAGTGGGGGCGGCCGTTTAGTCGCGCTCCGCGGACTCGAACGCGGAGGTGGGACCTTGGATACGCTGTTCGCCGCCCACTCGGGCCTGCGATACCTCGTGCTGCTCGCGGGCCTCGTCGCGCTGGCCTGGTTCGCCTGGGGGAAGCTCTCGGGCCGGCCGTTCGTCCGGCCGGCGCCCGCGCTGCTGGCCGTCTTCACCGGGCTCGTCGACCTGCAGATGCTGCTCGGAATCGCGCTCCTCGCCGGAGGGCTCCGGCCGCCGATCGTCTGGGGCCACGTCGCGCTCATGCTCTCCGCGGTCGTGGCCCTCCACCTCGTCGGCGGGATCCACAAGCGACGGCCGCAGCCGAGTGGCTACGGCCTGCCGCTGATCGGCGTCGCGCTCGCGCTTACCCTCATTCTGGTCGGGATCCTGTCTCTCGGCCGGCCGATCCTCTAGCCGGGGTCGGGTCCCTCAGGGAAGGGACGGGTCGCGGTCCTGCTCGATCGCGATCGCGGTGAACTCGATGGTCAGCGAGTCGTGGACCACCGCCCGGGCGACGTGCTCGCCGGGCTGGTCCCCGAGCGTGAAGTTCCCCGCGGCGAGCCCATCGAGGTCCGTCTCGTGTCGCTTGCCGCTCACCTTCCCGCCGCCGGCGACGACCTCCCACTCGACCGTCAGCCCCACCACCGGCCCTCCCACGGCGTCGGTCACGCGGAAGACGAGGAATTGCCCGAGGAGACGCCCCGGTCGCCCGATCTGACTGTCTCCGCTGACGACGGCCAGCACGACGCTCCGGGTAGCGGTCGGGTCGGGCTCGGTGACGCTCCCCTCGCAGGCGGCGAGGAACGCGGCCGCGATCAGCGGGAGCGCGCGGCTCATGGCCGGAATCGCACGTAGAGGAGCCGGTCGAGCACGACCCCGTCCTTGATCACGCTGCGCTCGAGCCGGGCCTCCAGCCGGAAGCCCGCTTTCTCGAGCACCCGCCCGGAAGCGGGGTTCGTCTCGAACACGCCGGCCTCGATCCGGACCAGGTCGTACCGCTCGAGCGCCCACGGGACGGCCGCGCGCAGGGCGCGGGTCATGGTCCCCCGGCCCCAGTGCTCGCGTCCCAGCCAGTAGCCGACCTCCGATGTGATCCGGAAGATGGGATCCGTCGAGAACTTGAACCCCAGGCCGCCGGCCAGGCCGCGATTCAACTCGACCGCGAGCGACATCTCGTGAATCGACCGGCATCCCTCGCTGAGCCACCGGTCGGCGTCCTTCCGCGTGTACGGATGGGGGAAGCGGTCGCCGAGGTTGCGCCAGACCGCGCGGTCGTTCGCCAGCCGCACGAGCTCGCCGGCGTCGCCTTCGCGCCAGGGGCGCAGCGCGCCGCCCTCGAAGGGGATCGTCAGGTGGGGGTCGATCGAAGGCTGCGGCAAGGGAGCTCGCGGAATCGGGCGCGGTCAACATGGTTGTGGAATCAGTATCACCCGGGGGGCGGGCACGGTCAACCAGGCCGCGCACTCCTTGGGGACCGGACGCCGGCGATCTCGGCGTGGCGAAAGCAGCCGACGACGTGGTCGTTCACCATCCCCACCGCCTGCATGAAGGCGTAGCACGTCGTCGGTCCCACGAAGCGGAAGCCCACGCGCTTGAGCGCCTTCGAGAACGCGCGCGACTCCGTGGTCTCGGGCGGCACGTCGGAGGGCCTCCGCCAACGGTTCGTCCGCGGCGCGCCTCCCGCCAGGCCCCAGAGCCACTCCGCGAACGAGCCGTGCGCCTCGCGCACCGCCAGGACCGCCCGCGCGTTCGTGATGGTCGACTCGATCTTGAGCCGGTTCCGCACGATGCCCGGGTCGTCCATCAGCCGCCGCACGTCCCGCGCGCCGAAGCGCGCCACCTTCACCGGATCGAATCGCGCGAAGGCCCGCCGGTACCCGGGCCGCTTTTTGAGGATCGTCTCCCACGAAAGCCCCGCCTGCGCACCCTCGAGGACGAGGAACTCGAACAGGGTCTGGTCGTCGCGGACGGGAACGCCCCACTCCTCGTCGTGATAGGGGATCGAGAGGTCGGTCGTCGCCCACGGGCACCGCCTCGGCTCAGCCATCGGCGCCGCCCTCCAGGATCGGATAGCCGCCCCGGGCCGTCTCCTCGCGATAGAGATCCGACAGCCGCAGGGTCGTCGGGCCCGGCTCGCCGGACCCGATCGTCCTCCCGTCCACCGTGGTGACCGCGGCCAGCTCGCCCATCGTGCCGGTACAGAACATCTCGTCGGCGCGATAGACCTCGGCCAGCGAGAGGTCCCGGACCTGGTGGTCGATCCCGTGAGCGGCGCAGAGCTCGAGCACGGTGGCCCGCGTGATCCCCTCCGGGCAGGCGCGCGTGTGGCCGGTGACGACCTGCCCGCGCTCGACGAGGAACACGTGGGTGGCGTTCGTCTCGGCGACGAAGCCATCGGGGTCGAGCATGAGCGCGTCGTCGGCGCCGGCGGCATTGGCCTCGATCTTCGCCAGGATCGACGGGATCAGGTTGGCGCTGTGGATCTTGGGGTCCAGCACGTCGGGACGTGGCCGCCGCACCGAGCTCGTGATCAGCGTGAGGCCTTTCCGGCCGTAGACCGGCGCCTTCCACTCGGCCAGGACGATCAGCGTGGGGCCGGCCGTGTTGAGCCGCGGATCCATCCCGCTCGTGATCTTGATCCCCCGGCTCAGCGTGAGGCGGACGTGGACGTCGTCGGTCATCCCGTTGGCCTCGAGGGTCCGGCGGATCTCCCTGATGATCGCCTCGTGCGAGGGGATCCCGTCGAAGGCCAGCGCCTTCGCCGAGTCCCGCAGCCGGTCGAGGTGCTCGACCAGCTTGAAGATTCGCCCCCGGTAGAGCCGCAGCCCCTCCCACACCGCGTCGCCGCCCTGCACCGCGCTGTCGAACGGGCTCACCCCGGCCTCGTCCCGGTGGAAAAGCCGGCCCGCGACGTTGACGATCAGGTCCCGGTTCCGCTCATCGAACTTCTGCAGCATCGATCCTCCTGGGGGGGATAGGCGCCGGGCTCAGCGTACAGCCGTCAGGCGGTGGGCGTGGAGCCGGCGGTAGATCGCGGCGCACTCGGCGTGAACGTCCTCGAGCGGCTCGGGCACCGGCTGGGTTCTCGGAACGTAGGGCTGGAACCCGCGCGACGCCTCCACCGCGGCGTACCAGTGCCGCGCCCAGACCCCGTCGGTAGGGCGCGGGCCCGGCTTCCACGACAGCATCGCGGACTTGAACGGGATGCCGAGGGCCTCGCAGAGGCGCGAGAGGACCGGCTGCGGGGCCTCGAGCACGTCGCGCGCGTCGACCACCGGCGGCGGCGCGCCGCGGCGCGCCGCGATCCGCTCGAAGATCTCCCACTGCTGCGGAAGGCCCGTGTCCGCGACCGTCGGCGCCGGCGTCACGCGGATCAGCGACGTCAGCATCTCGCGGGGGTCCCGGATCAGGAACGCGTTCCTCACGCGGTCCAGCCAGCCACGGTCGATCCCGGGCAGCAGGTGGTGGGCCATGTGCTTCTGGTAGAAGATCGGCTTGCCGTCCGGCACCGGGCCGGTCAGGCGCTCCACGACACGGCGCCAATCGCTCTCGTGGCGCGCCACGACCTCGTCGCGGCCCGGGTGGTCGGCGCCGGTCTCGCGCAGGTAGTGGGCGTAGAGCGGCTCGTCCCACACCGCGGTGTCGCCCCGGCTCTCCCAGGAGCGCATGAGCGCGGTCGAGATGTTGCGCGGCCCGGACCACATCGCGATCCGGACCGCGTCGGGAGCGGACGCGTCGGCCATGGGATCTCTCAAGATCGCCTCGCACTCCGTCTGCTGTCGAGCGGTGCCGAGCGCTGGCGCGATGTATTATCTGGGCAGGGTCGGCCCGGGTCGGGCCGCCCATCCCGATCATCGCAAGCGTCAATCCATTGGAGGAGCCATGATCCTCGAGTTCGCTACGGCAGTCGTTCTGGCTGCGCCGACACCCCTACAGGCGGACACCGTCCTCCTGTACGACGACCTCGGCGACCACCACTACGAGATCTCCACCGGCGTGCCGCTCGCCCAGCACTATTTCGACCAGGGGCTACGCCTCACCTGGGGGTTCAACCACGCCGAGGCGATCCGCGCCTACGAGCAGGCGCTCCGGATCGATCCGGCCTGCGCCATGTGCTGGTGGGGCATCGCCTACGCGTACGGGCCGAACATCAACGCGCCGATGGACTCGACCAGCGGGGTCGCCGCCTGGAAGGCCGCGCAGGAGGCGGCCGCTCTCGCCGACCGGGCCACCGACCGCGAGCGGGCGATGATCGAGGCGATCGGGACCCGTTACGCCGAGGTGCCACCCGTCCAGCGGGCGTCCCTCGATTCCGCCTGGGCGCGGTCGATGACCGAGGTGGCCGAGCGGTTCCCGAACGATCACGAGGCGGCCACGGTCGCGGCGGACGCCCTCATGAACCTGAGTCCCTGGAACTACTGGACCCCGCAGGGGGAGCCGCGCCCGGACACCCCGCGGATCCTCGCCATGCTCGAGAAGGTGGTGGAGGAGGATCCCAGCCACCCCGGCGCCTGCCATCTCTACATCCACGCCGTCGAGGCCGCCCACCCCGAGCGCGCGGTGGCGTGCGCGGAGCGGCTCGCGGACCTCATGCCCGGTGTCGGGCACATCGTCCACATGCCGGCTCACATCTACATCCGCGTAGGCCGTTACAACGACGCGATCGAATCGAACATCCACGCCGTCCATACCGATGAGACGTACATCATGGACGTCGGACCCGCGGGGCTTTACCCGGCGTTCTACTACCCGCACAACTACCACTTCCTGGCCTTCGCCGCGACGTTCGCCGGACGCGGCGCCATGGCCGTCGAGAACGCCCGCCAGGCGGCGGAGAAGATGGACGTGGATCTCGCCCGCCAGTTCGGCCCCGAGGCGGCGCGCATGCTCGCCCATCCCCATCTCACGCTGGCCGCGTTCGGCCGCTGGGAGAACGTGCTGGCGGAGCCCGCGCCTCCCGAGGACATCCCGTTCTCGGCCGGGCTCGTCCATTACAGCCGGGGCGTGGCGAACGCCGCCCTCGGCCGCCAGGAGGAGGCCCGCACCGAGCTGGAGGCCGTGCGCGGGATCGCGGCCGGCTTCACCGAGAACTGGCCGGCCACGGTCATGCAGATCGCGATCCACTCCCTGGCCGGAGACATCGCGTACCGCGAGGAGATGAACGAGGAAGCGATCGAGCACTACCGGATCGCGCTGGAGCTGGAGGACGGGTTGACGTACACCGAGCCGGCGTACTGGAACCGGCCGATCCGTCTGGACCTCGGGGCGGCCCTGCTGGCCGCCGGGCGGCACGCCGAGGCGGAAGCGGTCTATCGCGAGAACCTGGCGCGGTTCCCGGCCAACGGCTGGGCGCTCCACGGGCTCGCGTCGAGCCTCGAGGCCCAGGGCAAGTCGGCCGAGGCGGCCGAGGCCCGCGCGGAGCTGGCGGAGGCGTGGGCGGAAGCGGATGTGGAGCTGACCGCGTCCCGCTTCTGAGCGGGAGTCAGCCCAGGAGGGTCTTGGCGATCGTCGCGAGCTGCATGTTCGACGTGCCCTCGTAGATCTTCCCGATCTTGGCGTCGCGCCAGAGCTTCTCTACCGGGTACTCCTTCGTGTACCCGTAGCCGCCGAAGATCTCGATCGCCCGGCTCGTCACCCGCTCGGCGACCTGGGAACTGTAGAGCTTGGCCATCGCCGCCTCCCTGAGGAACGGGAGGCCGGCGTCCTTGAGGCGGGCGGCGTTGTGGACCAGGAGCCGCGCCGCCTCCAGCTCGGTCGCCATCTGCGCCAGCTCGAACTGGACGCCCTGGAATTCGGCGATCGGCTTACCGAAGGCCTCGCGCTCCTGCGCGTACGCCAGCGCGGCGTCGAGCGCGCCCCGAGCGCAACCGACCATCTGGGCGCCGATCCCGATCCGGCCCTCGTTCAGGGTCTCGATCGCCACCTTGTACCCCTTCCCCGGCTCGCCGAGGACATTCCCCTCCGGCACCTCGCAATCCTCGAGCAGGAGCTCGGTCGTCGAGCTCGCGCGGATGCCGAGCTTGTCCTCCTTCTTCCCTACCGTGAACCCGGGGTACTCACGCTCGACCAGGAACGCCGTGATCCCCTTGTAGCCGGCGGCCGGATCGAGGGTGGCGAAGACCACGAACACGCCGGCTTCGGCGCCGTTGGTGATCCACAGCTTGGAGCCGTTCAGAACCCACCCTCCGTCCCGCCTCTCGGCCCGGGTCTGGAGGCCGAACGCGTCACTTCCCGAGCTCGCCTCGGAGAGCGCGTAGGCGCCCACCGTGTCGGACGCCATCCGTGGGGCGTAGGTCTGCTTGAGCGCGTCGGTCCCCCAGCGCAGCAGGCAGTTGTTGAACAGCGTGTTCTGGACATCGACGAAGACGCCGACGGAGGGATCCACCCGGGAGAGCTCCTCGACCGCCAGGCAGGCCATGAAGAACGAGGCCCCCGCGCCGCCCAGCTCCTCGGGGATCTCGATCCCCATGAGCCCCAGCTCGAAGCAGCGGGGCGGGATCTCCGGGTCGAGCCGGCCCGCCTCGTCCATCGCGTGGACCCGCGGCCCGACCACCTCGCGGGCGAACTGGCGCACGGTCTCTGCGAACAGGGTCTCCTCTTCAGTCAGTCGGGTCAGCGGCTCGGTCATGGCTCCAGCATGCTCCCGCGGTGGAGGTCTTCGAGGATCCGGCCCTCGACGAGGTGCTCGCGGACGATCCGCTGGGCATCCTCGGGGCGCGCGTAGCCGTACCACACGCCTTCCGGGTACACGAGCAGGTTGCCCGCGTACTTGTGGCCGCCGACATGGCTGGTCGCGCGCACGCTCACGTCCGCCAGACCCGCTTCGGCGACGGCGTCGACCAGGGCCGCCCGCAGCGGGGGGCCGCAGCGCCCGCACCGCTCGTCACGCGCGGCGTGCAGGCAGACGAAGACGTGGCGGCCGGGCAGCGGCGCGCGGTCCACGCCGGGCGCGGGCTCACCGCCCAGCAGGTGGCGCTCCAGGACCGCGCGCCAGCGGCCGGCGTCGACCTCCCGATACCGGACGGCCTCGGGGAACACGAGCAGGTCGATCCCGGTGCCGGACGACGGCTCGTCGGTGGCCGTCAGCTTCGGGATCGCCCCCTCGGCGTCCCGCAGCCCGCGCACGTCCCGCGCCATCGCACCCAGCAGGCCGTCGTCCTCCTCGAGCTTCGCCGGCCAGCCCGTATGGCCGGTGCAGGCGAAGGCGTGCCGATGGTACGGCTTCACGCTTCCCGCCAGCGGCCATTCCCCGCGCGGGCGCGTCGTCGTCTCGCGCTCGGTCATTCGCGGGCAATGTATCGGGCCCCTAGATTGGCGCGCCATGCGGCCGGAGGAGCGACGGGGGACGGTGGCGATCCTGGTCGCCGCGACGAGCTACGGCTTCCTCGGCATCCTCGTCAAGCTCGCGCTCGAGGCCGGAGTCGACGCGATGCCGCTCGCCGCCTGGCGCTTCGTGCTGGGCTCCGCCCTCGTATGGCTCGCGCTGGCGGCGCGGGGCCGCCCACTGCCGCCGCTCCGCGCCTGGCCCGCCCTGGCCGGCCTCGGCGTCCTCTATGCGGTCGATGCGGGGGCGTTCATCCTCGCGCTCCAATGGATCCCCGCCTCGACGGCGGTGCTCGTCTTTTACGTCTATCCCGTGGCCGTCGTGCTGCTGGCCGCCGCCTTCCTCCGCGAGCCGCTTACGGCCCGCAAGGTCGGCGCTACGACCGCCGCCATGGCCGGGTGCGCGTTGACGGTGGGGGCGGGACTCGAGGGCGGCCGGCCGCTCGGCTACGCGCTCGTCCTCCTCGCCATGCTCGCCCTCTCGGTCTACATCGTGCTGAGCCGCCCGCTCATGCGGGCGCTCCCCGCCCACGGCAGCGCGGCCGTGACCCTCACCTCGACCGCCGCCGTCCTGACCGCCGCCGCGCTCCTGTTCGACGACCTCTCCCTGGGCGGAGGCACGCGGGGCCTCGGGCTCGTGATCGCGCTCTCCCTGATCTCGACCGCGCTTCCGATCACGCTGTTCCTCGTCGGGATCCGGCACGTGGGGGCCGGCCGCGCGGCGATCCTCTCCACGATCGAGCCGGTCGTCACCGTTCTCCTCGCGGCGGTCGTGCTCGGCGAGCGGATCGGCCCGCTCCAGGGGGTCGGGGGCGCCCTCATCCTCACCGGGATCCTGTGGCTCCGCGCCGAACGCCCGCTGCCGCCGAGTGAGGTTCCGACCCCGCTCGACGCTCCTTGATGTTGCAGATCTGACAGACGCCACCGGGCCGGGACCCGATACTTGGGCAGGAGGACGCGGAGATTTGCACACTTTTGCTCTCAAAACGGGGGAATCCCAGCCATGAAGAACGTCCTATACGCTCTCGTCACCGTGGCCGCGGCGGCCCTGTTCCTGCCGGACCTCGCGCGCGCCCAGGTCAGCAACTGGGAGCTCAACCTCCACGGGGGCGTGTACCAGCCTGACCTCGGCCTCGACAGCGAGGACGACACCGACACGGATCCGCTCTTCGGAGCGCGGCTGCAGTACAACTTCGCCAACGGATTCGGGATCGGCGCCAACTTCGACT
>DATKCO010000003.1:0-65070 GCA_035513155.1 Gemmatimonadota bacterium | reverse complement strand
ACGACGATGATCGAGCCGAAGCCGGCCTCGAACGGGCCGGCGGCGCGCTCGCGCTCGGCGCAGGACGGCATCCCCTCGAGCCAGGGATGGTCGGGCGCGGCGGCGCCCTGCCAGCAGGGAAGGAGCGACGATCCGAGCTCGCGGCCGACGGGGATCCCCCCGATCGCGAGCTCGAACGGGTTGCCGTAGTTGCACTGGACGAGGACCCCGACCGTCCAGCCGCCCTGCTCGCTCCGGATCGCCCGGGACGAGGTCCCGATCCCGCCCTTGTAGCCGTGGCATACCATACCGGTGCCGCCGCCGACGTTCCCCTCTTCGACGGGCCCGGCGCGAGCCGAGTCCATCGCCGCGAACGCGTGCTCCTTCCGGACGTGGAAGCCTTCGATGTCGTTGAGCGCGCCGTCCCACGTTTCGGCGACGATCGGGAGCGAGGCGATCGCCCCGCGCCGGTTCGTCCAGTCGATCACGGCCTCGTGCACGGCACCGATGGAATAGGTGTTCGTGATCAGGATCGGGCCCTCGAGGACCCCGGACTCCTCGAGCCACGTGGTGCCCGTCATCTCCCCGTTGCCGTTCAGAGTATGCCACCCTCCGAAGACCGCCGCTCCCAGGCCGTCCCGGCCGCGAGGGAAGACCGCGGTCACCCCGGTGCGGACGGGACCCTCTCCCCGGACGCGCGGACCCGCCCCCGAGATCAGGGTGGCGTGCCCGACCTCGACGCCGGCCACGTCGGTGATCGCGTTCCCCGGGCCGGTCTCGCCATCGAACGGGATCCCCAGGTCCCGCGCGCGGGGTGCCTGCTGGGCGGAGGCGGCGGACGCCCAGACGAGCGCCAGCACAGGGAGCAGGGTAGGGAGGAGCTTCGGGGGCGCCGGGCGGCGCGGCATCGCGGTCTCCGGGAAGCGGGAAAGGGGGGAGCTCGGACGTCCGGGAATATAGAGCGCTTGACCGCGTCCGGGGCCGGTCCGTAGAATACGCTGACCGCGATCCCGACGATTCTCCTCCCGTTCCCGAGACCGGATGCCCACCACGACGCTGACGCCGCGCGTGCTCGCGGTCCGCACGATCCCCAACGTGGCCGGCGCCCTGGCCGAGGCGCTGGGGCTCGACGAGGGCCAGGTCGCGGTCGGCTTCCTCACCGTCGACCAGGACGACTGCACCTACGTCGCCATCGACGAGGCGACGAAGAAGGCGGGGGTCGAGGTCGTCTCCGCCCGCTCGTTCTACGGCGGGGCCGCCCATCCGTCGGGGCCGACCAGCGGCGAGACCCTCGCGATTCTGGCGAGCGACAAGATCGCGGAAGTCACTGCGGGACTTGATGCTGCGATCTCTCATCTCGAGTCGCGCGTGAGCTACCGGGCCGCCGGCGCCGGGGGGCTCCAGCGGTACTTCGCGCACCTCGTCGCCCGGACCGGGACCCACCTCTCGGCGCGGGCCGGGATCGAGCCAGGGGAGTCGCTCGCCTACCTGAAGGCCGCCCCCCTCGAGGCGACCTGGGCGCTCGACCATGCGCTCAAGCAGGCGGCCGTCGACCTGGCGGAGTGGATGCCGGCGCCGACGCCGACGAACATGGCCGGCGCCCTCGTGACCGGGAGCGAGGCGGATTGCCGGGCGGCGTGCGAGGCGTTCGAGAAGGCGGTCCTCGAGGTCGCCCGTGAGCCGGTGAGGTACTGAGGGTGGCCGGGCGCGCGCTGGGAATGGTCGAGACCCGCGGCTTCGTGGGCGCCACCGAGGCCGCCGACGCGATGGTGAAGGCGGCCGCCGTCGAGATCGAGAAGCGGGAGTACGCCGAGGGGGGACTCGTCACGATCCTGGTGCGGGGGGACGTGGCCGCGGTCAAGGCGGCCACCGACGCCGGCGCGGTGGCGGCGGCCCGGGTCGGCGAGCTGGTGGCCGTCCACGTGATCCCCCGTCCCCACGACGCCACCGACCTCCTGGTCGGGGTCCTGCCGGGCGACCGCCGGATCGGCACCTATCCCGTCCGGCACACGCTCGGCGGCCGGATCGGAGGGCAGGGAGCCGCCCGCGGGGACGCCTCCCGTGGCGCGGGAGGCCGCGGCCGGCGGGAGCCGCCGCCGGCCAACGGCGATCTGCGCGCCCGTAGCCTGGGGGCCGTCCGGAGCGCCGGCGCGAAGGGGATCACGCTCCCCGAGCTCGGCGAGGCGCTCGGCACGGAGTGGCGCCGGCTCATCGTCCTCGTCAAGGAGCTCCTCGACGAGGGCGTGATCGAGAAGGTCGAGAGCCGCTACTACCCGGCCGGGTGAGCGGTGCCGCGGCCGTTCTCGATCGTCTTCGCCAACGCCAAGGGCGGCGTGGGGAAGACGACCTCGGCCGTCCACGTGGCCGGCGCGTTCGCCGAGATCGGCGTCCCGACCCTGCTCGTCGACCTCGACCCCCAGGCTTCCGCCACCCGGCACCTCGGCCTCGATCCGGCCGCCCTCCGGACCACGCTGACCGATGTGCTGATCGACCCCTCGAAGGGGATCGCGCCGGCCGTCCAGCCGACCGCCTACGAGAACCTCTCGATCCTGCCCGCCCACGAGAGCCTGGGGACCCTGGAGTCCGAGCTCGCGTCCATGCCCGACCGCGAGAGCCTGTTGTGGGAGGCATGGTCGGACGACCTGCCGTTCCGGCTCGCCGTGCTCGACGTGCCGCCGGCCCTCTCCCTCTACACCGTGAACGCGTTCCGGCTCGCGGACGGGGTCGTGATCCCGGTCCAGACCCATCCCTTCGCCCTGGCCAGCGTCCCCCGGACGATCGATCTGGTCGATCGGGTCCGCCGACACCTGAACCCGCGGCTTGTCGTGCTCGGCTACCTGGCGACGCTCTACGACCGGCGGACGCGGGTGGCGCGGGAGTGCCTGGCGCGCATGATCGAGGAGTGGGGGAGCCTGCTGATCGAGGCCCCGATCCCGACCAACGTCGCGCTGGCCGAGGCGGCGCGGGATGGCCGTCTCCTGTACGAGGTCGATCCCGAGTCGGCGGGGGCCGCCGCCTACTACTCCGCCGCGGCGGAGATCGTGGGCCGGTGGCGGGCCGCCCGCGACGGAGTGCCGAAGCCGTGAGGGGGCGGTGGTGAGCCGGCCGGTCGTCTCCGCCGAGGACGTCCGCGCGGCCGCACGCGCGGGCCAAACCCGGCTCGCCGTGCCGCTGGACGCGATCGTCACCCCGCTGGCGCGGGACGAGGCGTCCCGGCGCGCGGTCGAGCTGGTCGAGGCGACCGTCGAGCGCTCGGCCGCGACGCCCCCCGCCGGGCGCCGGTCCGCCACCTGCGATCCCGACGACGCCGAGCGGATCGTCGAGCGCGTCCGCGCGCGGGTGCCGGGCGCCGATCCCGCGCAGGTCCGCGAGATCGCCCGCCGGCTGCTCGAGCGCCTCGGCCCATGACCCGCCGCGATCTGCTCGCCGAGCTGCGGGACCGGGCGCGGCGCGCCGGCCCGCGCCGGGTCGTGCTCGCCGATGGCGCGGACCCGCGGGCCGCGCTCGCCGCCCGCCGCCTCACCGACGAACGGTTCGCTCGGGTCGTCCTCCTCGGCGGGCCGATTGCGCTCCGCGAGGCCGCCGACCGCGCCGGCGTCGGCCTCGAGGGAATCGAGCTCGTCCATCCCTCCGGCTCGCCCCGGCTCGACGCCTCCGCCGACGAGCTCGCCGGGCGCTGGCGGGCGCGGGGAAGGGAGGCCTCCGCCCGCGACGCCCGCGCCCTCCTCGAGACCGGGCCGGGCTTTGGCGCGTCCCTGGTCGCGCGGGGGGAGGCCGACGTCTGCGTGGCGGGGAACCTCTCGACCACCGCGGAGACCGTCCGCGCGGCGATCCTCGTCGTCGGCACCGCGCCCGGGATCGCCACCGTGTCGTCGGCCTTCCTCATGGTGGCCGGAGACGGGACCGCCTACACCTTCGCCGACTGCGGGGTCGTCCCCGTTCCGTCGGCCGACCAGCTCGCCGACATCGCGATCACGAGCGCCGAGACCCACCGCGCCCTGACCGGCGAGGAGCCGCGGATCGCCATGCTCTCCTTCTCGACCCGGGGGAGTGCCCGACACGCGCGGGTGGAGCGAGTCGTCGAGGCGACCCGGAAAGTCCGCGCGCGGCGGGGCGACCTCGTCGTCGACGGCGAGCTCCAGCTCGACGCCGCCATCGTCCCCGAGGTCGCCGCCGCCAAGGCGCCCGACAGCCCGCTCGCGGGCCGGGCCAACGTGCTCGTGTTCCCCGATCTCGACAGCGGCAACATCGGCTACAAGCTCGCCCAGCGGTTCGGGGGCATGACCGCGCTGGGACCCCTCCTCCAGGGACTCGCCGCCCCGATGCACGACGTCTCGCGCGGCGCCTCGGCCGAGGACCTCGTCAACGTGGCGCTCATCGGCTGCGTCCAGGCGACCCGATCGGGCGGACCGACTTGAATAGCGGGAACATCGTGCTTAAACTCGCTCAACGGCCGGCTCCTCCGCACCGACCAGGAGGACCCCGGCCGGTCGATTTCACGAGGACCTGATTCCAGGAACACGCGCCGTTCGCCGGCGCGCGAGACGCTCATCCGCACGACCCCTCGGCCGGGAGGAGAACCCGAATGGAAGCACTGGGGATGATCGAAACGCGCGGGCTGGTGGCGCTCATCGAGGCCGCCGACGCGATGGTCAAGGCCGCGCGCGTCACGCTCGTCGGGTACGAGAAGATCGGCGCTGGCTATGTCACGGCCCTGGTCCGCGGCGACGTCGCTGCCTGCCAGGCCGCCGTGGACGCCGGCGCGGCCGCCGCGAAGAAGGTGGGCGAGGTCGTCTCCGTGCACGTGATCCCGCGTCCGCACTCGGACCTGGACGCACACTTCCCGATCGTCGCCGAGTAGTCTCGCCGAGCCCGGCGCGCGGCCCGAGGTCGCGCGCCGCCGCTCCGAGCCTCACCATCCGTGTCGCTGACCGAACGCGAGATCCGCACCATCGTCGACCGCATCACGGCCGAGCTGGACCGTGGGCGCCGCGCCGCGCCCACCCCGACGGCTGGCGCCGGAGAGCGAGAGCCCCCACGATCGGGCTCGCTGGGGATCTTCGAGACCGTCGACCAGGCCGTCGCCGCCGCCCGGGCCGCGCAGCGGGAGATCCGGACGCTCGAGCTGCGCGACCGGATCATCGCCAACCAGCGGAAGCGCCTCGGAGAAGAAGCCGCCGCGCTGGCCGAGGAAGCAGTCGCCGAGACCCGCCTCGGCAACGTTCCCAGCAAGACGCTCAAGAACCGCCTCGTCGTCGACCGGACTCCCGGCACCGAGGACCTTCAGCCGGAGATCCTCTCCGGCGACCACGGCCTCACGCTGACCGAGCTGGCGCCCTGGGGGGTCATCGGGGCGGTCACCCCGTCGACCAATCCGGCCGCCACGATCATCAACAACGGGATCTCGATGATCGCGTCCGGCAACGGGGTCGTCTTCGGCGCCCACCCCCTGGCCCGCGCGGTCACCAACCGCACGATCCACCTGATGAACGCTGCGTCCGCGGAGGTGGGGGGACCGGAGACTCTCCTGACCGCAGTGGCCGAGCCGTCGATCGAGGCCGCGCAGGCGATGTTCCACCACCCCGGGATCGACCTGCTGGTCGTGACCGGCGGTGGCGGGGTCGTGCGGGCGGCGCAGGCGTCCGACAAGCGCGTGATCGCGGCGGGTCCGGGAAACCCTCCGGTCGTCGTCGACCGGACGGCGGACCTCGCCCGGGCCGCGCGCGACATCGTGGCCGGCGCCGGGTTCGACAACAACGTCGTCTGCACGTGCGAGAAGGAGATCCTCGCCGAGGCCGCGATCGCCGACGATCTCCTGGCCGAGCTCGAGCGGAACGACGCGGTCCTCCTCTCCGCCGACGAGGCCGAGTCGCTGGCGCGCGCGATCCTGACCGGCTATCCCGGCCCCGAGCCCCGAATGGACAAGGAGTTCGTGGGGAAGGACCCCGCCGTGCTCGCGGGGTTGATCGGCAAGGACGTTCCCGCAACCACCCGGCTTCTCGTCGCCGAGACGACGAAGGACCACCCGTTCGCGGTCCTCGAGCTCCTGACGCCGGTCGTGCCGCTCATCCGCTGTCCCGACGTGCGCACCGCGATCGACTGGGCGGTCGAGCTCGAGCACGACTTCAAGCACACGGCCTGCATGCACTCGAAGGACCTGGACGCCCTCCACCGCATGGCCGTGGCGATGAACTGCTCGATTTTCGTCAAGAACGGCCCCAGCCTGGCCGGGCTCGGCTTCGGCGGGGAAGGACCGACCGCGATGACGATCTCGACCCCCACCGGAGAGGGCCCGACGTCGGCGCGGACGTTCGTGCGCCGGCGGCGATGCGTGCTGGTCGACTACTTCCGGATCGTATAGGCGAGGCGCTCGACTGCCGGACATCGCAACGCCATGGACGGCAGCGCCTTGGACGTTTCATCCGAGGAACTTTCTGAGTTCTTGGCATCGGTTTCGGGGTATCCGGGGTTCCCTCATCAGCTTATTCCGCACCTGCCGTTCCGGCAGACCCGAAAGTCGAACTATGGTATTGAGACCGGCACCGAAAATCCGCTCTCGGGGGGACCCCGTGCGGACCCGCCTGGGTCAATCGAGGGACGGGGTGATGATCTCCCTCGCCAGCCTGGCGATCTCGACGGGGCCGAGGACGACCGCCTCCCGATGGAACAGGCCCGCCACCGCCGCGCGGTGGACGCGGATCTTGTAGCGGGAGACGGCGAGCCCGCCGACGGCGAGGACGTTGTGGTGTCCGTTGGGGAGGGGATCGCCGTCCTCCTCGCCGGAGAGCCCCTCGATCCCCGCGGGCTCGGCGCCGCTGATGTCGACGAGGAGCTCCAAACCGTCGATCGCCGACCAGACCCGGCGGGGCAGCAGGAGGAGCCCGGGCGGGCCCGCCGTGATCACGACCCGCGCGCCGTCGACGAGCGCCTCCAGCGGCTCGCCGGTCTTCCAGACCACGGCCTCGATCTCCTCCTCGAACATCTCCTCGACGAACGAGCGCCGCTCGTCGGCCTCCTCCTCGTCGAAGACGGAGAGGCGCACGCGTGCGCCCTCGGAGGCGAGGATGCCGGCGACCCGGCCGCCCGCTGGGCCGCCGCCGATCACGACGACGCGCGCCTTCGTCAGGTTCACCAGCTGACGCACCCGCGCCACGGTCGCGCCGGCGACCGTGCTGCCGCCCTTGCACTCCGACATGAGCGAGATCCGGTACGGGCCGAAGAAGGCGCGCCGCGCCTGCCGCACCATCTCGTCGATGACGTGGTCGTTGGTGCCCGTGATCAGGAGCGCGGTCCGGTGGAGCTCGTCCCGCGGCCTCGAGTAGAGAGCTCCCGACACGAGCACGGGCACGTCCTGGGGATCGACGTCGCCGTGGGCGAGGATCTGATCCGCGCCGCCGTCCAGCGACATGATCTGGTCGAAGACCCGCGGGTGCGGGTTGTGGTCGAGATGGATCAGGATGCGTGGGCTGGCGGGCACGGGTGGGAATCTAGCTGGCAAGCCAGAGGCCAGCAGGAGAGCCAGGAGGCCGCAGGCGAGAGGGGAGGGGTGGGTCTAGACGGCCCGGCTGACCTCCATCACCCGTAGCTTTACATAATATACGTTATGCGACATTGCATCCTGACGGGGGGTTCCGCGTCCTGCGAGCCGCTCCGCTCCAGCACCCTCAGGGCGCCGACCTCTCCGCCGTCGCGGGGGCCGCGTTCCCGACCGAACCGGCTCCGGTCAGCGGTTGCACGGTGAGCTCGGCGATCTCGCGTCGCGCCTCGTTCGCCATCGGTCCCTCGGGATTGAGCTCGATGATCGCCCGGTACTCGGCGGCCGCCTCCTCCATCCGCGACTCCGACTCGTAGAGGAGCGCGAGCGAGCGATGGAGCTGGGCCTTCAGCTCGTCGTACGGTGCCTCCTCGATCGCCGCCCGATAGGTCTCGATCGCCCGGTCCATCTGGCCCGCCTGCGCGTACGCCACCGCCAGCAACGGGCGGGCGTTGTCGGCGAGCGGGGACCTCCCGTGGTCGTTCAGGAGCTCCTCCAGGGTGGTCGCCGCCTCCTCCGGAAGACCCGCCTCGAGCTGCGACTCCCCCAGGAAGAGCAGGGCGTCGCCGGTGTAGGAGCTCCCGTCATGGCGGTCGACGAACTGCTGGAGGTCGCTGATGGCCAGCTGGTAGTTGCCGGCGAAGTACCCCTGGCGGGCCATCAGGTAGTCGCGGGCCGCTTCCTCCTCCGCCCCGCGCGACACGTTCCGGTACACGAAGAAGCCGGCCACGAGGATCGCCAGCGCCACGGCCCCGCCGATCATCTCCCGGCGATGGGTCTCCGCCCAGTGCGCCCAGTCGAACGTCCGCTCGACGAATTTGTCACGTCGCAACTGCTTTTTGGACAATCGTTTACGACTCATGATATAAGAGTCACCTTGAACTCGAGAGCGGGAGTGGTGCCCCCGGCGCGATTCGAACGCACGACACGCGGTTTAGGAAACCGCTGCTCTATCCACCTGAGCTACGGGGGCGGATGCGGGAGCGGCGCGGGCCATCGCCCGGCGCGACTCGAAGCCTGTTAACGGAGGAATTTAACAGTCGGCGCCGGATCGGGTAAGGGGCGTAAGTTGTGCCCCATGCCGCAGCTTCCCGAACGTCTGCCGCTGCTCGTCCTGGCCGGCGGGTTCAGTCGCCGCATGGGTCAGGACAAGGCGCGGCTCCCGTGGGGCGAGCTGCCCCTCCTCCTCCACGTGATCGAGCGCCTCGCCCCGCTCGCCGCCGGCGTCGTCGTGTCGGCACGCCCGGGACAGGAGCTGCCCGCGGGCGACTACCTCCGGGTCGACGACCGTCGCCCCGGCGAAGGGCCGCTCGCCGGTCTCGCCGAGGGCCTCACGGTCGCGGGCGGCGGCGGGGCCGTCCCGGTGGCGGTGGCGGCGTGTGACTATCCGTTCGTGGATCCGGCGCTCTACACCGCGCTCCTCGCCGCGGCCCCCGGGGCCGCCGCCGCCGTTCCCACCCTCGAGGGCCGGAGCCACCCGCTCGTGGCGGTGTGGCGCTCCGACGCGGCGGGTGCGTGCGTGCGCTCCCTCGCCCGCGGCGCGCGGCGCGTCCAGGCCGTGCTCGACGAGATCGGAGCCGTGGAGGTGGCCCTGGACGGGAGAGAGGATCTCGATCCCCGGCGCGCGCTCCTGAACGTCAACGACGCGCAGGCGCTCGAACGCGCCCGCCGCGAGCGACGCTAACCCCCCTGCAGCCACTCCCGAATCACGGCCTCGACCTTCGCGGTCACCTCGGCGTTCGAACGGAGGGCGAGATGCGCGCCGGGAGGCGCGTCGGGAGACCCGGGCGGCTCCAACGGCACACCATGGCGGAAGCGCAACCCCGCCAGCGTTCCCTCGTCGGCTCCCACGAGCTGCAGCCAGACGGCGTCCTCTCGCGGGAAGACCCGGATCGTGCCGCCGGTGCCGTGGAACCGGACCCAGTCCCGGCGCGACCAGGAAACGCTCGCCCCCGCGTCGAGCGCCAGGCGCTCCACCGTATCGAGGGGGTCCGGCGATCCTTCCGTCGGGGAGCGGCCGGCCTCTCCCGGCAACGGTCGCGCGGCCTCCGGGCCGAGGCTGCCGGCCACGCGGAAGCAGCGGATCCGCCGACCGTCCTCGTCCAGGGGCTCGGCGGAGTACCCGGCCACCCATCCGGTGCGGCGCCCCAGCCATTCCAGCGACGAGAGCACGTCGGGTCCCAGCTCCCGCGCGACCAGCGCCACGGCGGTCGATCCCGACTCGGCGTAGGTCCCCCAGACGGCCTCGGACCAATTCACCAGCGACCAGGGCTCGGTCGCGGGAAGCGGCAACCGGGTCGCCAGGGCCTCGCGGAGCGAGGCGTCGGCGCTCGACCAGAAGGAACGGAAGGCATCGCCCCACCGGCCGGGGGTCCACTCCGCGGTCCTTTCGGCGAGCTCGAGCGTGGCGGTCAGGAGCCCGGCCTCGGCGACGCGCTCGCTCGTCCCCACGACGACCGCGCCCCCGCTTCGGCGCCACCCGAGGAGGATCGGCAGCCGAACGAGCCCCAGCGAGCGGGCGTCCGCCCAGCAGGCCACGCCCGGATCGGGCACGGTGGGATCGAGCAGCAGCGCGCGTGACAGCCACTCCGGGCCCGGGACGAAGTCCCCCCTCCCTCCCCCGTTCTCCTCGAGCGAACCGATGGGCACCGGAGCTCGTCCGCTCCTTCCGGCGTGGGAGGAGCCTGCGTCAGTCGAACGCGACAAGGCTCATCGTGTCGTAGCCGTCGAGCCGAGCGCGACCGTTCAGGAAGCCGAGCTCGACGACGAACGCCAGGCCGACGATCGATCCGCCCAGGGCTTCCACCAGCCGCACGGCCGCCTCCACGGTCCCGCCCGTGGCGAGCAGGTCGTCGACGACCACGATCCTCTCGCCCCTGCCGATCGCGTCGGTGTGAAGCTCGAGGGTGTTGACCCCGTACTCCAGGTCGTACGACTCGCTCACCGTCTCGAACGGGAGCTTCCCGGGCTTGCGGACCGGCACCAGGCCGATCCCCAGGCGGTCGGCGACCGCGCCGGCGAACAGGAACCCGCGGGCGTCGACACCGATGACCTTCGCGGCGGCCTTCTCCCGCGTCCAGTCGGCGAGCGCGCCCACGGTCTCACGAAACAGGGCCGGATCGAGAAGCGCGGGCGTGATGTCCTTGAAGAGGATCCCCGGCTTGGGAAAATCGGGGATGTCGCGGATCGACGCGCGCAGCCGCTGTTCCAGCGAACTTCGTTCGAGCTCGCTCATCGGGCCGCCGACGCGGAAAGCCGGGGCAGCACGACACGCGGGTCGACGGTCCCGTCCTTCCAGCGCACCTCGAAGTGGAGATGATCCCCGGTCGCGTTGCCAGTGTGCCCGACCAGGGCGATCGGCTGTCCGCGGCGCACGCGGTCGCCGGCGCGCACGAGGTTCCGCTGGTGATGGGCGTAGAGGGTCCGGAGACCGCCGCCGTGATCGACGACCACGACGTTGCCGTAGGCCCCGGAAGAGCCGCTCTCGACGACCATACCGGCGGCGGCGGCGTAGACCGGCGTACCCCCTGGGGCGCGCAGGTCGAGACCGCCGTGGAAGCGCGGGTCGCCGGAGCCCGGGTGGACCCGGTCGCCGTAGCTCGAGCTCAGGAGCGCGGCCCCGTCGGCCGCGAGCGGCCATACGAGCGCGCCCAGTGCGCGCTCGAGCGCGGGCGCCTCTCCGGCGGGAGGCGATGAGTTGGCGGGGTGATCGACCAGCACCCGCGCGGGCGGTGGCGCCGTCTCCGAATAGACCGGCGCGCAGGCCGGCGTCCCGACCAGCGCGAGGACTCCCACCGTGGCCCCGATGCTCCTCCTGTCCCGCTTCATCCGGTGACCTCGAACCGCTCGAAGCGCGCGCCGTCGTCCACCGGCGCGCAGTCGACGGCCTCCACGCGGGAAGCGGGCGGGCCGCTGCGAATGCGCGCGATCAGGCTCTCCACGGGCTCCGGCCCGTCGGCCTGGAGCACCGCCTCGACGGCTCCGTCCGTGCGGTTTCGCACCGTGCCGCGGACACCCAGGTCCTTGGCGTTCCGCGTCACGAACCAGCGGAACCCGACTCCCTGGACACGCCCGCGAACGACGCACTTCCGCGTCTCCATCTCTGCCTCCCGATGCTCGGTGCGATTCCTGCTCCAGCCTTTAAGATAAGCACTTTCGGGGCCCGATCCTCAAGTCCGCCTTTTGGGAAAGCCCCCGGCGGGCGTTACCTTCGGCGACCGAGTCACTCGTCCCTCCCCGAGAGGAGTCCCCGTGACGACATCGGGATGGTCCCCGGCACGCGTCCGCGACAGCTACCGGAAGGCGTTCCCCCAGGGACGGCTGGTCCTGGTCTCGAACCGGCAGCCTTACGCCCACATGCGCACCGAAAAGGACGAGGTCACCGTGCAGCGCCCGGCCGGAGGCCTCTCGCTGGCGCTGGATCCCGTCCTCCAGGCGGTCGGTGGCACGTGGATCGCCTGGGGCCACGGGTCCGCGGACCGGGACGTCGTCGACGATCACGACCGCGTCGGCGTGCCGCCGGAGGACCCGCGTTACACGCTGCGACGCCTCTGGCTTTCCGATGACGACATCGACAACTACTACCTGGGATATTCGAACCAGGCGTTGTGGCCCCTGTGCCACAACGTCCTCGAGCACGTGCGGTTCCGCTCTCGCTATTGGAGGTCGTATCGCGACGTCAACACGCGGTTCGCCCACGCCGTGGTCGAGGAGGCGGGCGACGAAGGCGGGCTGGTCTGGTTCCAGGATTACCACCTCGCGATGGCGCCCGCCGTGCTGCGCAACGTCCGCTCCGACCTGACCCTCTCCCACTTCTGGCACATCCCCTGGCCGGCATGGGAGACGCTCCGGGTGTGCCCGCAGAAGATCCAGATCCTGGAGGGCCTCCTGGCGAACGACCTGCTGGGATTCCACCTCGACAGCTTCGTCACCAACTTCATCACCTGCTGCATTCGGGAGCTCGATGCCTTTGTCGACTGGACGAAGCGGGCGGTCGTGTACAAGGGACACATGACGGCCGTCAAGGCGTTCCCGATCTCGATCGACGTCGGCCGGTTCGAGGAGATGGCGGCCAGCGAGGAGACCGAGCGGCGGATCGAGGCCATCGTGGAGCGGCACGGGCTCGCGGAGCAGAAGATCGGCATCGGCGTCGATCGGCTCGACTACTCGAAGGGGATCCTCCAGCGGCTCGAGGCCCTGCGCATCCTGTTCCGGAACCATCCCGAGCTCGCCGGACGCTTCACCTTCGTCCAGGTGGCGGTGCCCAGCCGAGGTGAGATTCCCGCCTACCAGAACCTTCAGGACAAGGTCGACCAGCGGATCGAGGAGCTGAACGCCGCGCTCTCGACCGACGACTGGAAGCCGATCGTCTACATCCGCCACCCGCTTCCCCAGGACGAGCTGGTGGCGTTCTACCGGATGGCGGACCTCGCGGTCATCTCCTCGGTGCAGGACGGCATGAACCTCGTGGTCAAGGAATTCATCGCCAGCCAGGGCGACGACCCGGGCGCGGTCTGTCTGAGCGAGTTCGCCGGCGCCGCGGACGAGATCGGCCGCTCGGTCTCCATCAATCCCTTCGACACCGAGGGATTCGCCGAGAGCCTCCGGCGCGCCCTCGACATGCCGCTCGCGGAACGGCGACAGCGCATGGACGCGATGAAGCAGAAGCTTCGGCGCCAGACGATCCACACGTGGATGGCCGATTTCCTCGAGGCGGCCGGCTCGGTGCGCGCCGAGGCCGCTTCGCTCGACCTCGAGTCGTGAGCCCAGCCCCCCGGCCGCTCCTGACGGTGGCCGCGCGCGTCCGCAAGCGCCTGGCGGAGGGGGACCCGGCGCTCGTCGCGCTCGACTTCGACGGCACGCTGACCGAGATCGTCGACGATCCGGCCGCCCCGCGCCTGACCGCCGAGCGGCTGCGCGTCCTGGAGCGGATCCCCTCCCCCGCCCGGCGACTCGCGATCGTGAGCGGGCGGGCGCTCGCGGACGTGCGGAGCCGCGTCGGGATCGAGAGCGCGCTCTACGTCGGGAACCACGGCCTCGAGATCGAAGGGCCCGGCCTCGCCGCGGACGACGCGGGGTCGGCGGCGATCGCCGACCGCGTGCGCGCCCTCCTCTCCGATCTCGATCTGCCGGCGGGCACCTTCGCCGAGGACAAGCGCCTGACTGCGACGGTCCACACCCGCCCGCGTGAGGACCACGGCCTGCACGAGCGCGTCGGGCGCGGGCTCGCGCCCGTGGTGGAGCGTGCCGGCTTCCGGCTGCGCCCGGGGAAGGCCTCCTGGGAGATCCGGCCCGCCGAGGCGCCCGACAAAGGCGACGCGCTACGGGCGCTGATCGCCCGCGTCCCGGGGGCCCGCGCCCGGACCACGCTCTACGCCGGAGACGATGTGACCGACGAGGACGCGTTCATCGCGCTGCCGGAGGGGATCACCGTCCGCGTGGGCGACGACGACCGGGGTCCGACCGCCGCCCGATACCGGCTCCGGTCCCCCGACGAGACCTATCGATTCCTGGAGATCCTCGCCTCCGATTGAGGTTGCGCTTCCTCCTCAGCGGCGCGTATATACGTCCAAATCCATCGTACCTTGTTCTGGACCAGACACCTTTCCGGGGAGAGGTATGCGGATCCCACACGAAATGCGCGCCTGGCTGCCGTCGACGATCGCGACGGCGACGATCCTGCTCCTCGCGTCCGTTCCGGCCCAGGGCCAGGGCACAGGACGCGTCATCGGCACCGTGACCGAAGCCGCCAACGGCCGGCCCATCGCCGGCGCGCAGATCCTCGTGGACGGCACCGGGATCGGAGCGGTCACCGGTCAGCGTGGGACGTACAGCCTGCCGAACGTTCCGACGGGCTCCCGGACCGTGGTCTTCTCGATGCTCGGCTTCGAGACCGCCCGCGAGCAGGTCGAGGTGGGAGACGGGCAGACCGTCACCCTCGACGCGGCCCTGCCGGCGGGATTCGTGGAGATGGGGATGATCACCGTGATCGGCGCTTCGCGCCGGCCCACGCGGATCGTCGAGGCCCCGGCCGCGGTCAGCGTGGTGACCCCCGAGCAGCTCCAGCGCGAGGCGCTTCACGGCCAGCTTCCCAAACTGTTCACCGATCAACCGGGCATCGACGTGGTCCAGAGCGGTGTGCAGGACTTCAACATCAACGCGCGCGGCTTCAACTCGTCGCTGAACCGGCGCGTGCTGGTGCTTCAGGACGGCATCGATCGCAGCGTCGGGTTCCTCCAGGCCCAGGAATGGACGGCGCTCTCGATGCCGCTTGACGACCTCGGCAGGCTGGAGCTGGTGCGCGGCCCCGGCTCGGCCCTCTACGGCGCCAACGCCTTCAGCGGGGTGCTCAACATCTCCACGCCCGCGCCCGCCGATATCGTCGGCACCAAGGTCGCCGCGTCCGGCGGGGAGCGAGCGACCGCGCGCGTGGACGTCCGCCACGCGGGAGTGGGCTCCGACGGCAAAGTCGGGTACAAGGCCAACGCCGGCTACGTCCGGGTCGGCGACACGTGGTCGGCCTCCCGCACATCGGCCGAGACGGTCGGCGAGTGCCCCGCCGGCGCGCGCGCATGCACGTTCATGGAGGGCGACCTCGAGTACGGTCCGCTTCCGGTCGAGCTGATCCCCCTCATCGACGACCCGGTCAGCTCCCTCTATGGTAGCGCGCGGCTCGACTACAACTTCGACAACGGCTCGGTCTGGACCGCCGAGGGCGGCAACACGTTCACCGAGAACGAGATCTTCGTCACCGGGATCGGCCGGGTGCAGATCAACGGCTCCAACCGGCCCTGGGCCCGCACCCAGTACGCCGATGATCGCTTCACGGTCTTCGGCTGGTACAGCGGCCGGCGCGCCAACGATCGCGAAGGCAACCCGGCGCCGCCGCCGCTGAACGCGTTCACCGACCTCTGCGTTCCCCGTGACACCTGCGCGGGGAACAACCAGACGGCGCTGGGGACCGGCGCCGTGCTGCTCGAGTCCTCCGACCTGTTCCACGTCGAGGGGCAGGCCAACTGGAGCACGGCCGACGATCGCTTCCGGCTGGTGGCGGGGGGTTCCAATCGCTGGGTCTCGGTCGACACGGACGGCACGCTCATGGAGGACAAGCACGACGACACGATCTCGAGCCTGTTCGGGCAGGTCGAGTTCCAGGTCCATCCGATGGTGAACCTGCTGGCGGCGGCCCGCTTCGATCACTTCTCGGTGCTCGAGTCCGACCAGAACGAGGTGTCGCCGAAGGCGGCGGTCGTGATCAGCCCCAATGCCAACCACGCCCTCCGCTTCACCTTCAATCGGGCGTTCCAGACGCCCAACTACTCGGAGCTGTTCTTGCGGGTCGCGGCGGGTCCGGTGATCCCCCTCCATCTGGTCGAGCTCGGGCTGGAGGCCGCGATCAGCCAGCAGGTGGGGATGCCGGTCGACCTGCCGCTGAACTTCTCCCCCACGCCGGTGGTCGCGCGCGGGAACCCCGACCTGACGGCCGAGCAGCTCACCGGCTACGAGGTCGGCTGGAAGGGCGCGCTGGCGGGCGGGCGGGTGTACGCGACGGCCGACATCTATTTCAACGAGATCGAGGACTTCGTCACCGACCTGCTCCCGGGCCCCATCACGAACCCCGCCTTCGCCATGCCCTTCGACCTGGTCCAGTACCAGCCGGCTTTCGCGGCGCCCCAGCTGGCGCCGTTCGTCCCGGCGATCCAGAACGCGCTGTCGACCGGACAGCTGGCGGCCGTCTTCCCACTGCTCTCCATCAAGCCGGACGGGAGCCTCGAATACGTCCTCTCGTACGCCAACGCGGGCCGGGTCACCGAGAACGGGATCGAGCTCGGCCTCTCGTTCCAGCCCGCGGTGAAGTGGGAGGTGTACGGCAACTACACGTACTTCGACTTCAACGTCGAGGAGAGCACGCTCCCCGGCGACGTGCTGGTTCCCAACACCCCGCAGCACAAGGGGAACCTGGGGTTAACCTTCAACAATCTCGACCGCTGGAGCGTGGGCGCGGGAGTCCACCTGCAGGAGGGCTTCGACTGGGCGGCGGGGGTCTTCGCCGGGCACGTGCCGGGGTTCGCCACCGTCGACCTCAACGGCAGCTACGTGGTCAACGAGTGGGCGCGCGTGAACCTGATCTGGAACAACGTCCTGGACAAGGAGCACATCGAGCTGTACGGCGGGTCGGTGATCGGGAGCCGCGCGCTGGGAGGCGTGACGCTGACGTTCTGATCCCGAGCCGGAGATCGATCGCCACGCAAAGAGCGCGCGGCGGCCCTAGGGCCTCCGCGCGCTTCTTCGTGGTCGGGGAGACAGGATTTGAACCTGCGACCCCTACGTCCCGAACGTAGTGCTCTACCGGGCTGAGCTACTCCCCGACGATTCTCCTGAAAGAGTTTCAAGGTACGCGGGCCGGCTCCCGGCGGCAAACGCGAAGGGCCGCCCCAGCGGGCGGCCCTTCGTCGTCGTGCATTGGATCGAGAAGCTACTTCTTCTTACTCTTCTTCGCCTTCTTGGCCGGCTTCTTCGCCTTGGCCGCCTTCTTGGCCGTCTTCTTCATGGCCATCGTTCCTCCGTGGGTTCAGGTCCCGGTCAAAGACGGTGAATTGAAACGATTATAAGGCTTTCCTTCCATTTGTAAATGTTTTCTGTCGAACGACAGCCGGAAGGTCAGAGGACGACGCGGACGAGGACGAAGCCGCCGACGAGGAGGATGACGAACAGGATCGACAGGATCCCCAGGTGCCGGTCGATGAACCCGCGCGCGGGCTCTCCCCAAAGCCGCAGGAGCGCGGCCACGATTCCGAACCGCAGGCCGCGACCCACGATGCTGGCGCCCACGAATCCCGGGACCGAGATGCCGAAGGCCCCCGCGGTAACCGTGAAGACCTTGTACGGGATCGGCGTCAGGCCGGCGATGCCCACCGCCCACACGTCGTAGCGCCGATAGAGGTCCTGGACCTCGCCGTACTTCTCCATCAGGCCGTAGAACTCGAGGATCGGCCTTCCCACCGCGTCGTAGAGGCTCATCCCGATCGCGTAGCCACCCAGGCCCCCGAGCACGCTGCCAGTCGTGCAGACGAGGGCGTACCAGGCGGCGCGCCGCGGGCGGCCGAGACAGAGAGCGATGAGCAGGACGTCGGGGGGAATCGGGAAGAACGACGACTCCGCGAAAGCCAGCAGGAAAAGCGCCCAGGTCCCCTGCGGGTGATCGGCCCACGAGAGCACCCAGTGATACAGCCGACGGTGCCAATTCATCCGTCGTCCCGCAGGGACAGATCCTCCCACGGCTGGAGATCGGGGATGACGCGATGGTTCGTGAGGTCCAGGTGGACGGGGGTGATCGAGATGTAGCCGCTCTCGACCGCCAGATAGTCCGCGCTCTCGGGACCCTCCCACGTCGCCTCTCCTCCCCCGATCCAGTAGTAGGTCTTCCCGTGCGGATCCTTGTCGGTCACGACGGGGTCGGCGTAGACCCGCTTGCCGAGGGTGGTGATGCGGACCCCCCGCAGCGAATCGGTGTCGCGGTCGGGGAGGTTGATGTTGAGCAGGGTGTCCGAGGGGAAGAGCTTCTGCAGCGGCTCGTTCACGATCATCCGCGCGATTCGACGCACCACCTGCTCGTATCCCGCCAGCCACTGCTCGTCTCCATGGACCAGCGAGATCGCCACCGAGGGGATGCCGAGCAGCGTACCTTCCATGGCGGCCGACACGGTCCCGGAGTAGGACACGTCCTCCCCCATGTTCCCGCCGTGGTTGATGCCGCTGAAGACGTAGTCCGGCCGCCTGTCCAGCAGCGCGTTGACCGCCAGCATCACGCAATCGGTGGGGGTGCCGTCGACGTGATAGCGGTCCGCCGCCGTCTTCCGCACCCGCAGCGGATGGTGGAGGGTGAGGGAATGGCTGGTCGCCGACTGCTCGCGATCGGGCGCCACGACCACGACGTCCCCCAGCTCCGCCAGCGCCCGGGACAGGACGCCGATGCCCGGCGCCAGGTAACCGTCGTCATTGGTGACGAGGAACAGCACGCCGCTAAGGTAGCAGGAAGGTCGCGTGGACGGTGACCGTGATCTCCTTGGTGCGGGTCGACGTGTTGTGGACACCGTAGTCGCTGACTTCGGTCGAGAAGGGCTCCGTGATCTGGAACACCCCCGCGCGCGCGGCGACGATCCTGTCGATGGCGAGGCCGGAGCCGCCGGCGATCTCCTCGGCGCGACGCCGCGCGTCCTCGGTCGCCTGGCCGAGGAGCGAGTGCTTGAGCTCGTCGATCCCCGAGAAGAAGTACTCCAGGCGCGCGTACTGGAGGACCACGCCGCTCTCGAGCAGCGGCCCGGGATCGAGCGCGATCGCCTCCAGCTCCCGGCCTCCGCCCTCGGCCACCACCGTGAGCCCCTGATCGAGGCTGAACCCGGTCTGGCTCCCGAACTGATCCCACCGCGGGTTCGCGGAAACCGGCTGGACGATCACGGACTCCTCCGGAATTCCCGCGGCGCCGAGCAGCTCGATGACCCGCGACCGGTCCGCGCGCAACCCGCCGTACCCCGTGGCCACGCCATCGCTGGGGACGTGGCGGCTGATCGTGATCGACCACTTCACGACGTCGGACTCGAACCGCTCGGTCGCCGCGCCGGTCACCTGGACGGTGTCCCGCTGGGCGCGCGTGGAGCGCAGGAAGAGCCCGAAGACGGTGGCGGCGAGGATTCCCGCCACGCCGAGGACGAGGGCGGCACGGACGGCCATCGGATCTCCAGGAGCGAAGGGTTCGAGACGCGCCGCGGACGAAGCCCGCGGGTGGGATCCCTATTCTACCTCGAATCGAGGTCCGCGGGTCCCCGGGGTCCGCGCGGGCGACCACGGCTCGAGCAGGACGTCGAAGACGCCGCCACAGATGGCGGGGCTCCACGAGTAGAGGTCTTCGGTCAGGTCGACGCGGACCAGTCGTGCCCGGCCCGCTCCGAGCGCGGCTCGCGCCTCCTCCAGGACCTGGGCCTCGCCGCATCCCCCGCCGACCGTGCCCACCGCCTCGCCGTCCGGCTCGATCGCCATCCGGCTCCCAACCCCCCGGGGCGTCGAGCCCTTCGCGCGCACGATCGTCGCCAGCACGACCGGCCGTCCCGATCTCACGGCGTCGGTGAACGCCGCGAGGACGTCCAGCGTCTCGCTCACGATCCCTCTCCGGCGGTCGCCGACCGGCTCAGCGCGCGCACGTGCCGCAGCACGTCGGCCGCCTCCGAGAGAGGCCGCCCCGTCCCGCCGCGGACGGCGTGAACGATCTCCGCGGCGATCGCCACCGCGATCTCGGCCGGCGTCTCGGAACCGATGTCGAGCCCGATGGGGGCGCGGATCCGCGCCAGCCAGGCGGCGTCGACCCCCTCCTCCGCCAGCTGCTCGAAGGCGGCGCGGACCCGGCGGCGGCTCCCGATCACACCCAGGTAGGCGGGGAGGGCCCCGCTCCGGACGAGCGCGCGCAGGCAGTCGTAGTCGTAGCGGTGGCCGCGTGTCACCAGGACGAGGCTCGTCCGGGGCCCGATCTCGAGGCCCGAGAACGGGTCGGCGAAGTCGACGATCCGCACGTCGGCCCCCGGAAAGCGCTCGGGAGTCGTCAGCTCCGCTCGATCGTCGAGCACGAGGACCCGGAAGTCGAGGAGTCGCCCGATGGCGGCGAGCGGGCGCGCGATGTGTCCGGCGCCCACGATCACGAGCTCCGAAGCGGGCGACCACCACTCCACGTAGAGCTCGAGCCCTTCCGCGATCGTGTGGCACCCCGCGGACCCGGTCGCCGTCTTGAGGAGCCGCCGGATTCGCGCGTCCGCCGACCGCTCCCCCAGCCCTCCGTGATGCCGCTCGCCGTCCCACACGACCCGGCGTCCCACCAGGGCCGGATCGGGGGCGGCCACGACCACGGCCGTCGCGGCGTCCCGCCCCTCCGCGACCGCGGCCTGGACGAGCGCCAGGGCGCGCGCTACGTCGAGGCGCGTCACGGCTTGACCTCCCGGCGATAGTCGTCCGGCGTGTCGACGTCGACGTGGACCCCGCGATCGTCGAGCGGCACGTCGAGGAGCTCCCCGGCGTGCCGGTGGACGACGTCGCGCGCGCCCCGGTCGAGGGTCGGGTCCGCGAGCTCTCCCCAGACGGCCCGGGCGAACAGGACGGGGTGGCCGGGCCGGTCGCGGTAGACGGGTCGGACGATCGGGGCTCCGCTCGCCCCGAAGGCCCCGACGAGCGCCCGGACCGTCTCCGCGCGCGCCAGGGGATGGTCGACGGGCAGGACGACCGCCGCGTCGAGGTCGTCCGGAAGGGCGGCGAGACCGACCCGGAGGCTGTCGATCTGCTCGGCTCCGGCGAGCGGGTTCTCCACGGCCTCGGCCCCGCCGGCCCTGGCCAGCTCTCCCGCCCGACCGGCGGAGGCGCCGTCGGGCAGCACGACGACGAGCGGCTCGCAGCCTCCCCCGGCAAGGATGCCGAGGGCGCGCTCGAGGAACGTCCGGCCCTCGATCTCGAGCAGCGCCTTGGCGCTCCCCATGCGGGACGAGCGACCGGCGGCGAGGACGATCCCTCCGACCCTCATGGGCCGTCCCGCAGGTCTCTCAGCGCGCGGGCGACGGTGGGGCGGATCATCTCCTTGCGCCAGGAGATCGAGAAATCGGTGTTGTCGAGCGGACGGCCGGCCTTCCACGCGGCGCTCGCGGCGGCCTCGATCGACGCGTCGTCGAGCGTCCCGCCGACCAGCGCGGCGGCCGCCCCCTCGACGGCCTCGGGGGCGGAGCCGACCCCGCCCATGACGACCCGCGCCTCGGCCACCGTTCCGCCGTCCTCGAACCGCGCCCACGCGCCGACGCCGAGGACCGGGAAGTCGAACGCGCCACGGCGGCGCACCTTGCGGTAGACCGCGCGCCAGCCGTCGGGCGCCGGCAGGAGCACGCGGGTCAGGAGCTCGTCCCGCTGCTTGGCGAGATAGAGGATCCCGTCGTCGCGATAGAGCGCGCTGACCGGCACCCGCCGCTCCCCACCCGGTCCCGCGAGATCGACCTCGGCCCCCAGGGCCACCAGGAGCGGCACGCTGTCCGCAGACTGCACCGCCCAGCAGCGCGGCGAGGCGGGTGCCACCCAGCAGATCGTCCCGTCCTTCTTCATGCAGAAGTCGATCGACTTCCGCCAGTCGTAGTTCTGGTCGTAGTAGTTGCAGCGCGTGTCCAGCAGGAGGTTCCCGCCCAGCGTCCCCATGTTCTGGAGGATCGGGGTGGAGATGAGCCGGCACGCCTCGGCGAGCGCCGGATGGTCCGCCCGCACCCGGGGGTGCCGCCGGACCTCGGTCAGGGTCGCGGTCGCGCCGATCGCGAGGCCGCCTCCTTCCCGCGGCTCGATCCGCCTCAGCTCCTCGACCGCGTGGAGGGCGATCAGGGTGCCGGGCTCCTGATGGCGGCGCTTCATGTTCGGATAGAGATCGGTGCCGCCCGCGACGTACGCGGCGTCCGGCGGCGCGTCCCCCTTCGCCGCCACCGCCTCGTCGATCGAGCGCGGGACGCGGTACTCGAAGCGGGGCAGCCGCATCATGCCGGCACCCCTCCCGTCACGCCCCCGTCCCGCACGCCGCCGGCCCCGATGTGGCGCGGGTCGTCGATCGCGCGGCCGTCCCCGCCGGACGAGGGCGGCGGCACCCGCACGGGCTCCGGCCACGGGAATTCCGGGATGCCGGCCGGTCCCTCGCGGGCCTCCTCCCCCTTCGCCTTCCGCTTGAGCGCGGCGAGCACCTTCTGCGGCGTCACCGGCACCTCGTCCACTCGGACGCCGACGGCGTCGTGGATCGCGTTGACGATCGCCGGCGGGATCGGGAGCAGCGGTCCCTGCCCCACCTCCTTGGCGCCGAACGGCCCGTTGGGATCCGGATCCTCGATCAGGAACGTGTGGATCCGGCACATCTCGTGGGTCGTCGGGCTCTTGTACTCGAGCAGCGACGGATGGCGGTGGACGACGTTGCGGTTCCCGCGGTAGGTCATCTCCTCCATCAGCGCCTCTCCCAGGCCCATGTACACCGATCCCTCGACCTGGCCGATCGCGACGACGGGATTGATCGCCCGCCCGATGTCATGGGCGATCCACACCTCGTCGACCCGGGTCTCGCCGGTCTCGGGGTCGACCGTCACCTCGGCCACCGCGGCCGCGTACGAGTACGCCGGGCTGGGTCCCACCCCCGCGCCCTTGTATCGCCCGGGCGACGCGGGCGGCGTGTAGGAGCCCACCGTGCCGATCGTCCCGAACTTCGCCTCGGCCGCGACGACCGCGTCGGCGAACGGGATCGACCGGTCCGGGTCTTCGACGTCGAAGGCGCGCCCCTCGGCCAGGGCGATGCGGGATCCGGGGATCTCCCACTTCTCGGCCAGCGCCTGGACGAGCAGCTCGCGCGCCCGCTCGGCGGCCTGGAGCGCGGCGTTGCCGCTCATCAGCGTGACCCGGCTCGAGTACGATCCCAGGTCGACCGGGGTCAGGCTCGTGTCGGCGGTGACGACCTCGATCGCGAACGGGTCGACGCCCAGAACCTCGGCGACGACATAGGCCAGGATCGAGTCCGATCCCTGTCCGATGTCCGTCGAGCCGCAGAAGACGGTCACGCCGCCGCCGCGGTCCAGCTTGAGCTGGACGCCCGAATGGGGCATCGCGTTCCAGTAGATCGGCAGGCCGGCGCCCGAGATGTAGCTCCCGCACGCCAGGCCCACGCCCCGGCCCTCGGGCAGGCGGCCGTGCTTCTCCTCCCAGCCGGACGCCGCGACGACCTTCTCGATGCACGCGCCGAGGCCCATCGACCCGATCCGGAGCCAGTTCGCCGTCACCGAATCCGGCGGGACCAGGTGGTCGAGTCGCATGCGGGCGGGATCGAGGCCCAGCCGATGGGCCGCCTTGTCGATCTGCACCTCGAGAGCGAAGCGGGGCTGCGGGGTGCCGTGGCCGCGCTTGGGCCCGCACGGGGGCTTGTTCGTGAACGCGCGCAGACCCTCGAACCGGTACGCGGGCACCGGATACGTCACGGTCTGGAGCGCGCCCGTGTAGTAGGTCGACGCGACCCCGTAGCTGCCATAGGCCCCGCCGTCGAGGAACGAGCGGAAGTGCATGCCGGTGATCGCGCCATCGTTCCGGAACCCGGTCTTCACCCACATCAGCACCGGGTGGCGGCCGCGGTGGCAGTAGAAGACCTCCTCGCGGGTCAAGCAGATCTTCACCGGCCGGCCGGTCCGCCGGGACAGCTCGGCCACCACGATCTCGTGGTTGAACGGGTCGCTCTTGCCGCCGAAGCCGCCCCCGTTGGGCGTGGCGATGACACGGATCCGGCTCGCCGGCGTCTCCAGCACGCGCGCCAGCGCGCGGTGGACATAGTGCGGAGTCTGGGTCGAGGACCAGAGGGTCAGCTTCCCGTCGGGGCGCCAGTCCGCCAGCGCGGCGTGCTGCTCCATCGGGAGGTGGGTATTCCCTTCGTAGAAGAACGTGTCCTCGAGCACGACGTCGGCCTCGCCCAGCGCGGCCTCCACATCGCCGAACTCGAGCGCCACCGCCTTGTGGACGTTGTGGCCGTCGCCGTAGAGATGGATTCCGGGGTCCTCGCCGTCGAGCGCGTCCTCGATCGACGCGACCGCGTCGAGCTCCGCGTACTCCACCGCGATCGCGCGGCACGCCGCCTCGGCCGACTCCTCGTCGATCGCGGCCACCGCGGCGACCGGGTCGCCGATGAACCGCACCTTGTCGAGGCACAGCGCGTGCTCGTCCTGGCTGACGGGAAGGATCCCGTACGGAGTCGGCAGGTCCTTCCCGGTCAGGACCGCGACGACCCCCTCCATCGCCTCCGCCGCGCTCGTGTCGACCGCGCGGATCTCGGCATGCGGCACGGTCGAGCGGAGCATGCGGCAGTGGAGCATCCGGGGCAGGAACAGGTCGTCGGCGAACCGCGTTCGACCGGTCACCTTCGCGACCGCGTCCACCTTCGGCAGCGCGCGGCCGACGACCCTGAGGCCGGATCCTCCGTCACGCCTCGCCATACAGGGTCTCCTCCGCGGGCTCGGCGTCCTCGCCCTCCATCCGCGCGGCAGCGAGCTCGACGGCTTCGTAGATCTTCAGGTAGCCGGTGCAGCGGCAGAGGTTGCCGCCCAGCGCGTCGACGATCTCGTCCCGCGCGGGCCGCGGCGACTCGTCGAGGAGCGCCATCGCGGCGAGCAGGAACCCGGGCGTGCAGTACCCGCACTGGGCCGCCCCCAGCTCGACGAACGCCTGCTGGAGGGGGTGAAGGCCGGCGGCGGTCTCCATCCCCTCGACCGTCGTGACCTCCCGTCCCTCAAGGGCGGCGGGGACCGCGAGGCAGGAGAGGACCGGCGCGCCGTCGACCAGGACCGTGCACGTCCCGCACTCCCCCAGCTCGCAGCCGTGCTTGGTCCCGGTCAGGCCGAGCTCCTCGCGCAGGACTTCGAGCAGGGTGTGGTGGAGCGGGGCCGAGACGACCCGCGGCTCCCCGTTGACCGTGAGGCGCAGCTGAACGGGCTCGGCGGGACTCATCGTCCGCATGGGGACAAGGTAAATGCGGCCCGGCCGATCCGCACAGGAAGGACCAGCCGCGACTCCCTTGCACCCCGGCATCGCGTCGGGACACCCTTCGGCCATGACGCGCGCATCCGGAACGGAGCGGAACGACGCGGAGACCCGGGACCGGCGTCTCCGGGGGCTGGTGGCTCACGCCTACGAGCGGGTCCCGTTCCACCGCGAGCGCTTCGATCGGGCCGGCTTGCGCCCGGCAGACGTCCGCGGGATCGCCGACCTCGCCCGTCTCCCGGTGATGGAGAAGGCGGATCTCCTCGACCGCCCGATCGAGGAGATCGTCGCCCGCGGCACCCGCCCCTCGACCCTGGTCTCTACGATGACCTCGGGGTACTCGGGCGAGCCGCTCGTCGTCCATCGGAGCCGGGCGGAGCAGGCGCTCTGGGCGCGGAGCTGGCTGCGCGACCTCCTCGCGGCGGGGCTGCGTCGGGGGGATCGCGTGGCTTCGGTGTTCGTCCACCGCGAGGGCCGGCCCGACGGGATCGCGCTCCTGAACGGGCTGGGACTCGTCGACGAGCGGATGATCGACTGCTGCCTCGATCCCGTTGAGATCCTGGCGGAGCTCCGACGGACGCCACCGACCTTCCTGCGCGGGCTGCCCAGCGTCATCGAGCGCGTCGCCGGCCTCGTGACGGACCACGACCGGCCGCGACTCCGGCCGCGCGTCGTATGGCTCTCGGGCGAGGTCGTCACGCCGATGGCGCGCGCGCGGATCGAGTCCGCGTTCGGGGCCCCGGTCCACGACGCTTACGGTACCCACGAGGTGGGGCTCATCGCCTCCGACTGCCGAGCCGCCGGGCTCAAGCATCTCGGCCGGCCGGACCTGATCGTCGAGGTGGTGGCGGGCGCCGTCCCGACCGCCCCGGACACCGGCGAGATCGTCGTCACCGCGCTCAGCTTCTCCACGGCCCCCTTCATCCGCTACCGGCTGACCGACTCGGTGACCCCGGGGCCGTACGGCTGCCCGTGTGGCCATCCCGGAGCCACGCTCGCCCGGATCGAGGGCCGGACGATCGACTACTTCGAACTGCCCGACGGCCGCGCGATCCATCCGTACCGGATCCTGGCGCCTCTTCTGGGCGCCGCGCCCTGGATCCGGCAGTACCAGCTCGTCCAGGAGGCGCCGGACCGGATCGTCCTGCGCCACGTTCCCCTGGAGGGGGCGGGGCCGCCTTCGGGGCAGGAGCTGCGCGAGGCCGCCGCCGCCATGCTCGGCCCGGACGTCCGATTCGAGATCGAGGCGGTCCCGCGGATCGGGACCGCGGAAGGCGGGAAGCCGCGCCCGATCGTCCGGGCGTGACGACCCGGATCTTCCTCCACAGTCCCTCCGAGGCCCCCAACGCCCTCGACATCGCGGTCCGCATGCCGGAGTTCGAATGCCTCGGAGAGCGGGCCCTCCTGCTCGCACGACCGGGCGACGTCGTGTGTCTCGCGCGCCCCGTCGACGCGCGGCACGTCGCGTTCCTCCGGAGCCTCGGGATCGGCCCGCGACCCGAGGACATCCTCGTCTTCGACGGCATCCGGCCCGGGACGGGGCTCTCTGCGCGCATCGCGACCGACGGCCCGTCCCTCGACCGGCTCGCCTGCCGGCTCCGGAAGACCGAGGCCCTCGAGCTCGTCCCGTTCTTCGCGACCCCGGCGACCGCGACGCTCGGCCGTTTCCTCCGATCCCGGCTCGGCCGGCCTGTGCGGGTCGCGGGCGGTCCGGCGTCCCTCGTCCGGCGACTTCATGAGAAGTCCGCGGGACGCGCGCTCGCCCGGTCGCTCGGCGTCCCGGTGGCACCGGGCGACGTCGTGCGGATCCCGCGCGGCGCGGGGCGCGCGGATCTCGCGGGTCTCCGGCGGGCCGTCCTGCACCGCTCCCGACCGACCGGGCGCGCCGTCCTCCGCGGCTCCTCGGGAGCGTCCGGCAGCTCGACGTTCGTCGTCGAGCCCGACCGCCTGGATGAGGTCCTCGAGGCCGTCGTCGGCAGGCCCGGCGACCGGCTCTGGCTCGTGGAGCCGCTCTACGAGTCGCTCGTCTCCCCCAACGTGGAGGTCGTCGTCGAGCGGGGCGACCCCGGGGGGCTGCGACTGGGGATCACCGATCAGCTCCTCGATCGGGACCTCGCCTACCTGGGGAGCGTCCATCCCAGCCGCGCCCGCCGACAGGACCGCATGCTCGAGGACGCGCGCACGATGGCGGCCTGGATGCGCCGGAAGGCCTTCCGCGGCCGGGTCGGGTTCGATTTCGTCGAGCACGAGCACCACGGTCGGGTGCGTCACTTCCTGGCGGAGATCAATCCCCGCGTCAACGGCGCGTCGTATCCCCACGCCTTGACCGCCCGCCTCGTTCGGCTCGCGGGCCGCCTCGGCGGACCCGCTCCGAAGGCATTCCTCAGCCGGACCGTCCCGGTCGCGACGCGCGACTACGCGGAGCTGGAGCGGCATCTCGGGGACAGGCTCTACGATCCCCGACGCGGAGAGGGGATCGTCCCCTGGTCGCCAAGCGCGCTCGAGGCCGGGAAGATCGGGGTCGCGTGCCTGGCCGGGACGAGGTCCCGCGCGACCGAGCTGCTGGACGCGCTCTCCTCCCTGGCGGGCGCGAACGGGGTGCCCGCCCCGGTCCCGTGAGGGGAGGGTGCTCGCGGCCCTCGCCATCTCACTCGGCCGCTCCCCCTGAGCCGGGCCCGCTTGCGGCCTCCCGCCGCCCGACGCGAACTTCCGTCGATGGAACGGCTCGAAGGACTCGCCAAGCTGAGCGGCGCGGAGCGCTACGTCGACGACCTCGCCGTCGAAGGCGCCTGGTGGGGCATGACGGTGCGGAGCCCGGCGCCTCGCGGCCGGATCCGGGAGGTCCGCTTCGATCCCGCGGTCGATTGGTCCGGGTTCGTCGTCGTCGACCATCGGGACGTTCCCGGCGCCAACGAGGTCCTGCTGATCGAGCCCGACCAGCCGGTGCTCGCCGCCGACTACGTCCGCCACGTCCACGAGCCGGTCGTCCTCCTTGCCCACCCGTCGCGGTCCGCGCTGCGGCGCGCCGTCCGCGGCGTCGAGGTCGTGGTCGATCCCGACCCTGCCTATCTCGACGTATCGATTTCACCCCGTTCCGACCAGGTCCAGCGCGGCGACGACAACGTCCTCAAGCGGCTCCGCATCGAGAAGGGCGATGTCGAGGCGGCGCTGGACGCGGCCTGGCGGGTCGTCGAGGGCGAGTATCGCACCGGCGCCCAGGAGCACGTCTACATCGAGACCCAGGGGATGCTGGCGTGGGAGGAGGGTGGCGTGCTGTTCGTCAAGGGCAGCCTGCAGTGCCCCTTCTACGTCCACAAGGCCGCCGTGCGGGCGCTGGCCCGCGAAGCCGACCGGGTCCGGATCGTGCACGCCCCCACGGGCGGTGGCTTCGGCGGCAAGGAGGAGTACCCGTCGGTCATCGCGCTCCACGCGGCGCTGCTCGCGCTCAAGGCGGGCCGGCCGGTCAAGGTCGTCTACGACCGCGGCGAGGACATGGCGGCGACGACGAAGCGCCACCCGTCGATCGTCCGTCACCGGACCGGGGTCGACTCCGACGGACGGCTGGTCGCCCAGGACATCGACGTGGTCCTGGACGGGGGCGCCTACGTCACCCTCTCGCCGGTCGTCCTCTCCCGCGGCATCATCCACGCGGCAGGGCCCTACCAGTGCGACCACGTGCGGATCGTGGGACGCGCCATCTTGACGAACAGCCCGCCGCACGGAGCCTTCCGCGGCTTCGGCGCCCCCCAGACCCATTTCGCGAACGAGCGTCACATGGACGTCGTCGCCGACGCGATCGGGATGGACCCGATCGAGCTGAGGCGACGCAACCTGATCGTCGACGGCGGCGAGACCGCGACGGGCCAGCGGATCCGCGACGGCGTGGACCGGGTCGGGATCCTGGATCGGGCCGTCGAGCTGTCGGGGTGGCGAGAGAAGGAGGTCGAGCACCGCCGCCTCGCGCGCTCCGATCCCTGGCTTCGCCGTGGCCTGGGGCTCGCCTCTTTCCATCACGGCGCCGGCTTCACCGGCGGCGGTGAGGTGGCGCTCGCCTCGCGACTCGACGTGGCGGGGCTCCCGGACGGCCGGATCGAGGTGCGGAGCGCGAACATCGAGATGGGCCAGGGAACACTCACGATCTTCACTCAGCTCGCCGCCGAGCGGCTTGGCGTGGACCCGGACGCGGTCGTGATCGCCGAGGCCGACACCGGGCGGGTGCCGAACAGCGGCCCCACCGTCGCCTCCCGCACGGCGATGGTGGTGGGCGGGCTCGTCGAGGCGGCGTGCGACGATCTCCGCGCCGAGCTGGGGCTCGGTTCGGAGGTCCGCGGCGACGACCTCCGACGGGCGCTTCTCGCCTGGCACGACGACCATCCCGGCGCCGACCTGGTCGGCCGCGCGGAGTACGCGCCGCCGCCGAACGTCCGCTGGGACGAGGCCACGTACCAGGGGGACGCGTACGCCGCCTTCGGCTGGGCGACCTACGTCGCCGAGGTGGAGGTCGACCTCCGCACGTTCGGGGTGCGCGTGATCGACTTCGTGGCCCTGCAAGACGTCGGCACCCTCCTTCACGAGACGCTCGCCCGGGGCCAGGTGCAGGGTGGCGTCGCCCAGGGCGTCGGCTGGGCGCTGATGGAGGAGTGCCACTGGGAGGACGGCGCGATGACGAACGCCCAGCTCACGAACTACATCATCCCCACCTCGGACGACCTGCCGCCGATCCGGGTCCATTTCCGCGAGACCCCCTGGGCCGGTGGGCCGCGGGGGGCGAAGGGCCTGGGCGAGCTGCCGATCGACGGGCCGGCTCCGGCCGTCGTCAACGCGGTGGCGCGCGCGCTCGGCGTCGAGCCCCGCGAGATCCCGCTCACCGCCGAGCGCCTGATGGACCTCGTCGACGACGCCGCGGCGAGTCGGCCTCGCAGTGCTTGAGCTCGACTTCACCCTGAACGGGCGGCCCGCCGCGCTGCGCGTCGACCCCGTCGCCCGCCTCCTCGACGTCCTGCGGTACGACCTGGGCCTCACCGGCACCAAGGACGGATGCAGCGAGGGCGAATGCGGGGCGTGCACGGTCTGGCTCGACGGGCTCCCCACCGACGCCTGTCTCGTCCCGGCGTTCCAGGTCGCCGGCCGCGACGTCCGGACGATCGAGTCGATTGATCCGGACCGCCTCCGACCGTTCCTCGCGAGCGGGGCGACCCAGTGCGGCGCCTGCACCCCCGGGGTCGTCATGACGGCGCTCTGGATCGTCGAGAACCCCGATCTCCTCCGATCTCATACCATACGTGAGCTCATGGCGGGAAATATCTGCCGGTGCACGGGTTACGATGGGATCATAGAGGGCGTCGAGGCCGCGCTCGCAGGGCGGTTCGGTTCCCCGCCGGGGTCCGCGTGACCGTCCGGCGGCCGACCGGGCTGGGGGCGGCCTTGGATCTCCTGGCCGACCGCCCGGACGGCGACTCCCTCCTTCCCGTCGCCGGCGGCACCGACCTCTTCGTCCACTGGCCGCAGAAGGTCGATCAGCACGGGCGGGACCTCCTCGACCTCGTGAGGATCGATGCCCTCCGCGGGCTCCGTTGGAGCGCCGACGGGCTGGAGCTGGGGGCCCTCGCGAGCTACTGGGACGTGATCGTGAATCCCCGCGTTCCCGCTGTGTTCCCGCTCCTCGTCGAGGCCGCCCGCCAGGTGGGGGCGATCCAGATCCAGTCCCGGGGCACCTGGGCCGGCAACATCGTGAACGGCTCGCCCGCCGCCGACGGGGTGCCGGTCCTCATGGCGTACGACGCCACGGTCGTGCTGGCCGCGCGCGACGGGCGCCGGGAGGTGCCGCTCGACGCCTTCTACACCGGGTACCGGGAGAGCGTCCGGCGCGCGGACGAGCTCGTGGTCGCGATCCGCCTCCCCCTCCGGCGCTACGCCCTCCAGCGGTTCGTCAAGGTCGGGCCGCGGCGGGCGCAGGCGATCGCCAAGGTCGGGCTCGCGGTGACCCGCTCCGACGACGCCGGCTGGCGCGTCGTCGCCGCCAGCGTGGCCCCGACCGTGCGTCGCTGCCCCACCGTCGAGGCCCGACTCGAGGCGGGACCTCCCCCGCGCGACCCCGAGGACCTCGATGAGGCGCTCCGCGCCGACGTCTCCCCCATCGACGACGTGCGGTCGAGCGCCCGGTACCGATCCCGAGTCCTGGCGCGCGTCCTCTACGACGCCGTCCTGCCGGCTTCCGCGGGCGGCCGGTAGACCCCGGCGCATGCCCGAGTCCCGCCAGCCCGTCCATACCGTCTACGGAGGGGCGGATCTCTTCCGCGCCGACACCGCCCGACGGCTCGGCGACCTCGCGCTGCGGGCGCTCGACGCGTGGGCGCCCGACGCCGAAACACTCGCCGACGTCCTGGGGATGGACGCCCGGCTCGCGGACCCGGTGCGGGAGCGGATCGTGCGAAAGCTCGAGATCGAGCCCGTCGAGGATTTCCGGATCGACTTCGAGGACGGCTTCGGGAACCGCCCCGACGCCGAGGAGGACGCCGCCGCCGGGGCCGCGGGTCGCGAGGTCGCGCGCGGGCTGGCCGAGGGGACGCTTCCGCCGTTCCTCGGGATCCGCGTCAAGCCCTTCACCGAGCAGCTCGCGGGGCGGGCCGGGCGGACGCTCGAGATCTTCCTCGACGCGCTCCTGGAGACCAGCGGTGGCGTGCTCCCCGAGCCACTCTTCGTCACCGACCCCAAGGTTGTCGTCCCCGAACAGGTCGCGGTCCTCGCCGACCTGCTGGACGCGCTCGAGGAGCGGGCCGGCCTCGCCCCCGGCGCGATCCGGCTCGAGATCATGGTCGAGACCCCGCAGTCGATCCTCGGGCCCGACGGGTCGTGTCCCCTGCCCGCGCTGGTGGCGGCGGGACGCGGCCGCTGCGCGGCCGCCCACTTCGGCATCTACGACTACACGGCTTCGCTCGGGATCACCGCGCTCCACCAGGATCTCGACCACCCGGCCTGTGACTTCGCGCGTCACATGATGCAAGTCTCGCTATCCGACTCCGGCGTATGGCTGTCCGACGGGGCGACGAACGTCATGCCGGCGCCGCCCCATCGGGCCGCGGAGGGTCGCTCTCTGACCTCCGAGGAGGAAGCCGAGAACCGCGCCGCCGTCCACCGCGGCTGGGCGCTCCACTACCGGCACGTTCGCCACTCCCTGCGCCACGGCTTTTACCAGGGATGGGACCTCCACCCCGCCCAGCTCCCGACCCGCTACGCCGCCGTGTACGCGTTCTTCCTCGAGGCGCTCGAAGCCGCGACCGAGCGGCTTTCCCGCTTCGTCGAGCGGGCCGCGCGGGCGACCCTGACCGGCGATGTGTTCGACGACGCCGCCACCGGCCAGGCGCTGCTGAACTTCTTCCTGCGGGGAACCGGCTGCGGGGCGATCACGGAGGAGGAGGCGCTGGCGACCGGCCTCTCGCTGGAGGAGCTCCGGACGCGGTCGTTCCTCGCCATCCTACAGGGTCGCGCCGAGAGCGACTAGGCTAGCTCTCCCCTACGACCGGTAGGTTGCCGCCAGGCCGGTCGTGCTGGGCATTCGCTCCCCGGGAACCACGACGACCCGGCCTTTCATGCGAAGGGTGAGCTCCGCGACGTCATCGAGGACATCGTCGGTGTCGGGATCGGCCAGATCGCCGAACTCGATCTCGCCGGTTTCCGGTTGCATCCGACCGGGAACCTGCCGATCGGCTTCGACCAGCAGCGTGTCGATCCGCCCTGCGCTTGCCGCGACTGCGACCTCCAGCACGTCATCCGACCCGAGGCGGCGGGATTTCGCCACCTGATAAGCGTCCACCAGACGAGCGAGTCGGTCGAGATAGATGGGCTCGATCTTCCGCCATGCTTCGACCCGTAGCTGATCCACTGAAAGCGCATCGGGGTTCGTCGTGATTCCGTCGGGCAACAAGTGAGGATTCTGGCTGATTGCGCGGAATGGCCCGTGATGCTCGGCCAAGGCCGCGAGCATCAGCGGCAGACCCGATGGGCGCGAATGGTGTTCGAGGATTCCTCGGTCGATGACCCGGAAAAAGCGCTTGATGTCGATATCGACTTCGTCCTTCTTCGCCCCATGTCCATGGTGCATGGCCTGCTGACCTCGCGAGCCACCGGGCATGCTTCTGACCTCCCCGTACGAGGCTACGGTCTGGTGTGGCTCGGTCAATTCCTCCCCGAGCGCCTCCGTGATGGTCGCGGGCAGGTTCGTAAGATCCACCGGGTCCAGGGTGTCACGGTTGCCTTCATAGAGTCGGGCGGCGTGTCGGTTCAGGCACAGGATTTGGTATCGGTCGGCCGACTGGACGATCCGAATGAGGGGTTTGAGATGAAAGCTGTCCGCCACGACGACAAGCTCCGGCACGGCACGCTGGAGCTCGAAGACCTGGAACGCGCCGGGCGCAGCCAGGATCGCCAGTCCATCCGTGCGATGGTTCCAGAATTCGCCGTCTGTGGCCAGCCCCTGAAACTCCTTCATGAGCGAGGACACATCTCGCGCCGGATACTTCCGGTTCAGGGAGTCCTCGAGCTCTCGAACGAGGTTCCGATAGCGAATCAGGTCCTGGCGATTATCGGGGTGATGTCGGTGAGTGGGTTGATACAGCGAGAGGCAGGGCGGCTGATGATCCGCCAGCAACTGGGAGATATGACTGGTTTCGGCATATTGAGGCATGGGTATTCTCCTCGAGAGAGTCTCTCACGCTTCCGGATCCCCTCCGTAGGGGGTCCTCCCCTTGGGATCGAACAGCCTCTCGAGGGCTCCATCGAGGAGCCTTTCCACCTTATCCGCCGCCCCTTCGAGGGCCAGAGCGACACTCGGGGCTCGGTGCGTCGCAACGACGGGTTTGAGCCCTGCAGGCCGGACCTCTATCAGGCACCTCTTGTCGTCCCCGCGTGACTTGTGACTATTCTCATCACCGAGATGAACCTCGATGCGCGTGATTCGGTCACCGAAACGTCCCAGTCTCGCCTCTACCTCAGCCCGGACCTGCTGCGTCAAATCCTCGTCACCCTTGATCGTTCTGTCCGTGTTGACTTGAATCTGCACGAGCCACTCCTCGTCTCGAGTTGCGGAGATTGGCTGCACCTGGAGTGTACTACCTTTCTCTCATCTCGTCTGTCGCGCCCAGCGCCCCACCAGCGCGCGCTCTTCTTCGGTCATTCCGGTCAGGTTCCCGAGCGGCATGATCCGGGTCTCGACCGTGACCGCGTGGATCTCGGCCGCGCGGGCCCGGATCTCCTCCTCGGTGTCGAAGGCGATCCCCGCCGGCGGGGCGTCGAAGAGCTCGTGGACGGGATCGGCGGAATGGCATGGCGCGCAGCGGACCGCGATCACCTCCCGCACCTCCGCCAGCCCGACCGTCGCTTCGTCGGCTCCCGCCTCCCGCGATCCGGGCGCGCCGACGGTCGCGAGCAGCGCGACGGCGGCGAACGCCGCCGCCGCGACGGCCAGCATCCACGGCCGGTCGCGGCCCGCGTGGCGCAGGTTGTAGTAGTGGCGGATGTATCCGCCCACCCATCCCAGCGCGCCGAGGATCAGCCACCCCTGTGGATGTGCATACGTCATCGGATAGTGGTTCGAGATCATGACGAAGACGACCGGCAGGGTGAGGTAGTTGTTGTGGAGGGAGCGTTGGGCCGCGGCCCTCCCCAGGCTGGCGTCGGGCTCCCGCCCGGCCTTGACGGCGGCCACGAGGTGGCGGTGGGCGGGGATGATGACGAGGAAGACGTTCGCCGCCATGATCGTGCCCACGGCGGCCCCGACGTGCATGTAGGAGGCCCGGGCGCTCAGCCACTGGGAGAGCGCCCACGCGGCCCCGGTCGCGAGCGCCAGCCCGAGCCCGGCGAACCACCCCGGCCACCGGATCAGCGGGCTCCGGCAGAGCGCCTCGTAGACGAGCCACCCGGCGGCGACCGAGCCGACCCCGATCGCGATCCCCGTCCCCGCGCCGATGTCCCGGGCCGCCAGGTTCAGCAGGTACGCGTCGGCGCCCAGGTAGTACACGAGGACGAGGAGGCACGCGCCCGAGAGCCACGTCGCGTACGCCTCCCACTTGAACCAGTGGAGCTCGTTCGGCATCGCGCCCGGGGCGCCCCGGTACTTCGCCACCCGGTAGAACCCGCCGCCGTGGACCTCCCACGCCTCGCCCTCGACGCCCGCCTCAGGCTCGCCCGCGGGCCTGAGGACGGCGTTCAGCCGGATGAAGTAGAACGACGTGCCGATCCACGCGATGCCGGCGATCACGTGGAGCCAGCGCGCGGCGAGCTCCGCCCACCCCATCATCGACTCAGCTCCCCCGGTAGGTCGAGTATCCCCAGGGCGAGAGGAGCAGTGGCACGTGATACCGGCCTTCCGGGTCGGCCACCTGGAAGACGACGTCGACGAACGGGAAGAAGGTGGAAGTCCCCTGGCGCTCGAAGTACTCGGAAACCTCGAACCGCAACCGGTAGGTGGACGGCTCCAGGCCGTTCGGGAGGAGGCCGTCGGCGCGCCCGTCGTCGTTCGTGACCCCCCGCCCCCGGTCCCGCCACTCCCCATGGCGGTTCCGCTCGAAGAGCTTGACTTCGATGCCGGCGGCCGGCCGCCCGGCGGCCACGTCCAGGACGTGGGTCGTGATGCTCACGAGACTCCCTCCTGCTCGAGAAGACGCGCGAGACGGATCTCGGTGATCTCCCACTGCTCGTCGGAGGCCACCGCGAGCTCTTCCTCGGGGTCGTGGCCGAGCCGGCGGCGGAGCGCGGACAGCATCTCCTCGGGGCTCCGTCCGGTCGCGCGGATCAGGAAGATATAGCCGAAACGCTCGCGGTAGGCGCGCTGTCCCGCGGCCAGCTGGGCGCGGGTCTCGCCTTCGGCCTCCTCCATCGACGACTGCTCCCGACGGGACCACGCCCGGGTGGGATCGGATCCCTCCCGCTCGCCGCCGATCTCCGGATGGGCGGCGAACGCCTCCCGGCGGTCGTCCGGATCGAGATCGTACCACGCTTCACGCGCCATCTCGCGCAGAGCGGCGACCGACGCGAAGGGCCGCGCCGCGGCGACCCGTAACGCCCAGCGCTCCGACCCGCAGCACGCGAGGAGCTCGGCACGGGCGGCGGCTTCCGGCAGCGCGTTGAGGCGGGCGAGGCCGGGCTCGGCAGTCATCCGGCGGTCGGCCGGCCGTGCACCCGAAGGCGCGCCACGCCGCCGTCGGGGTGGATCCGCAGCCGGACGTGGGTGGCGGGGAGCTCCGCCAGGTCCGGCGGCTCGAACACGTGGACGCGGTCGGGCCCCAGCGGGCGGTCCGCGAGCGCGGGCGCCCACGTCGCCGGCTCGACCAGGACGGCGCGGTCTCGCCGGCGGGCCTCCCCCGGCGCCTCTCCCCCCGGTCCCGCGTCGTGTGCCTCGAGATCGCAGCTCCCGGGGTGATTCCCCTTGAAGAACCGGGTATCGACCTCGACCCGCTCGAGGATCCCGCGACGGCCGAGGTGGACGACGACCCAGTCGTGGCCGGGCCCGCGCCGCCGCCGCGTCTCCCAGCCGTCGTGCATGCCCGCCGGCGGGCCCGCCAGGAGGAGGTTCCCGGGAGCGCAGAAGAAGGCGTCGCTGCACGCCAGGACCGCTCCACCGACGTCCACGGACGCGAGATCGGTGGTCCCGGACACCCCTCCGCCCTCCTCCGGGATCGCGACCCCGTGGACCCGGAGCCGCGCCACCCCGCCGTCCGGCACGATGACGAGCCGGACGTGCGTCCACCGCCCCGCCGTCTCGACCGGGAACACGTTCAGCGCATCGGCCTCGAGCGGCACCTCGGGCACGATCCGAGTCCAGGCCAGCGCTTCGGCCGCGCCGGGGTCCCGCGGATCCGAGGCGGTCGCGCAGGCGTCGACGGCCGCGCGCTCCGGGTGGTTGCCCCGGAAGTGGCGGGTGTCGATGACGACCCCCCGCACGTCGCCCGCCAGGCCGAGTCCGACGATGCACCAGTCCTCCCCGGGCTCCCGCCGCCGACGGGTCTCCCAGCCGTCCATCCACTTGCCGTGATCCGTGTAGCGGGCGGGGTCATACATCGGCGGCTCGTCCGCCACCAGGCATTCCTTGGGCGCGAAGAACTCGTCGTTCGCGAGGAGAGCCCGGCCACCGAGCCGCCGCGCGGCGAGATCGGGCAGATGGAGGAACTCGCTCAGCGGCCGACCCTCGCCGCGATCAGCCCGCGCGCCGCGCGGCTCCGTCGGATCCAGCGGCCCGCCGGGCTTCCCGGGAACGCCCCCCGCTCGTAGACGAGCCGGCCCCGGAGGATCGTCGCCTCGACGACGCCGGCGAGCGTCCGGCCCTCCCACGGCGTCGACCCGTGGCGCTGGTGGAGGGAGGGTCCGTCGACGGTCCGCTCCCGCTCGGGATCCCAGACGACGAGGTCCGCGTCGAACCCGGGAGCGATCCGGCCCTTCCGCGCCGCGACCCCGGCCAGCCGCGCGGGGCCGGCCGCGAGCCAGCGCGCCAGATCGACCAGCGTCGCGCCCCGCGTCCGCGCCTCGGTCCACACCGCCGGCAGCCTGAGCTCCAGCCCCGCGATCCCGCCCCACGAACGGGCGAAGTCGCGGGGGACCTTGAGACCGGGAGGGCACGGGGAGTGATCGGAGGCGATCAGGTCGAGCGTTCGATCGAGGAGGCCGCGCCAGAGGGCTTCCCGGTCGGCCGCCCCGCGGATCGGAGGCGCGCACTTGAAGCGCGTGTCGCCGTCGGGGACGTCGGCGGCGATGAAGTCGAGGTAGTGCGGGCACGTCTCGGCCGTCAGGGGAATGCCGGCCGCGCGTGCGCGCGCCACCTCGGCGAGCGCCTCGGCTCCGGCCACGTGGACGACGTGGGCCCGGGCTCCCGTTCGGCCGGCGAGCGCCGCGACGCGTGCCACCGCGCGTGCCTCCGCTACGCCGGGTCGCGAGGCGAGCCACGCCGCGTAGGAAGCAGGGCGCGCCGCGAGGGCGTCGGTGCCGGCCCGGGCGAGCTCGCCGGCGTCCTCGGCGTGAACGAGCACGGGCGCGCCGGAGCCCGCCACCCGGGCCATCGCCGCTCCCAGCTCCTCGTCTTCGACGGGCGGGAACTCCTCGACTCCGGAGGGCACGAGGAACGCCTTGAGCCCGAGCGCTCCGTGCGCCAGGAGCGCGGCCAGCTCGGCGCCGTTCCCCGGCACGATCCCGCCCCACATCCCGAAGTCCACCCGGCAGACGCCCGTGGCCGCCGCCACCTTCGCGTCGAGCGCGGCCACCGTCGTCGTCGCGGGGATGGAGTTCAGCGGCATGTCGACGATCGTCGTCGTGCCGCCGGCGGCGGCCGCGCGCCCCGCCGTCTCGAACCCCTCCCACTCGGCGCGCCCGGGGTCGTCGACGTGAACATGCGAGTCGACGAGGCCCGCCATCACGACGGACTCCCCTGCGTCAATCTCCGGGACGCCCGGAAAGGACGCTTCCTTGGACGTCACGGCGACGATCCTCCCCTTCGCGATCCCGACGGTTGCGGGGCGCACCTCGTCGGGGAGGACGACCCTTCGGCTGCGGACGACCATGTCCATGGACAGAAACCTATGCGGATTCGCCGGGGAGCGGAACGAGGGCGGTGGGTTGCCGCCTCGTCACGACCGGACCACCTTCCTCTCATGCCCGACGATTCCATGCCCATCGAGGACCGGCTGGTCGTCATCGGCGACCGGGTGCTGATCCAGCCCGACGAAGGCGAGCACCGGACCGAGGTCGGGCTATACCTGCCGCGCTGGGCGGTCGAGAAGGAGGCGGTCCAGGCGGGGCGGATCGTAGCGGCGGGGCCCGGCATCCCGCTCCCGGACCCGGGCGCGATGGAAGAGGAGCCCTGGAAGACCCTCGAATCCTCGACGCGCCACGTCCCCATGCAGGCCCATGTCGGGGATTACGCGATCTTCCTGCGGAAGGCGTCGGTGGAGATCAAGTTCGAGGGGCGGACCTACCTCATCGTCCCCCAGGGGGCGATCCTGCTCCTCGATCGGAACCCCCCCGCCGGGCTCTCCGAGGAGCTGCTGTCGGAGTCGGGCGAAGAGGACGACGAGGAATAGGCCCCGCGGCGTCTAGTCGGTCGACGTGCGCTGGCCCATTTCCCGATCGATCATCAACAGCGCGGCGCTGTCGTCGCCCGCCATCTCGAGCCGCTCGACGATCTTGAGCGCGCTCGCCTCCTCCTCGACCTGCTCGAGGACGAACCACTGCATCAGCGCCTCGGTCGGGTAGTCCTGCTCCTTCTTCGCCGCCTCGTAGAGCTCGTTGATCCCCTGCGTGACTTTGCGCTCGTGCTCGAGCGCCTTCTTCGCGACGTCAATGGTCGAGCTGAACTTCGTGGCCGGCGCCGCGATCGCCCCCAGCTTGACCCGGCCGTCCCGGTCGAGCACGAAGTCGAAGATCTTCATCGCGTGGCCGATCTCCTCCTCGCGCTGGAGCCGCATCCAGTGCGCGAAGCCGTCGAGGTTTTTGGAGTGGAGGTACTCGGCCATGGCCAGGTACTGGTACGCAGCGAACAGCTCGTCGTTGATCTGCTCGTTCAGCGCCTTCTGGAGCTTGTCGCTCAGCATGTCTCCCCCGGGATGATGGTCAGCGGCGATCAGGAATCATTCCTGAACAGGAATAGCTATCGCTGCCTTCCATGTCAAGGAGCGGGGTCAGCTCCCCCGTCCACCGGAGCCGTCGTGTCCCCCGGGGTCGACGCGCCCTCCACCGGGACGGCCGGTGGCCGGTACGTGAGGACGACGACGCCGAGCCGCTCGTTGAGTCCCGTGATCGGGACGATCGCGTGGAAGGCCCCGTCCTCCACGATCACGTTGGTCGCGATCGGGCGCGCGTACTGCGCGGGGACCGCGCTGTCCAGCGAACGCCCGATCAGCGAGCGGTCGGTCGAGACCGCGATCGAGTCCCCGGCGGTCGCGTAGAGCACGCGCTCCACCCCGGGCTCCCGGACCAGCCGCTCGAACCGCTCCTCGAGGAGGCCGTAGTTCCGCGACATCGCCTCCTCCCGCGCCGAGAGGCCGAGCGGAACCGCCGCCAGCGCCAGCATCGAGCGCGTGTTCTCGAGGACCGCGTGGCGCGCGCCCTCCTCCCACGTCCTCTCGGCCTCGGCCATCCGCTCCTCGGCACGGTTGACGCTTACGACCTTCCACGCGTAGGTGGCGATCAAAAGGAGTACGAGGACCCCGATCGCGATGTAGAACGGTCGGGCGGAACTCGGGGCGCTCGTGCTGGCTTCGGCGGTCATGGGGCACCTCTCGGCTGGGGAGTGGAGACAGAGCCTGCGGCTTGAAACCCACCGGTGAAAGCTCACGTAGGACGGGTCGAAAGGCAACGCGAACCCGGAAGGAGGAAGACGATGGAGATCCTCGCGATGATGATCGGAATCGCGGTCCTGGCGGCGCTCAAGCCCACGCCGGGACAGGAGCGCGTATTCGCGCCTAGCCGCCTGCATCGCTCCCCGCGTTAGGCGGCTCCTCCCGGCTGGACCGGCTTCGGGCTCTGCCCCAGCGCCCACTCGACCGTAGTCGCGAGCGGCATCGAACGAGCTTCCTCCAGCAGTCGCTCGACCCCCTCGACGCCCAGTGCTTCCCTGGCGGTCGCCAGCGATCGCTCCGATTCCCCATGTCTCCGATCGAGCTCTTCGGTGGGCCTGGATCCCTTTACGTGCCGGGCCGCCCCGATGAGTCGAACCCCCCGCTCTGGGTTCTCCCGGGCAACAGAGATCCGCCCCAGCCCGAGCAATGAGATCGCCAGGCGTCCTCGATCCCCCAGCGATCGAGCCATCTGGAGGGCCTCGGTGAAACGAGCCTCCGCGGACTCCAGGTCGTGCGAGGCCAACTCCATCAGGGCCAGATTCTGCAACGCGGAGAGGACTCCCGGTCGGCTGCCGATCTCTCGACAGTGTCGCAGTCCCTCCTCGTACAGACGAGTGGCCTCGGCCAACCGGCCCTGTTCCCGCGCGACGTCTCCCAACCCGGCCAGCGCGTACGCCATGTACTGCGGCCCCCCCATCGAGCGCGCGATGACGAGCGCCTTGTCGAAATGATCGCGTGCTCCGTCGAGATCTCCCAGGGAGAGAGCCATCTTTCCCATCCCCCGCAGCGCGGCGGACTCCCCCGCGCGGTTCCCGAGGTCGCGATCGATCCGCAGCGCCTCCTCGTAGAAGGGAACGGCCGCCTCGTACTGACCCAGATTTGCGAGCGCAGAGGCGAAGCCCCTCAGGGCGCGCGGCATCCCGCGTGGATCGTCACGCTCCCTTTCGAGCGCGACCGCCTGTTCGAAGTGCCGGGCGGCGAGATCATCCTCACCATCCAGCGTAGCCATGGCTCCGCTCGCCACGTGGAGATTGGCCCGCAGCGAGCCAGGCAGACCTCCCCCCCGCTGGAGCGCCAGGTCGAGCCGCTTCCGCATCTCTCCGAAGTGCCCGCGAAGCCAGAAGAACCACCACATCGCGCTACCCAGTCGGACGGCCTTCTCCACTTCCCCTGCTTCCAACCCCCAGTCCATGACCGCGACCATGTTCTCGTAGTCCCGCTCCAGGCGGTCGAGCCACTCGGCCTGGTCGGGCCCCGTGAGCGCGGACTCGGCTCGCAATCCCAGGTCCAGGAGGTAGTCGAGCTGACGCCCACGGACCGCCGCGGACTCGCCCAACGACTCGATGAGACGGAGTCCATACTGCCGGATCGTCTCCAGCATCTGGAAGCGAGGTTCACCCTCGCCGGTCTCCACCTGTCGCAGCAGGCTCTTTTCGACGAGCGAGGCCAGCAGATCCAGCACCTCGCGTCGATCCCCGCCCTGGGGGGTCTGCCCTCCTGCCGTTCTGCCGCGCTCCATCCACTCCGCGGCTTCCAGGCTGCAGCCACCCGAGAAGGGAGCGAGGTCACGGAACGTCGCCTGCTCGCGAGGATCGAGGAGCCCGTAGCTCCAATCGCATACCGCCTCCAGGGTCTGGTGTCGCTGGGGGAGGTCCCTCGGCCCCTCGACCAGGAACACGAAGCGATTCTCGAGACGCCCCAGAAGGGCCGGCGGTGGCATGAGGCGCAGCCTGGCTGCCGCCAGTTCGATCGCCAGCGGGAGCCCGTCGAGTTGCCGACAGATTTCCACGATGGCCTCCAGGTCGGTCGCGTTCGGGCGGTAGGCAGGCTTGACGGCTTCCATACGGTCCATGAACAAGGCGACTGCCCCGTACCCTTCCAGTTGTGAGGCGTTCAACTCGCTCCCGGCCTCCGGAAAACCGAGCGGCTGAACCAGGAAGACTCGCTCTCCCCGGACACGAAGCACGGCCTGGCTCGTGACGATAACGCGGAGGTCCGGAAGCTCGGCGAGAAGGTCGACCAGAGCGGAGGCCGCAGGGAGGAGATGTTCAAAGCCGTCCAAGACGAGCAGGGTCCGGGCGTCCCGCAGTTCTGCGACCAGCGCCTCTTGTGGATCGGGCGCTGCTTCCCTCAACCCCAGGGCGCGCGCGATGGTGGAAAGGAGAAGCTCGGGGTGATCCACGGCCGATAACGGGACGAACCAGACTCCGTCCGGGAATCCATCCAGCCCGCGGGAAGCGCTCTCGAGCGCGAGCCTGGTCTTCCCGACGCCACCCGGACCGACCAAGGTCACGATGCGGACCGCCGAGTCGTGAAGGAGTCGCTCCACTTCTCTCAGATCACGCTCTCGTCCCAGCATGGAGGTCTGCTGTGCGGGCAGATTGTGCTTGCTCCGCGCCTCCCTGGGGACCAGGCCGACGCGCTCAAGCAGCCGCCGAAAGCGTGGATCTCCGTGGAGGTGCTCGAAGCGTGGCTCGACGCGGAGGCTCGTAAGCCAGCTCGTCCGCTCTTCGACGGCCCGGTCGAACCAGCGAAAGGCTTGTTCCCGATCTCCGAGTGCCACACACGCGGATGCCACCGGATACGCGAAGGGGGCCCCTCCTTCTGCCATCTCCAGCAGCTCGGTCTGCAGTGCGATCGCCTCCTCGCGTCTTCCGGCCGCGGCGTACGCCACGATGATTCCCGCGATCGAGGCCGGCACGGATGACAGCTCATGGACGCGCTGAAAGTGTCGCACCGCCTCCTCGGGCATTCCCTTCATGAGGTAGGAGACGGCGAGGTAGTAGCTCGCGTTGTAGAAAGTGGGCGCCTGTTCGACCGCCCGCCTCGATTCCGCGATCGCTTCGTCGTAGCGCCTCGCGTGATAGAAAACGCCGGCCACGGCCGCCGAGATCGGGAGCGAGTAGGGATCCGCCCCTTGGGCCCGTCTCACCTCCACGATCGCCTCGTCGAAGCGACCCAGGTCGCGCAGCAGGTTCGCGTACCTGTAGCGGGCATCGGCGTACTCGGGATCCAGCGCCAGGGCCCGTCGGAAGCCACGCTCGGCTTCCTCCCAGTCCCACTCGTAACGGACCTGAACCTCCGCCAGCGCCGCGTGGGCCGGCGCCAGCCGGGGGTCGAGATCGATCGCCTTGCGCGCCGCTTCCTTCGCGCGCGGATAGACGTCGCCCGGCCTGGCCAGGAATACGGCCCCCATCGTGCAATACGTATCCGCCAGACCTGCCCAGGCGAGCGCGTATCCCGGGTCGGCGGCGATCGCCCGCTCGTAGTGTCCGATGCTCTTCTGGAAGTCGGCCGGCGAATGTCGGTTCCAATGGAACCGTCCCTTGAGGTACTCGTCGTAGGCCAGGGTGTCCCGGGTGTGCTCGCGCACGATCTGCTCCGGGCCCAGCTTGATCTGCAGAGCGTCCACGATCGCTCCTGAGATCGTCTCCTGGAGGTCGAATACGTTCTCGAGCTCACGCTCGAAGGTCTCGGTCCAGAGCTGATATCCATTCGTCGCGTCGATGAGAAGGGGCGTGACGCGAACCCGGGTGCCGACTTTCCGGACGCTGCCCTCGAGGACGACGTTCACCCGCAGCGCTTGGGCAATCTCCTTGATCCCCAGGCTCCTACCCTTGAACGCGTAGGATGACGTGCGCGAGGCCACTCGCAGACCGTCGACCCTCGACAGAGAATGGATCAGCTCCTCGGTCATTCCGTCGCTGAAGTATTCGTTGTCGTGCGCCGGACTGATGTCGATGAAGGGGAGCACGGCGATGGCCCACGAATCCGGCAACAGCGGCTCCCCGGGCGACTGCGCGTGCTCCGGCGCCTCCCCCAGCGTCACGGAGTAGAGTCGAAGGGACCCGTCGAGACCGCGCAGCTCACGCTCTCCCCGGTCTTCCAAGACGAACTCGGTACGCTTCCGGAGTTGGCGCCACACCTCTTCGCTGACCAGGATCTCACCGGGTCGCGCCTCGCGCTCGATCCTGCTCGTCGTGTTCACGCCGTCGCCGTAGATGTCCCCCTCGGAGGTGACGACATCACCCAGGTGTACGCCGATCCTCAGAAGGGCCGGCGTGGAGTGCTTGGCGGAGAGTCCAGTGAAGTCCAAGCGGAGCTCGAGCGCGGCCAGAACGGCAGAATCCGTGCTGCCGAACTCGGCCATCGCCTCGTCACCGATGAACTTGACGAGACGCCCCCCGTGGTGGCCGACCGCTCGGCGGGCGCACAGCTGCAGCAGAGAGACGAGCGACATGGCTATCCGCTCGTCCTTGGCCGAGATCCCCGTGAACCCGACGATGTCGGCGAACCAGATCGCGGCGAGACGTCGGGTGGACGCTGGGGATGCGGGCGTGGTCATGCACCCTTGAAGTTGTAGAAAGATCCCAGGGATCAATGATGGGAACCAGGTCGGTCGCGGTCAATCCTTATTTCCGCTGGCTGGTTCTCCCGCGGCGGCTGGCGGTATCCTCGACCCGTGAGAGATCGACCCCGGAATCCCCTGAGAACACCCCCGCGATACTCGACGCGCCCCCTTCCTCCCTACGCGTTCCTCCCCGGCGAGACCCCACATCCGACGCGCGACCCCGGGGGGCACTCCCGCGACGAGATCTCCGCGCCCCCCGCTTCCTGGATCCCCGACGATTGGCGGACCCTGGACGAGTGGCGCTGGGCCGTCGACCTGTTCAACCGCGAATACTGGTGGGAGTGTCACGAGGCGCTGGAGGGGCTCTGGCACGCCTCGGGGCGGACCACCCCGCACGCCCGCTTCGCCCAGTCGCTCGTCCACCTGTCCGCGGCGCTCCTCAACCGCCGCCGCAAACACGACGCGGCGTCGCGGCGCCAGGCGGCGCGCGCGCTCCGCGGGCTCCGAGCCGCGCGGACGCTCGGGCCCGTGGTCATGGGTGTCGATCTCGAGCGGCTCGCCGACGACGTGCGCTCCGCGTTCTCCGGATCCGGACCCCCTCCCCGCATCACGCTCGCAGAGGAGCCCTCGTGACCGAGGGTCACGTCGACGAGAGCGTGCGGGTCGACCGCTGGCTCTGGGCGGCGCGGATGTTCAAGACCCGTTCCCGGGCCGCCAAGGCGATCGAGGGCGGCAAGGTCCGGCTCAACGACACCCGGCCCAAGACGGGCACCCCCGTCAGGGTCGGGGATGTCGTCCGCGTCCGGCACGGGCCGATCGAGCGCACGCTGGTCGTCTCGGGTCTCGCGGAGCGACGCGGAACGGCCGCGGAGGCGGCCGCCCTGTTCGAGGAGACCGCCGAGAGCCGGACGCTCCGCCGCGAGCGGGAATCCCAGCTTCGGTTGATGCCCCAGACCACGTTCCGTGGGAAGGGACGGCCCACGAAGAAGGAGCGCCGCGAGCTCGACCGGCTGCGGGACCCGTGGCCCGAGTGACCCGGGGTGGCCTCAGATCTGCTCGCGCAGGGACAGGGCGAGGTGATCCCGGGCGCGCTCGAGCGCCGACCACCCAGCCACGTCTTCCCGCGTGATCTCCCGCGACCGCTCGATGTCCCGCCGCATGGAAGCGTCGAGGGCCTCGACCAGCGCGGGGTCCTCCACCGCCAGGACGGTCTCGTAGTTCAGCTCGAACGAGCGGTTGTCGAAGTTCGCCGAGCCGACGATCGCCCACTCCCGGTCGACCGTCAGGGCCTTGACGTGGAACATCGTGGGCTCGAACTCGTAGATTCGGACCCCCGCCTCGAGCAGCGCCCCGTATTGCGTCCGGCTCGCCCAGCGCACCACCCGCGAGTCGTTCCGCTCGCCCGGCACGATGAGGACGACTTCGACGCCCCGGCGGGCGGTCGCCTCGATCGCCTCCTGGAGGTCGGGGTCGGGCACGTAGTACGGGGTCGAGATCCACACCCGCTCCCGTGCCCCCTGGAGCGCGATCCAGTAGAGGAACGCGATCGGCGAGACCGTGCCACCGGGCCCGCCGAGGAGCGGGATCGCGCGCGCGTCGCCGGCGGGCTCAATCAAAGGATAGAAGCGCTCGTCGGCCAGCACCTCGCCGGTCGCCTCCCGCCAGTTATCGGCGAAGGCCCCCTGCAGGTAGCGCACGACCGGGCCCTCGACCCGGAAGTGGTCGTCGCGCCATTGCCCGGGACCGCGGGCGTCCCCGCTCCACTCCTCCGCGATCCCCACGCCACCGGTGAACCCGCGAGTGCCATCGACCACCAGCACCTTGCGATGGGTGCGGCCGTTCAGGCGGCGGAGCTCGTTCCAGCGTGGCGGACGGAAGCGCGCGACCCGGCAACCCGCCCCCTCCATCTCCTCGATCAGCGCGTCGTCCATCTTGACCGACCCGACCGCATCGAGGAGCACCCGGACCTCGACCCCGCGGCGGCACGCGGCGGAGAGCTCGGCGGCGAACCGGCGGGCGATGTCGCCCTCCCAGTAGACGTAGGTGAGGAAGTTGATCGACTGCCGCGCGTCCCCGATCGCCTCCAGCATGGGCGGGAAGATCTCATCCCCGTTCTCCAGCAGCTCGACGCGATTCCCTTCCAGGAGAGGGGCGTCGAGGTTGGCGGCGAGGGTGGTCGCGAGATCCATCCTGCCGCGGTCGTCCCCACTGCTCAGCTTGCGCGGCAGCACGTCGGTGGGCTCGGCGGTCGCCAGCGCATAGATCGCATACAGCGACGCGACGGCGCCGACACCCGCCAGCGGATACAGGATGGCGTTTCGGGACCAGGTCATCACATCAAGCTACTCGCCCCGGAGTCTAGCCGGTGTCGGGGTCCTTACAGTTCTGCCTCGCGGAGGCGACCGCGCGCATGAACGCGGACAGGCGGCGCTCGTCCAGCCGGCCGTCCACACGGATCCCGCTGCAGAGGTCGACGCCGTAGGGTCGTACGATGGCGATCGCGCGGGCGACGTTCTCGGGCCGGAGACCGCCGGCCAGGAAGACCGGCACCTCGACGGCCTCGCGGATCGCCCGGCTCGTCTCCCAGTCGTGCACACGGCCGGTCCCGCCGAGCTCCTTGACCGCCAGGTCGGGACGGCCGGAGTCGAGGAGGAGGGCGTCGACCTCCGCGGCCGCGGCCCGCGCGGCGTCGACGGACTCCGGTCCCTGGACGTGGATCACCTGGACCAGCTTGACGCCCGGAGCGAGCCGCCGGAGCTCCGCGCGGGTGCCCGGCGCCGTCTCGTCGCAGAGCTGGAGGACCCCAACGCCCGTGCGCCGCTGCTGGGCCGCGATCGCCTCCGCGTCGGGTCGACAGGTCAGCAGGAACGTGGCGACTCCGGGCGGCGCCGCGGACGCGATCTCGGCGATCCGATCCTCCGGGATCACCCCCGGGCCGCTCGGCATCTCGGACACGAGCCCGAGCGCCGAGGCGCCCGCGCGGACCGCCATCCGCGCCTCCTCGAGACTGGCGATGCAGCACACCTTGACGCGCGTGATCATCCTGCCTCCACCACCAGGGGACGCCCGTGCCTCCTCAGGGATGGCCGGAGCGCGAGCCACGATCCGACCAGGACGATGGGCGACAGGAGGATCGCCGCCGGCTGCGGGCCGAGCCAGTCCCCCACCGCTCCCGCGCCCAGCACCCCCAGCGAGCCGACCGCCCACGCCAGCCCCATGACGATCCCCGAGCTGGTCGATCCGAACGACGGCGCGAGCTCGAGGGCGATCACGACGATGGCCGGCAGGATCGCCATGTTGCTGGCCCCCGCCAGGACCGCCACCGCCAACGCCATGGGTTCCCCGCCGGGCATGAGGAACAACGCCACGTGGAGCGGGCACGACACCGCGGTCAGGACCGCCAGGAGCCGCCGGCGGTCGATCCGGTCGGCGAGGAAGCCACCCAGCAGGGTGCCCGACGCCTGGCCCGCGAGATAGACGCTCAGGACGACCGCCCCGCGCGCCTCACTCTCTCCCGCCGCCGCCATCACGATCGGCTGCAGGGTGAGGACGAGCCGTTGCAGGAAGGCCGCCACGGCGCTGATCCCGAAGATCAGGCCCAGCGGCCCGCGCAGGAGCCGGGCGATCTCCCCGACCGATGGCGGTGGCGCGACGACGCGATCGGACGCTCCCGGCGGCAGCACGAACCAGAGCACGGCGGCGAGCACGACGACCGGCGCCATCGCGACCCACATCCCGTCGAGACCGACGCGGGAAACGAGCCAGACCGCCACCAGCGGCCCCAGCGCGTAGCCGGTCGCCCCGCCGAACGAGAAGACCGCGTGCCGCATCCCGCTCCGGCCGCCCTCCCCCACGCGCGCGGCCAGGGACGCTCCCGGCGGGTGGAACGCGGCGCTTCCGAGGCCGCCGATCGTGAGGAGGGCGATCAGCCACCAGAAGCCCGGCGCGAGACCCATCAAGGACAGGAGCACTCCGGTCGTCACCGGTCCCAGGACGACGAGCGCGCGTCGTCCGCGGCGGTCGGCCAGCCGCCCCATGAGCGGCTGGGCGAGCGACGAGCCGAGCGAAAGCGCGGTCATGAGGCCCGCCGCGAGCGTGATCGAGAGGCCGAGCTCGCCCATGATCCGGGGCAGAAGCGGCGGGAGGAAGGCCGTGTAGGCGTCGTTCAGGCCGTGCAGGACGGCGATCGCGAGCGCCACCGCCAGCGGGCCCCGTCTCACGGCGTGCCCGCGGCCAGAGCCGCCGCGATCTCTCCGGCCACGCCGGCGTTGTGCGCGAGGAGCGCGCGGTTCGCGCGGAGCGACCGGCCCTCGGTCAGCTCGGCGACGCGGGCGAGGAGATAGGGCGTCAGCTCCGCGCCTCGGACGCCACGCTCTCCCGCGTCGGCGAGCGCCCGGTCGATCGCCCGCTCCCCCTCGCCCGGGTCGAGCGCGGCGTCGGCGGGCGGCGGCACGCAGACCAGGACGGCCCCCGGGAGCCCGAGCTCGCGCGCCGACCGCGCGACAGCGGCCGCCTCCTCCGCGCCCTCGACCCGGTGGGGGAGCCTGAGGCCGCTCCCCACCCACCAGAAGGCGGGAAGCTCGCTCGTCCCGTACCCCACGACCGTCACCCCGAGGGTCTCCAGCCGCTCGAGCGTGGCGGGAAGATCGAGGATCGCCTTGGCGCCGGAGCAGACGAGAACGACGGGGCTCCGCGCCAGCTCGAGCAGGTCCGCCGACTCGTCGATCCGCCCCTCTCCCGGATGGACGCCGCCGATCCCGCCCGTTGCCGCGACCCGCACCCCTGCCCGATGGGCGAGAAAGAGGGTGGCCGCCACGGTCGTGCCGGCGTCCTCGCCGCGCGCGCCGGCCAGCGGCAGATCGCGGGTCGAGGCCTTCCGGCCCGACTGTGACAATCGCGCGAGCCCGGCGGCGTCGATCCCCACCACCGGCTCCCCACCGATCACGCCCACGAAGGCCGGCTCCGCCCCATGGTCGCGGACCGCGCGGGACATCGCGTCTGCGGTCGGGATACGCGCATCTTCGGGAAGACCGCTCGTCAGAAAAGCGGTTTCGAGCGCCACTCGCCTCAAACGCGCTTCTCGCCGTAGACCTTCTCGTTCATCATCTCGGCGAAGCTCGTCCAGTCGATCCGCTCGCTCTTCACGCGCTTGCCGCCGCGCCAGAACAGGGAGCCCTGACCGATGATCAGCGTCCCGATCTTCTCGTTCCCGGCGTAGATCATCAGGTCGAGACTGGTGCCCGCCCGCGTGAGCTCCTGGACGGTGAGCTCGGCGCGCACGGAGTGCTTCTGCTGCATCTCGAGACCTCCGATAGGGGAAGACCGCGTCCCGAAAAGGGCGAAGCTACCGCCGGCGGACCCGCGCACAAGGCCGGGATCCGTCGAACGAGCGCTCCAGGGAACCGGCGGGGCATCGCTGAGGAAGCGGGGCCTCGTATGCTCGGCCTGTAGGCAGCCCGGTTCGACCACCACTCATTTCAACCGACGCCGCGGCGTAGCCCGGTCGTCGGGGAAGGGACTCACCATGAACTCCCTGAAGCGTCCCTGGCTGATCCTCTCGGCCGCTCTGATCGCGAGCAGCGCGTGCGCCTCGCACCGCTATTCCGTCCAGGAACCCGTTGAGAAACGATTCGGGGCCTTCGACACGATCGAGGTCCTCCCCTTCACGTCTACCATCGGCACGAAATCCGCGCGCAGCGCAGCCGATGAGCTTCCCGACGCGCTTGTCGAGGTTCTGGCGGACGCCACCCGGAAGGGCTCGAAGGACAGGTTGTTCCCGGTGGTCACGCGCTCCACGGAGCAGACCGGAGGGGTGCTGACCGTCAGCGGAAGGATCCTCAGCTACGAGGAAGGCAGCCGAGCCCAGCGCTACCTCATAGGGCTCGGTGCCGGGAAGGCCACGGTGACCGTCGAGTGTGTCTTCACCGACAAGGCGTCCGGGCGGCAGATCGCGATCGCGAGCTTCGACGGCGAACTGTCCGGAGGGCTGTTCGGCGGCTCCTCGGATGGCGCCGCGAAAGGGGTCGTCAAGGCGGTTCGAGACTTCCTGAAGGACAACTACTGACCTCGTCCGGTACTGGAGGACTTCGATGTCACAAGCCGCGGTCGAAAAGAGCGTCCTCGAGAGGTTCCTGACCCTGTTCACCGATGTCCGAGCGGGCGAAGGGATCCTCACCCTGCTCATGGCGCTCAACATCTTCCTGCTCCTGACGAGCTACTACCTAATCCGGCCGGTTCGGGAAGCCCTCATCCTCTCGAGTGGTGGTGCGGAAGCCAAAAGCTATCTGGCGGCTGGCATGGCGGTGCTCCTCTTCTTTCTGGTCGGCGGATATGCCAAGCTGGTCTCGCGATACGAGCGGACCCGCCTGATCACGGTCGTCACCGGGATTTTCATCGGCTGTCTGATCGCGTTCTGGGCGATGGGACGGGCGGGAATGCCGTATCTGGGGTACGCCTTCTTCCTCTGGGTCGGGATCTTCAGCGTAATGGTCGTGGCCCAGTTCTGGTCCTACGCCAACGATGTCTACAGTAACGACTCCGGAAAACGTCTCTTCCCCCTCGTTGCGTTCGGCGGCTCGTTCGGCGCCTTCGTCGGTTCGTGGATCGCCGATCGGCTGCTCGACTACTTCAGCGTGATGGAGATGCTGCTGTGGGCAGCCGCGCTCCTGGCCGGCTGCATGGCACTGACAAACATGATCAGCCGCAGGGTATGGGGAAAGGCAGCCATGGAGGCGCGCCAGCGCGAGCTGTCGGCCGCGGTTAAGGCGCGGCAGGAATCGCCGGGACGACGGGAGAAGGAGAGTCTCGGATTCGATCTCCTCTTTCGCCACAAGTACATCGGGGCCATCGCGCTTCTCGTGCTGCTCCTGAACCTGGTCAACACGAACGGGGAGTACATCCTCGGGAGCCTGGTCGTGAACTACGGGATCACCCAGACCGAGGAAGCGGTGGAGCTCGCCCTGGCGACGAGTTCGCCCCTGACGTTCGAGAGCCGAGAATTCGGTGACCCGAGCGACTCCAGGAATCAGGAGCAGTACCGAGCCTCCGTGATCGGGAGCTTCTATGCCGGCTTCCTCACGTGGATGAACCTGCTCGCGATGGGGCTCCAGCTCTTCGTAGTCGGGCGTCTGGTCAAGTACGGGGGTGTGAGAGCGGGACTCCTCTGGCTTCCTCTCATAGCGCTCGGCACCTACGCGCTGGTCTTCTTCCTACCCGTGATCCGCTACATCCGGCTCGGAAAGACCTTCGAGAACGCATCCGACTATTCCATCAACAAGACCACGCTCCAGATGCTGTTCCTCCCCACTTCGAGAGACATCAAGTACAAGGCCAAGCAGGTAGTCGACAGCTTCTTCCAGCGAATCGGGGATGTCTTCTCGGCGTGCGTCGTGTTCCTGGGGACCGTGGTCTTCGCCTTCGGCCCCGGAGGGTTCGCGGCGGTGAATCTCGGTTTCATCCTGCTGTGGCTGGGCCTGGTGGCCCTTATCGTCCGCGAGCACCGCGCGATCGAGGCCGGGCAGCGACCCGAGATCACGGAGAAACTGGAGAAGTCGAGCGCGGCGGCCTGAGCCTGGCGTGGATACGCTCGAACCGAAGAGTGAACGCGCGCTGCTTGGCGTTGACACGACACCGGTTGCCGTCCTACCGTGGAGATAGTAGATCGGCGCGTCTCATCAGCGCCTTTCCACCCCTCCTTACAGGAAGGAAGAGCGATTTGACCGTGAAGCAGCGCCGGATCCTGTCGTCTGGTCTTTCTCTCGCCCTCGGGATTCTCGCCGTAACTCGCTGCACCTCCCGGGCAGACGAGGTCGTGCCGGAACTTCCCGTCATCAATTTGTCGGCCGGACCGGCTTTCCCCCTGGAGGGCGGCCATCTCGAGTCCAGCTCGATCGCCGCGGGTGAGATGAGCTTCGAGCAGCTCTTCGAGGCCGGGGCCGCTCTCTTCCACACTCCGTTCAACGGCCTCGACGGTGTCGGACGCTCGCGGTTGCCGGACGGCTCGGCATTTCCCCGCTTCGGCGTGATGCCCGCCGGCGGTGGAGCGGGTGGGATGATCTCGTCCCAGTCCTGCGGCGAATGCCACAATTCGCCCTCCGGCGCCGCGGCCGGTCTGGCCTCGACCAATCGGGTGGGCGATCCCGATGGGGACGGCATGCCCCCGTTCAATACCCGTTCGACGACATCCCTTTTCGGCGATGGCATCGTGCAGCTCCTGGCGCAGGAGATCACCGAGGATCTGCATTCCATCCGAGCGGACGCGGAGCGGGAGGCGGGCGAACACCCTGGTACGCCGGTCCGGCGACGCTTGACCTCGAAGGGCATCGACTACGGGACCCTCATCGCGACCGCCGATGCGGGACATGCGGTGAGCTTCGACCTCACGGGGACTCGCGGCGTCGATCCGGACCTCGTGGTACGGCCGATCGGGTGGAAGGGGGATGTGGCGACCGTGCGCGGCCCGACCGTGGGCGCCGCCGCGGGCCTCATGGGGATGCTGGCCGAAGAGCTCCTCTGGTTCCCTCCGCCCGGGCGCGAGTACGACCCCGATCCCGACGGTGACGGCGTGACTCGCGAGCTGTCGGTGGGAGACGTCACGGCGATTACGATCTACACGGCCGCCCAGGAGACTCCTCAATCCCTCGAGAGGCTCGCGGAGCTCGGGATGGTCGCCGCCCCGGAGGAATCCACGCTCGCCGAGGTCCGCAGGGGGCGAACGGTCTTCGAGGAGGTCGGCTGTGCGGCCTGCCACATCCCGGAGATCAGACTCGAGAATACGGTGTTCGAAGAGCCGACGCTCCGCGGCAACGGCAATTACTACAACCAGCGCCTGGCGGAGCGGGATCCGGGGTACGACCCCGCGCGCCCGTTTCGCTTCGACATCCTGCTGGACTCTCAGCCGCCCCGCGCGGAAGCCCATCCCGACGGTGGAGCGATCATCCGGATGTACGGGGATCTCAGGCGCCATCACATGGGACGCCATCTCGCGGATCCCGCGGGTCCGCAGCCTACCTTCACCGCGAACTTCGTCCCGCTGCAGGTGGACGGAGAGAACGTGCTGATCGCCGCCACGGCGTTTCTGACCCCGGAACTCTGGGGCGTCGGGAACACCGGGCCCTGGCTGCATGACGGCCGCGCGGGAACCCTGGAGGAAGCGATCCTGCTGCATGGCGAGGACGACCCGCCCCCGACTGACGACCCGGGTCGCAGCGAGGCTCAGGATTCGCGCGACGCCTTCGTGGCCCTTCCGGCCCAGGACCGCCATTCGCTCGTGATCTTCCTGCTCAGCCTGCGCACCTTCTCGCCAGAGGACGATTGAAGGACTCGAGGTAGCGCGCTTTGGCCGGTAGAGCGGTCGGACCCACCGTTTGGCAGCGACGAACCCGTGCCGTGCTCGTCGCGGGATACGGGGCGGCGATCATCGTGGGCCTGACGACGGACTCGCTGCCACGCTACTTCTGGACAATGCTCCTCCCGCTGCTGCCCGTGTCCATCGTCCTGATGGGGTTCCCCCGCTGGCGCCAGATCTGTCCGCTGGCGTTCTTCGGCGAGCTGGGTCGGAAGCTCAATCGAGGCACGCAGCGACGCGTGCCGAAGTGGCTGGAGCGATGGTTCTTCCTCGTGACCTTCGGGCTGCTGCTCGCCATGCTGGTTTTCCGGCTGATTGCCACGAACGGCGACGGCCTGTGGCTCGCAGGCCTGCTGATCGGCCTGGCCGCGGCCGCGGCCGTCACGAACCGGATCTTCACCGGTAAAACGTGGTGCAACTTCCTCTGCCCCGTCGGCCTGGTGGAACGCGTCTACACCGAGCCCAACTCTCTACCCAAGGTCTCCAACTCCCAGTGCGTCCGGTGCACGGCGTGCAAAAAGCATTGTCCGGACATCGATCAGGAGAACGCCTACTGGCAGGACGTGTCGTCCACGGGACGGCGCGTCGCGATGTTCGCGTTCCCCGGTCTCGTCCTGGCCTTCTACACCTATTACTGGCTGCGGCACGGCGACTGGGAGGCGTACTTCGACGGTCGCTGGACCCAGCTCCCGGTCACCGCGGACCTGGTCGCCGGTGCCGGCTTCTTCTTCGCCCCGCAGGTCCCGGCATTCGGGGCGGCGCTCGCGACGCTCCTCGTCTTCTCCGCCGTCAGCTACGGGGTCTTCCTGGGGATCGAGGCCGTCATCGGGCGTTCCGTCGCCGAAGTGGAGCGTCGTCGCCACCTGACTCTGGCCATCGCCGCCTTCGCGGCCTTCAGCATCTTCTACTTCTTCGCCGGCGCTCCCTCCTTGCGCCAGCTGCCTGGCGCTACCCGGACGGTCGCCTTTGCGGCGCCGCTGATCGCGACCCTCTTCGTCCTCAAGCGATCGCGCCGCACCCGCGAGCGCTACATCCAGGAGAGGGGAGCCGTCAAGCTCCTGCGCAACTGGCCATTCGAGGATCCGCCGCCACAGGATCCCGGTGAGGTGTATGCATGGATCAAGGCGGGCGAACACGCGCGCGAGCAGTACCTGACCGCGTACACCAACACGATCCGGGAGATCATCACCGATGGCCTCGTCGGGCGCGGGGAGCTTCGATTCCTCGACGAGATCCGTGTCCAGCTCGGCATCACGCCGCGGGAGCACGAGAAAGTGATCGAGCGTCTTTCTGAGGAGGAGCGTCGGCTGTTCGAGCAGGGCGAGGTCGGTAGCGTCGAGGAGCGCGCGCAGTTGGAGGGCTACCAGACCGCTCTCGCGGCGGCGCTCCTGCGGCGCGCGTCCGCGAGCGAGGTGACCGAGCTCCAGCGCGCGTTCGGCATCAGCTCCGAGGCCCACGCCCGCGTGCTCGAGCAGATGCGAGGGGAGTCCGGCGCGCTGCTCGTCCGGGCGCGCGGCCAGGTGGAGCACGCGCTGGCCGTCCGTCGCGATCTCGCGACCCTGGGCCTCCCCGGCCAACCGGGTGCGGCAGGGCTGCTGGCGTATCTCCTGCACCGTGAGCTGGAAGCGGCCATCAGCCGCGTGCTGGAGTTCCTGGAGATCGCCGGCGACGCCGAGCGGGTGCAGGCCCTGCGACCGGGTCTCTTGGCTGAGGAGATCGACACCCGCAAGGCGGCCCTGCGACAACTCGAGGAGGCCTGTCCTGGGACCGAGGGGCTGCTTGGAGATCTGGCGCCCTTGATCCTCGATGCTCCCCCTGTAGAGGAGATGAACCTGGACGATCGGTCAGTGGCTCTGGAGCGCCTGGCCGGGGCCACGGATCCCTACATCCGCGCGGCCGCTGTCTGGACCGCCGGGACCGAGGGAAGCCTCGCCCCCACGATCGTCGCGCGTGGCCTGGTGGACTCCCATCCCCTGGTCCGGGAAACCGCCGTCCTTTGCGGGAAACCCGCCAGCGATCAGAGCGAGAGCTCGACGGCCGGTTTCTCCAGCCTGGCTACGATCGAAAAGATGCAATTCCTGCGAGGAGTCCCTCTGTTCGCCCACCTGGACCCCGAGGATCTGGAGGACCTGGGCAGGCTGACCGAGGACGAGACCGTCGCGGCGCCCCAGGTTCTCTGCGAGGAAGGCGACATGGACGACGATGCCGTGTACATCATCGTCGACGGCCTCGCATCCGTCGTCCTGCGCGCGCGGACCACCGCCGGGGAGGGGTCGGACCGCGAGGTCGCCGTTCTCGGCGCCGGCGAGGTCGTAGGCGAGCTGTCACTGCTCGATGGCAGCCCACGGATGGCCACCGTGCGGCCCAAGGACGGTCCCCTGCGGGTTCTCCGCATACCGGGAAACATGTTCCGGAGCCGCCTGCTCCACCGACCGCGGGTTACGCAACCCTTGCTCGTCACGCTCGCCGGACGTCTCCGCCGCCTCTCCCAGCGCGTCGCCTCTAACGAGGAGCCTTCGTAGCCTGGCCAGTTCCTCAGCGACTGCTCTTCGACCCCGTCCGGTATTCGATCGGCCCAGCCCGCCCGATGATCCGACTCGTATCCGTGTCCGTCACCCTGACGACATAGAACCAGACGCGCACGGGATCGATCAGGTTCCCGGTCCGGTCGACGGCACTTTCTCGCCGGGGCCGGCCAGGTATTCGATGGGTCCTGCCCGTCTCAGCTGGCCGCTTCGCCACTCTGCGCGGATTGGATGCCGTACGTCGGCGAAGCCGGTATCAGTAGATACCAGCTGCCCATGCCCGGAAGCGCGTTGAACGTACCCCCACCAGGAGGAGGACCGCTGAGTATCGTTTCACGTTCCCGCTAACGAGGTGGAGCTCGAGCGAGGCCAGCTTCGTCTCACTTGCTCCTACCTAACGAAGCGTGAGTGGGAGAGCAAGAGCGGCGCGGGGTAGCGACGAATGCACTCGCCCCGTACAGGCTGCGTTTTCAAAGAACTCCACGAGAGCGTTTCGGATAGTCGAAGTCCACACGCATGGCGGTGTCGCGCCGAACATCTCTCCACGATTCACCCGCGATCCGGAACTCCACGACGCCGCAGGTCGGCACGTTGGGGATCGGTTCTTCCGAGAGCTTGTTGACGAGATCGGTCAGGCCTGGGTTGTGGCCAAAAAGGAGTACACGATCGAAGCGGTTCTCGATCCCCCGGATCACCTCCAGGATCTCCTCAGAGCCCGCACCGTAAAGCCGCTCGTCCTGGATGATCTCGCGCTCCGGGTAGCCGACTGCCTCCGCGATGACGCTGGCGGTGGTCGCGGCCCGCAAGGCCGGGCTCGTGACGATCCGATCTGGCGTTGCCCCCCTCACCGCCAGCCGCCTCCCCATCTCGGGGGCGTCCCGCCGGCCGCGCGGGTTGAGCGGCCGGTCCCGGTCCGCGAGTTCCGCGTCTTTCCAGCTCGACTTCGCGTGGCGCACGAGAACGAGCGTCCTCATCGCCGGATGTCCGGCTTCCAGCGCGGGTTCGCGCGCCCGATCCTCCATTTCACGCAAAGCGACCTCGCCGTCATAGTGGATGCGCCCATCGCGACAAAGGAAGAGGCCCGGTCAGCCAAGGTAGAGGGCGGGGCTGGGCCACGCGTTAACTACTTCCAGAGTCAGCGATACATACCTTCTCTGGGATTTCTCCACGTTCTGGCGAATCCCCCACCTCCCTTTTCATGCAATATGGGGGGTCGATGTCGCACACTATGTCGCACAGTCCTCTAAACCCTGCGGATGGCGTTTCTCGGGCCCCGGGCTCCCCCTCTCGCGGTAACTTTCATCCCCCTTCATCCAACACGTTCCAGCCTGTGACGACGATGCGGTCCCCGGATCATCAACGCGGCGAGAGTCAGGAGGGCGCAGGCCACGCCTCCCGCTGTAAAGGTCATCGGCGTGCCGGCTCCCCGCGCCAGGTATCCCGACAGAGGATAGGTCCCGAGCCAGAAGAGATGGGTGAGGGCGAAGTGAGCGGCGTATGCGCGCCCCCGCTCGTCGGGAGCGGTATGCTCCGCGAGGAGTCCCACCGACGGGATCGCGATCAGTGCCTGACCGGCCCCGTTCAGCCCCCAGAGGACAGCCAGAACGAAGACTCCCGGAACGAGCAGTCCGGGCAGGAGTGCAAACGCCAGAACGGCGCCCCCCACGACCATCGAGCGCTCGGCCCACCGGTGATACTGCAGGTGCTCTTCGAGCCGCCCGCTCGCGCCTACTCGCGCCCGCTCGGAACGCCATGGCAGCAGGAGCGCCACGACCGCCGAGCCGGCCCCTACGGCAGCCATTACGACGGCGAAGGCGACGTTCCCGCGCTCCAGGATGTCTCGGACATACACGATGGTGGTGACAATCGCGATCGCGCCCGCCACCGCCTCCGCGAAATGGAGCACGAGTGCTTTCCGAAGGGCCGGCTCACGCAACAGGATCCTTGTTCCATGCGTGACCTGAGACACGAGGTTTCTCCAATGAAAGGGGCTCGTTGGTCGACGCGCGCGCGGAACCGTCGCACCAAGAACGAAGAGGGCGGAGACGAGATAGGTTCCACCATCGACCCAGAAGGTCCAACGGACACCCACGGTCGCGATCAGGAGCCCTGCCAGTATCGGGCCCAGCGTAGCCTCAAGGGCGAGTGCGATGCGCGACAAAGATACGGCCTTCGTGTACTGCCGGAGCCCTACTACCTGGGGCAGAATTGCCTCGAAGGTCGGCGTGAAAAATGCCGTCACCGCGTTGATGGCGAAGATCAGGACGTAGATCTGGCTTACCGAGGTGATGAAAGGGAACACGCCCATGAGCGCTACCCGGATCAGATCAGCGGCGACGAGCACTCTCTTGCGATCGACCCGGTCCGCAGTCACGCCCGCAATGGGGGAAATGACGACGAAGGCGAGGATCCGCAGCATGAGTGCGGTGCCGACCACAACGGTGGCGTCGCTCCCGACGAGCTCGTACGCGAACGCGGCTAGTGCAATACTGGTTACACCGCTGCCGACGAGCGATGTCAGCTGGGCGGCGAATAGGCGGCGAAAGTCCCGGTTCCCGAACAGGCTCTCGCCCGTGGCACCGTGATCTTCGGTCCCTTCCTGTTCCGATCTCAAGCCTCGTCCAGCTCCAGCGCCGCCATGGCGTCCTCGGCGTCGGGAGAACGGGGTGCGCGGGAGCCTGCCCCGTAGCGCAGATAAAGGGCCGGCACTACTACCATGTTGAGTGCCACAGCGCTCAGCAGACCCCCCAGCACCACGATCGCCAGCGGGCTCTGAATCTCGTTGCCCGGATGGTCTCCCGCGATCGCAAGTGGGATGAGGGCCAGTCCGGCGGCAAGAGCGGTCATCAGCACCGGATTGAGCCGCTCCATCGAACCGCGACGCACTGCCTCTTCGATCGGTTCTCCCTCGGCTAGGAGGTGGTTGTAATGGGACACCAGGAGGATACCATTGCGGACGGCGATTCCGAACAGCGTGATGAACCCGACCAGCGTTGCGATGTTGAGGACCCCACCGCTCAGAACCACGGCGAAGACTCCTCCCACCAGGGCCAACGGCAGGTTCACCATCACGAGCAGGGCCTGCTTCGTCGAGCCGAACTCCATGAAGAGAAGGAGAAAGATCGCGGCCAGCGAGACAAGCGAGAGGAGCCCGATAGTGCGGGTCGCTTCCCCCGCCGATTCAAACTGACCGCCGTATTCCAGGTAGTAGCCATCCGGCAGATCCACCCGCTCTGCGACTTGCTCCCGGATCTCCCCCACCACGCTGCCCACGTCACGCCCGCTCACGTTGGACTGGATTACGATCTTACGCTGCACGTTTTCACGCGAGATGGTGTTGGGTCCGCGGTCGTTCCGCACATCCGCCAAGGCGGAGAGCGGGACCTGGGATCCCAAGGGAGTGTCAATGCGCGCGCCGGCGATCCGCTCCTCGCTGCCGCGTGAAGCAGTCTCGAAGCGGACGACGAGGTCGTAGCTCTCCTGGCCTTCCAGGACCTGCGAGACCGCTTCGCCTGCAAAGGCTACGTCGATCATCTCCGCGAGGTATGCCGGGGTCACCCCGTACCGCGCCATCGCGTTCCGGTCCATCGAGATTCGGATCTGCGGCACGTCGGCCTGCTGCTCGACGGCGAGGTCCACCGTTCCCGGAACGTCGTCCGCAACCGCGCGGATCTGCTCGGCCAGACGCCGCAACTCGTAGAGGTCGGGTCCGAAGAGCTTCATCGCGATGCTGGCCCGTGTGCCGGAGAGCATATGGTCGATTCGGTGGCCAATCGGCTGACCGATCGTGATTTGAGTCCCAGGGATCGCAGTCAGCTCCGCTCGCAGCTCCTCCAGCACGTCCTCCATTTCGTGCCCCTCCAGGTTCAACCGCACGTCGATCTCGGCGGCGTTCACTCCCTGCGCGTGCTCGTCCAGCTCGGCGCGCCCTGTCCGCCGCGCGGTCTCTTCCACAGCCGGATGCGCTAGCAGGATCTCCTCCAGCCGGCGTCCCATCGCATCGGACTCGGCGAGCGACGTACCGGGCAGCGTGAGAGCGCTGATCACAAGCGTTCCTTCGTTGAACTCGGGGAGAAATGCTCGTCCCAGGAACGGCACGGCTGCCAGCGCGATGACCACCACCCCGGCGGCCCCCCCGATGACCCGGTGCGGATGCCGCATGGCCGGCTGTAGCACTCGAGCGTAGGCCGACTTGAGTCTACGAACCAGCCAACTCTCCTCCTCCGTCTCCATCACCTTCGCCCGGGGAAGGAGGTACGCGCAGAGGGCGGGCGTGAGGGTGAGCGCGACGAGCAGGGACGCCATGATCGAAACGATGTAGGCGATCCCCAGCGGCCGTAGCATGCGCCCCTCGATCCCGGAAAGAAAGAAGAGCGGGACGAAAACGATGCAGATGATCAGGGTCGCCGTGACGATGCTTGAGCGGATTTCCTTCGAAGCCAGAAAGACGACCTGCAACGAATTGCGCCGCCTTTTGTCGGGCAGGTGCCGGTTCTCCCGCAATCGGCGGAATACGTTCTCTACGTCGATCACAGCGTCGTCGACCAAAGCCCCGATCGCGATCGCCATTCCACCCAGCGTCATGGTATTGATCGTTATGCCGAGCCCCTTGAGCGCGAACACGGCCACCACGAGCGAGAGCGGAATGGCGAGAACCGAGATGAAGGTCGTGCGGAAGTTCCACAGGAATAGGAACAGGATGACGACGACCAGGATGGCACCATCCCGTAGTGCCTCGACGACGTTTTCTATCGATGTTTCGATAAACTCTGCTTGCCGAAAGACTCCGGGGTTGATCGTCATTCCGTCGGGGAGTGTGGTCTGGATCTCAGCCAGCGTTTCGTCGATCCGTTCGGTGAGCTCCAGCGTGTTCGTCGCGGGCTGCTTCTGAATCGACATCACCACCGCGGGCGAAGCGTTGACCGAGCCTTCCCCGAGCCGGGTGGCGGCCCCGATGCCGACTTCCGCCACGTCTCCGATCAAAACCGGCACGCCGTCGCGCGTGACGATCACGGTCGCCGCGATATCGGCCGCGTCCCTCACCCTGCCCACGCCACGAATCAGGTACTCCTGACCGCGGTCCATGAACACACCACCGGAGACATTGACGCTCGATCCTTCCGCCGCACGGATGACATCGAGTAGCGTGACGTCGAAGGCCTCCAGCTTGGCCGGCGAGACCAGCACCTGGTACTGCTTGACCTCGCCGCCGATCGGGATTACCTGCGAGACGCCGGGCACCGCGAGGATCCGCCGGCGCAGCGTCCAGTCAGCCACCGATCGGATCTCCATCGGCGTCACCCGCGCATCACCGGTGATCCCGATCAGCATGATCTCTCCCATGATCGAGGAGATGGGAGCGAGGAGGGGCGGAGGAACGCCCTCGGGCAGGGCTGCCGCGACGAGCTGGAGCTTCTCTGTGACGATCTGGCGGGCCTGGAAGATGTCGGTCCCCCAGTCGAACTCCACCCACACGATCGAGATGCCCTGCGAAGTGGCGGAGCGAACGCGGCGGACGCCGGTTGCGCCGTTCACCGCGCTCTCTATCGGAAACGTGACCAACGTCTCGATCTCCTCCGGAGCCATGCCATGCGCCTCGGTCAACACTGTCACTGTCGGGGCAGTCAGGTCGGGGAATACGTCCACTGGCATGCGAGCCGCCGTATAGGCTCCCGCGACGAGCAAGACCGCTGAGACGACCACGACCAGGAGGCGATTGTCGAGAGACCAGCGAATGACTCTGTCCAGCATGTGGTCGCCTCCCCTTAGTGAGCGTGGCCACCGGAGAACGACTCGCCGGACATCGACGCGAGGCGCACCTGGTACGCACCATCTATCACGACCATGTCGCCGCGCTGGATCCCGTCGAGTACCACCGCATGAGTTCCGTCGCGCACGCCCAGCGTGAGAACCCGTCGTTCGAAGGACTCCCCTCCTACCTGTACGTAGGCGACGGGCGTACCGGCATCGTCCAGGATCGACTCATTCGGAACTGCCACGCCGCGAACCGACCCGCCTACCTGGACCACCGCTTGCACGAACTGACCTACCTTGAGAACGCCGTCTGGATTGTCGACGGCGAAAATCGCCGGGACGGTGCGGGTCTGTTCGTCGAGCACGCTGCCGATTGAGACCAGCGACGAGGCCGTAAACACTCGGTCGATGCCCTCCGCCCGAAACGTGGCGCCTACCCGGCGTGCCAACGCGGCGTTGTCGGGAGGTACTCGGACGCGGAGCCAGAGGGTACGGGGGTCGACGATGAGAAAGAGAGACTCCCCGGCATCGACACGGCCGCCGGGGACGAAGCTCCGCTCCGCGACGACTCCGGAGATCGGCGCCCGCACGTGGAGGCGAAAGTCGCCGTCTACTCGCCCACCCAGGGCCGCGAGTTCGGCGCGGGCGATCTCCAGCGCGTGGCGGGATTCCTGGAGTCGTTTCTCTGGAATGGCGCCGGCCGCGTACAGCCGTTCAGCACGCGCGGCCTCCCGACCGAGTCGCTCCATCTCGCCGCGCGCACGCGCGTACCCTCCCTCATCGGCGATCGGGGAGAGCACAATCAGCTCTTGTCCCGCTTGAACCGGTTCACCGACAGAGGGCGCACCACGATTCGGCCCTGCCAGAGCGATGCCGGCGGCCGGAGCACTCACCTCGGCCAGGCCACCGTCCCTGGCGATGATTTCGCCCGGAACCACAACGGTGCGGGCTACATCCATCTCTGCGGCGGGTCGAACCGCGAACGGGATCTTCCATTGCTGCTCTTTGAGGAACGCGATCGCGCCCCCCTCTTCCTCTTCCTCGTCAGGCAGCGCGCTCACGTCCGGAAAGACTTCGACAGCTGGCAGCGTGTGAACGCTCCGTGCCTGTGGGCCGTCGAGTGAGAGCCGGACCTCGTAGGTGCCGGACTCCTCGATCACCGGATCGAGCAGGTATATCCCGTCGCGGGCCGGGGCGTTCAAGGTGAACGACTTCGTTTCGCGGCCTGCTCTCCGGAATGCGACCGTCAGTGTCCCCTCGGTGATCGGCTTGAATGTCTCCATATCGCTGAGGTGGATCGCCCAGTTACCCGTCGCCTCCCCCGCAAGTAGATGTGGGTACTCCAGGAAGAGCTCGGTCGAATCGTTCCACTGCGTGATCACCACGCTCGGGTGCTCGCGCTCTTCGGTTGCTTCACGCGACCCACATGCGGACACCGGGGCCATGCAGGCGAGAAGGAGAGGCATGAGTTGGAGATGACGATTCATGGCTGATCCTCTGTCGGGGAAGTGGTTCGGATGGTCGTCGACGCGCCGGTGGCGCGATCGAGGTCATACATCGCGATCAGGTACCGGGCATGGAGATCGGCCGCGAGCTCACGGCTGGCACGGTAGGCCTCCGCGGCGTCAAGGAGCTCCACCAGGCTCATCTCGCCCTCCCCGTAGGCGATCCGGGCCGTTTCCAGCAGGCCGACCGTTCCAGCCAGAAGGTCCAGGTCGATCTGCTCGATGCGGCGAGCGAGAGAGCGGTAGTTCTCCCAGGTCCGTTGGATGTCTGTCTCGGCGCGACGAGATACCAGATCAGCCCGCGCCTGGGCGTTCGCCAGGTCCGCCTGCGCTTCCGCGATCCGGCCGGCGTTACGATCCAGCAACGGAATCGGGACGGACAACCCGATTACCCCGCCCTTGGGACCATCCACCTGGTCCTTGTATCCGCCTGTAACCGTGATGTCGGGTATGCGCTCGCGGCCCGCAAGAGCGAGCCTGTCACGCGCGGCCTCGACTTCCGATCTTGCGGCGCGCACATCGGGCCGGTCGGCGGCCCCCGACGGAACAGTGTCCCGAACGGACATGGGGATGGCCACGGCGAGGCTGTCCAGGGGATGGAGAGGAAGGAGGATCTCGTCCGTGGCGATCGAGTCGGGGGAAACGAGCAAGGTCAGTTCACGTCCCGCTTGGCTTAGTTCCAGACGGGCCAGCGCGAGGAGATCTTCATACCGCGCGCGCTCGACCTGCAGCCGCTGACGGTCGAAATCGGAGATGTCCCCCTCGGCGAAGCGCGCCTGGCCGGCTTGTTCGACCTGGCGGACGACCTGCGTCGTTTCCTCCAGCCGTCCAAGGTTGCCTTCCGCCAAAGCAGCCAGGATGAATGTCCGCCGAACTTCGAAACGGAGGCGCAGTCGCTCGGCCTCCATCCATGCCCCGGAGGCATCCGCCGCCCGACGCGCGGCATCGCGCCGCAAACCACGCTGCCCGCCGATCTCGAGGGTCTGATTCAGCGTGACGACCATCTCATCGTAGTCACGATCGCCGTCCGAGAGCTGCTCGCGTGTGGCAGCGAGATTCGGGTTCTGGAGAGCTCCCGCGGAGAGCGCGCGCGCACGGGCCGCCGCGGCCCCCTCGCGCGCGATTCGAAGATCGAGGTTCTGGTGCTCGAACAGAATTAGTGCCTCCTCGAGCGCGATCCGGCGAACCCCCTCGAGC
>DATKCO010000002.1:0-53063 GCA_035513155.1 Gemmatimonadota bacterium | reverse complement strand
TGTGAGTTGAACGATCTGTCGCTGACCTCGATCGGTCAAAAACCGGGCCAGGAGGCACATGCGGATCCATCCAGATAATTGCCATTGCAGGCTGACGGTCGGGATCGCGATCGTCGCCCTCATCGCAGCATGCAGGACGATAACGGTGCCAACGGATGTCAGTGCGCCGAAGGCGATCCCCGGGAATATTGCCGGTAAGATCGACCCGGATGGATCCACTACCCTCTACCTGTCCGACCTGGATGTGGTCATTCGGGCGCGGAACCATCGACCGCACGAGATGGGCGTCATCTGGGAATTTCCCCTCTTCGTGCCGTTCCTCCTGCCGGTTCCGATTCCGGTAGGCAGGAGGGTTGCGGAGGAGATCGACCACGGAGACAGCGGTGGGCCGCTGGCCATTTCCATGACGTTCGTTCCAAAGCAAGGGGGGTTCACGTTCAATCCCGGCAACCCGCTGGTGACGCCTGACGGGGGGAGCGCCCTCCCGGCGGTGGAGTTCATCGGGCCCGCCGAAGCGTCCTGTGCGGGTGCCTGGGCGAGAGCCGAAACGAGTCGTGGGTTCGCCCTGCTACCGGGGACGAAGACTTGCTTCGTCATGCGGTTCCCCCTGCAAGCTTCGCCCGAGACCAGCTTCCTCCTAACCATCTCCGGGTTGTACGTTCACGGCGATCCCGTGCCGCCTTTCGCCATGAGCTATGCCAGGTTCTCGGGGCTTTCAGTCGAGTGAGATAGCACCCCGTGCTGCCCCATTCTGGAGGTCAATCGGCAGCTTGACAGCGCCTGTCGCGACATGCTAGAATGCCGCCGACACTCATCTCCGCCCGATTTCCGCATTCCCCCGATCTGCCGATCCCTTGATCCCCGACCTCCGGGTCGGACGCCGACCGACCACCAATCCACTCTGGGCCGAGATCTTCCATGAACCCTTCCCGATCCCGCCCCCGCCGCGGCCGCCGCCGGCAGGCGCAGAGCACCGAAGGAGCGACCTTCTTGGACATCGCCGAGATCAAATCGAAGTCGATCCCCGAGCTCCACGAGATGGCCGACGAGCTGGAGATCCAGAACGCGGCGGGGATGCGGAAGCAGGACCTGATCTTCAAGATCGAGCAGGAGCTGCTCGACCACGAGACGGTCCTCCGCGGAGAGGGAGTCCTCGAGATCCTGCCGGAGGGTTACGGGTTCCTCCGCAGCCCCGACTGGAACTACCTCTACGGCCCCGACGACATCTACGTGAGCCCGAGTCAGATCAAGCGCTTCGACCTGCGGACCGGGGATACCGTCCAGGGGCAGGTGCGCCCGCCCAAGGAGGGCGAACGGTACCTGGCGCTGCTGAAGGTCGAGACCGTCAACTACGAAGATCCCGAGAAGGCCAAGCTCAAGATCCTGTTCGACAACCTGCGGCCCCTCTATCCGGACGCCCCCATCCAGCTGGAGCGCTCCGACGGCGACATGTCGATGCGGATCATGGACCTGTTCGCTCCGGTCGGGAAAGGCCAGCGCGGCCTGATCGTGTCGCCGCCCAAGGCCGGGAAGACCGTGCTGCTCCAGAAGATGGCCAACTCGATCACCGAGAATCATCCGGAGATCAAGCTCATCGTGCTGCTGATCGACGAGCGGCCCGAGGAGGTCACGGACATGGAGCGGAACGTCGACGGCGAGGTCATCGCCTCCACGTTCGACGAGCCCGCCGACCGCCACGTCCAGGTGGCCGACATGGTGATCGAGAAGGCCAAGCGGCTGGTCGAGCACAAGCACGACGTCGTGATCCTGCTCGACTCGATCACCCGGCTGGCGCGCGCCCAGAACGTGGTCGTGCCCCACTCGGGCAAGATCCTGTCCGGCGGCGTCGACGCCCACGCGCTCCACAAGCCGAAGCGTTTCTTCGGCGCGGCGCGCAACATCGAGGAGGGCGGCTCGCTGACGATCGTCGCGACCGCGCTCATCGACACCGGGAGCCGGATGGACGAGGTCATCTTCGAGGAGTTCAAGGGCACGGGGAACATGGAGCTCGTGCTCGACCGCTCGCTGTCCGACCGCCGCATCTACCCGGCCATCGACATCAACCGCTCGGGCACGCGGCATGAGGAGCTCCTGCTCCCCGATGACCAGCTCCAGCGAATCTGGCTGCTGCGGAAGTTCCTCAGCGACATGAACTCTGCCGAGGCGATGGAGTTCCTGCTGGACAAGATGCGCCGGACCGACTCGAACTCGGAGTTTCTCGCATCGATGAGTGGAGACTAGGCACGCCTGCTCGCCTCCACCACTCCGCTTCACCCACCCTCTTTTGACGAGAATGGTTGAGCGCGTGCTGGCGATCGACTACGGCGAACGCAGGGTCGGGCTCGCGCTGTCGGATCCCGAGACCGGGTTCGTGAGCGGCCTTCCCACGCTGGACCGGCGGATCCTCAAGGACGGCGGCCTGCGGGCCGCCATCGCGACCCTCGTGGCCGAGCGCGAGGTGGACCGGGTGCTGCTGGGGATCCCCTACTCCCTGGACGGCTCGATCGGCTCCGCCGCCGAGAGCGTCCTCGACTTCCGCGACCGGCTCCTGCTGGTCCTTCAGGTCCCGATCGCGGAGTGGGACGAGCGGCTCTCCACCGAGGCCGCGAAGGCCCGGCTCCGGGAGCTGGGGTACTCCGAGAAGGAGATGCGGGGGAAGCTGGACCAGCTGAGCGCCGTCCTCATGCTCGAGCAGTACCTCCGCTTCCGCGAGGGCCAGCCGGAGGGCCCGGAGGGGGCGGCGTGACCGCGGCCCGGCTGGCCACGATCGTCCTCCTGGTGGCGGCCGTCGCCGGGATCGCCTGGCTCTGGTCGGCCAGCCGCGCCCCGGATCGCCCGGAGCCCGCCCGGGTCGTGGTCGAGCCGGGCACGCCGGTGCGGGTCCTCGGGGCCCGACTCGCCGAGGCCCGGGTCGTCCGGAGCCCGCTCCTGTTCGAGCTCTGGCTGCGCGCCCGCCGCGACGCGGGATCGATCCAGGCGGGCACCTACGACATCCCGCCCGGCGTTTCCCTTCCCCGCGTCATCGACATGCTGGTCGGGGGCGAGACCCTGCTGGCCACGGTGACGATCCCCGAGGGGCTCCGGCTCGAGCAGCAGGCGGGGGTGGCGGCACGCGCGCTGGGCATCGACTCCGCGGCCTTCGCCGCGTCCGCGACCGACCCGCTGCTGGCCGACTCGCTCGGCGTCGACGCGCCCACGCTCGAGGGATATCTGTTCCCCGAAACGTATCGGGTCGATCCATCCACCAGCGCCCGCGAGCTCGTACTGCTCATGGTGGGCGAGTTCCACCGCGCGTTCGGGGAGCCGTGGCGGAGCCGCGCCGACTCGCTCGGCCGCTCGGTCCACGAGATCGTGACGCTGGCGTCGATCGTCGAGGAGGAGGCGCGCGTCCCCGAGGAGCGCGCGGTGATCGCCGGCGTCTTCTGGAACCGGCTCCGCGTGGGGATGAAGCTCGAGGCCGACCCCACCGTCCAGTACGCGCTGGGATCCCACCGGCAGCGGGTGCTGTATCGGGATCTGGAGATCGACTCGCCGTACAACACCTATCTCTATCCCGGCCTGCCCCCGGGACCGATCGCGAGCCCCGGGCGTGCGAGCCTGGAAGCCACTCTCTACCCCGACTCCGTCCCGTACCTGTTCTTTTTCGCGATCGGGGAGGAGGGCCGCCACACGTTCAGCGAGACGTTCGCCGAGCACAACCGCAAGCGGCGCGAACTGAACCGCTGATCCCGGCTGACTCCGGGACGTCTACCCCTCGATCACGCTGTCCGCAGGGACCGGCGCGCCCAGCTCGCCGCTGAAGAGGTAGTCGGGCTGGGCCCCGTGGCACCCGGCGCACGTCTCGACGCGACCCGCCGCCTCGATCTCGCCCGCCGAGCCGTACTTGGCCCAGAACCAGTCCTGGTGCCCGGGATCGTACCCCGGGGCGAGCAGCATGACGGTCACGGCCGCCAGCGTGCTGTCCGGCATGTAGTTCTCCTTGACGATCACCGCACCGGGGGGCATCGCCTCGTCGCCGCGCCGGAGCGCCTCGCGTGCGATCGGGTTCACGTAGGTGGTCAGGAGCGCTCCGTGGGGCTCGGTTCCGGGGTAGAGCCGGTCCAGGCCGGGCCAGAGCTCCCAGCTCTCCCGGTAGCGCTGCTCCCGGAGGAAGGACCAGACAGCCGGGCCGGTCGTGTCCGGGGCGGGTCCAGTGGCGGGAGCGGGAACCGGGGCGGCCGCGTCCCCCGCGGGGGCGGCGGCCTCCTCCGGCGGAGGCTGGCAGGCCGCCACGAGGGCGCTCAGCGCGATCAGGATTGCGGGGAGTCCGCGCGTCATGTTTCCTCCTTGGTGAAGGGGTGCCAGCGAGAACGAGGGGCGGCCGCGCGATATTCCTCCGGCCTAGAGCCGCCGCGCCGCCTTCCGCGCGGTCAGGCCGGCGGCGGCCAGGAGAGCGGCCGTGAGGCCGGCGAGGGTCGCGGGATCGGAGAGCCTCGGCAGCGCCGCTTCCGCGGTCGGAACCCCGTGCCACCAGAGGACCCCGCCGACCGTCAGCGCGAGCACCACCACCGCGCCCCGCTCGAACCAGCGGATCGGCCGGGCGGCGCGGTCGACAAGCGCCTGCCGTTCCTCCAGGCGGCGCTCGACCTGGGCCCGCCACCACACGCGATCGGCCCGCGGCAGGGAGGCGACGACGGTCTCCCGGGCGACGCCCCGGAGCCACGTGGACACCGCCACGATGTCGCGACACTCCTGGCATCCGGCCACGTGCCGACCGAGATCCGCGGTCACGTTCCCGGCGAGGACCGCGGACAGGACTTGTCCCTCTCGCGGGCACTCGCGCACCGGCTCTCTCATCCCAGCACCTCCGGGGTCAGGCCGGCCTCGTCGAGGACCCGGGCCAACTTCCTGCGCGCGCGGAAGAGGAGTACCCGCACGCTCGTCTCCTTGACCTCCAGCATACGTCCGATATCCCGGTGCGCGTACCCCTCCACGTACGCCAGCCACACCAGCGCGCGCTCGCGCGCGGTCAGCTTCGCCAGCGCCTCCTCCACGTCCCGCCGCAGACCGACGGGCTCGGGCGGGGTGTCCTCCACGACCGTGACCTCCTCCCACTCCCGCTCACGCTTCATGGAGCGCCAGCCGTCGTAGACGAGGTTGGTCGCGATGCGGTAGAGATACGACACGGTCTGCCGCTCGTCCATGGTCGGGAGATCGGCGTTGAGGAACCGCACGTAGGTGTCCTGCAGCAGGTCCTCGGCCCAGTCCGGTGAGCCGGTCACTCGCCGCAGGTAGGCCGCGATCTTCGGCGACGTTCGCTCGTAGAGCTCGCGGAACGCGTCGCGCGCGTCTCCCGCCCCCGCGGGAGCGGCCACTCAGGAGACCGACGGGGGGAGCAGTCCCCATTGCCTGGACAGGCGGTAGGTGGCGTAGGCCGAGATCAGGTACCCGAGGCCGATCGCCAGCATGATCCCGCTCGGCACGGCGAGGGGGACGAGGTCCCGGGGCTCCAACGCCACGACGCAGAGCCCCACGATCCCGATCAGGGTGAAGATGGCGCCCTTCTGGATCGAGCCGAAGATCCGGCTCGCCTGGGTCTGCGTATCGCTGGAGACCGCTTCGAGGAACTTGCGACCGCTGTCGGCCTCGAGGAAGGCGACGAACTCGGACGCGGAGCCGAATTTCTCCAGCATCCTGCGCTGCAGGTCGAACTGGGCGCGGCTCCGCTCCTGCCGCCGTCTCGACACGACCCACGTCGTGAAGCCGATCAGCAGGGCGATGACGGAGCAGACGCCGACGACGCCGAAGACGGCGGCCATGTCGTTGCTCATGCGAACCCTCCAGGTATGGACGTGAGTGCGGCCCCGCGGTCCGTCCGGGGCTCGTCCGTCCATACGGAGGAAACGAAACGGTGGTTAACAGGTCGCCGGGCGCCCGTGGGACGAAGAAGGGGCCGACCCTGGCGGGACGGCCCCCCTCGTTGTCACACCGGCCGGGATCCGATCGCCTACCGGACCTCCAGCAGGAGGTGGCCGAAGACGCCCTCGCTGTCGGCGACGCTGTAGAAGCCGAGGCGCGGCGCGTTCTTGAGCGCCTGCATGACCTTGTAGGTCGCCGAGGTGGTATCCGCGGCGGCCGCGCTTCCGCCCATTCCGCCGAACGTCTCCATCAGGCCCTGTGCCTCGGTCAGGATCTCCTCGAGGTTCATGAACCCGAGCGCGTTCGCCTCGCTCGGATAGAACTCGGTCATCGTGCCGAAGCTCGGGTTGGAAGGGAGCGCCTGCGCGCTGCCTCCGCGGGCGTCGAGCATCCGCCGGGCGAGGGCGCGGTTCGACGCCACCAGCAGGAAGTCGTTCGTCACGGTGTAGGAGAGCGACAGGCCCTCCCCCATCGGCGTGGGAGCGTAGCGCACCGTCTGGCCCAGATGCTCCTCCGCTTGCCACTGGAGAGGGATCGAGGCCCGCTCCGCCGCAGCCCGGGAAACGAGACCCTCGACCTTCGTCAGGAACACCCGCGACCGCTGGGGGTCCCGCGTGGCGACCGTCAACGCGACCTCCGGGACCGGGAAGAACCCGGTCTTGTCGACACCCGTGATCGCGAACGAAGCCTCCTGCCCGACCCACGAGACCAGATCGGCCTGGAGGTCGACCCCGGTCTCCCGCTGGAACGCCTCGATCTGCCGGGCCACCAGGCTGTCGGCCCGCAGGGAGTCGGGCGTCCCCTGGACCTCCATCTGGATGCGGGTGGCCTCGATCGCGTAACGCCTCAGCTCGTCGTGGATCACCTGGGCGTCCATCGAGTTGACGGCCCCGTAGAGGAGCGTTCCGACGGGCTGGAACGCGAGCGAGCGGATGGGGGACGGAGACCGGGTCATCATCTCCGCGATCGGGGACCGTCCCTCCGCGGGGACCTTGGTGTACACGTCCGAACGCACCCCGGCTTCGGTCCAGTAGATGCCGACGCCGACCGCGCTGGCGAGCTGGTAGTCCTCGAGCGCGGCGCCGGCGGCCCGCAGTCGCTCCCGCTGGAGCCGGTCCGCCGCGCTGCCGGTCGTGTCGCCGGCGGCCCGCTCGGTCGCATCCCGGAACGCTTGCTGGTCGACGTACACGGAGATCGTGGCCTCGGGAAGCTTCGAGATCACGCTCTGGTAGTCGCCGGCCGAGGCCATCGACTCCCCGCCGTCCGCCAGCCCGAGCGCCCCCTGCATCCGCGGGCGGGTCGTGGCCATGACGAGCCGGCTGCCGCCGATGGAATAGAGCAGGATCTCGTCGCCCTCCCGGGTCGCGACCCGGATCTCCGTTCCGGCCAGATCCTCGTCGGCGAACACGGCTCCCTTCTCGGCCGCGATCTTGGTCTCCAGCGTCTCCAGCAGCGCCTGTGCCGCCGCCTCGTCCTTCAACGACGCGACCAGCAGGAGGTCGGCCCGGTCACCGGGGAGCTCACCGTAGAATCCCAGGTCGAACTTCTGGCCGAAGATTGTCATCAGCGTGGCCTCGTCGAGCGCGAGGCCGGTCTCGGCCTGGAACTCGCGCTGGGACTCGGCGATCGGAGCGAACGCCTCGCGGACATCCTGGATGGCGGCCAGCTCGGTGTAGAGCCGCGTGCCCTTGAGACGCGTCCAGAACGCCTCCAGGTCGTGGCCCGACACCACCACGGTGGCGCCGGCCGGCAACGACGTCGCGACCGCGCGCGTCTCGTACCCCGCGACCGGACCCGCACCCTGGTCCTCGCCGCGGCAGGACGGCAACGTGACCGCCGTGAGAAGCAGCACGGCCACACCACGGACGAGCAGGGAACTGGGCCCCATGTCCAAACGCTCCTTTCGATGGATGTGCCTGTCTGGCTGTCGAAGGCTCCGCAGGAGTCGCACGATAGAGGCGATCCCGGGCTTTGTCAATTTCCCGCGCGCGACGCGCGCAGATCCGAGTCCGGCCCGGCGGCCAGGGGAGCGAGCTCCTCGTTGACCGCGCTCACGGAAGGACCGGCGTCGGGACCGCCGGCGACCGCGAACAGCCGTCCCTCGGCGACCGCCGCGGCGAGGCCGTGACGGGGCGTGGGCAACGGGTAGAGAGGCAGCCAGCGCCGCTCCCGTGGGTCGTACGCCTCGTGGGCGTCGAGCGGGCCGGCGGGGGTCACCCCCCCGACGACGTGGAGCCGGCCGCCGAACGCCGACGCGGCCAGCTCGCCGCGCGGGGTCGGCATCGGCGGCAGCCGCTCCCAGCGCAACGTCCGGGTGTCGAAGGACTCCAGGGCCGACTGGGCGGTGCTGGCGCTCCCGAGCTCCCCCCCGACCGCGTACACGAGCCCGCCGATGGCCGCCGCGGCCAGGCTCTCGCGCGCGGTCGGCATCGGCGGGAGGGGATCCCAGCGGTCCTCGTCGGGATCGTAGCGCCAGGCGTCGCGGACGGCGATCTCGTCGAGCGCCTGTCCGCCGAGGGCGTAGATCACGTCGTCGACGACCGCCACCGCGAGGGCGCCGCGTGCGCGGGGCAGGGGCTCGGCGATCTCCCAGCGCCCGACATCGGGGTCGAGCGCGTAGACGGTCGCCACCGGCAGGGCGGGTGTTCCCGCGAGCCCGCCGATCGCGTAGAGCCGGTCGTCGGCCGCAGCGACCGCGACGTGGTGGAGGGGCTCGGGGAGGGGCGGGCCCAGCCGCCACGCGTCGAGGTCGGGGTCGTACACGTCGACCCGGGCGGTGGCCCGGCGATCGGCCCCGATCCCGCCCACGACCCAGATCTCGTCGTCGAGCTCGGCGGCCCCGACCGCGTGCCGGGGCTCCGGCAGCGGGGCCGCCGACGTCCACTGCCCGGGCAGGGGCGGCGCCTCTCCCTGCCGGGCGCCGGGACCGCACGCGGCGACCCCGGCCAGGGCCAGGGCCGCGAGGAGGACGCGGGTGCGAGGCATCCCCTAACCTACCGCGGGCGCGCCGTCGCGTTCCATTCGAAACCCCGTTCGGCCGCTTCCCGTAGGGCGAAGGGATCACGCGGGTCCTCGACCGATCCTCCTGGAGGTGACCGATGCTTCGTCCGTCCGCTCCGCTCTTCGCCCTCGTGCTCCTCGCCGCCGGGTGCGGGATCTCCGTCGACTGGGACGGGCCGGCGGTCGCCGGCTCCGGCGTCTCGACGACCGAGACCCGGCCAGTCGCCGCCTTCGACACGATCGACCTGAGCGGCGACTTCGACGTCGTCGTCGACGTCGGGCGGACGCGCTCCGTCGTCATCACGGGCGAGGACAACCTCGTCCCGCTGGTCCGCACCGAGGTGCGGAACGGCACTCTCCACATCGAGCGCGAGCACGACTTCCGCACCCATCAGGACATCCGCATCGAGATCTCGGTCGAACGGCTGCGCGGACTCCACTCCGGGGGCAGCTCCGACGTGGAGGTGCGGAACGTCCGCTCGACGGCGTTCGACGTCAGCGTCTCGGGATCGAGCGAGCTGTCGGCGAGCGGGGATTTCGGCGATCTCGACGCGTCGATCGGAGGCTCGGGCGAGATCCGCATGGAGGGCACCGCGGACGAGATCGAGGCTTCGGTCTCGGGGTCCGGGGAGATGGATCTGCTCGATCTCGCCGCCCGCACCGCGCGGATCGGCGTCTCCGGCAGCGGCGCGGCGACCGTGAACGTCAGCGAGCGCCTCGACGCGAACGTCAGCGGCTCGGGCGACGTCCGCTACGCGGGCCGACCCGCGGTGCGGGGGGACGTCAGCGGGTCGGGGTCGGTCGAGCCGCTCTGAGCGGCCGCGCTCAGCGCGCGCGTACGACCAGGCACTTGAGGTACTCGGTCTCGGGGACGGTCACGAGCATCGGGTGATCGGGGGCCTGCGCCCGGATCTCCAGCAGCTCGATCGTCCGTCCCGCGTCGCCCGCGGCGTCGGCCACGATCTCGAGCAGCATCTCGCGGGACACGTGATAGGAGCACGAGCAGGTGACGAGCACGCCGCCCGGCTCCAGGCACTTGATCGCCCGCAGGTTGATCTCCTTGTAGCCCCGCCGCGCGCCGGGCAACGACTTCTTGTTCTTGGCGAACGCGGGCGGGTCGAGGACGATCGCCCCGAACCGCTCGCCGGCACCGTCGAGCGCGTTCAGCCGGTCGAACGCGTTGGCGACCGTCCACGTGACGTTCGTGGTTCCCAGCGCGGCGGCGTTCGCGCGGCCGCGCTGCGCCGCCGCCTCCGAGCTCTCCACCGCCTCGACCCGTCCCGTGACCGCTGCCAGGTGGAGCGCGAAGCCCCCCTCGCCCGCGAACGCGTCGAGCGCGCGGTCGGCGCCTTCCGCCCACCGCGCCGCGGCGCGGTAGTTCTCCTGCTGGTCGAGGTACGCGCCCGTCTTCTGCCCGTCCACGACGTCGATCGTGAAGGTCCGGTCCCCGATCCGGACGGGGAACGGAGCGGGCGCCTCGCCGTGCCATACCTCGACGCCCATCTCCAGTCCCTCCAGCCGGCGCACCGACACGTCGTTCCGCGCCACGATCGCCCGCGGCGCGAGCCGCTCGACCCAGCGCCGCGTCCAGGCCGGCGCGAGCCGGTCCGCGGCGGGTGTCAGTGTCTGGACGCTCAGCACGTCGCCGTATTGGTCGATGACGAGGCCGGGCCATTCGTCGGCCTCGCCGAAGACCAACCGCCGCGCCGGACCCGTCATCCCCGCCCGCTCGCGGCGCGCCAGCGCCGCCTCCAGCCGACCCGACCAGAAGGCGTCGTCGATGGGGCCGTCGTCCCAGCGCACGAACCGCAACGAGATCAGGGACTCGTGCGACCACGACGCGCGGCCGAGGGTCCGTCCCGCCGGGTCGACGACCCGGACGTAGGCTCCGTTCTCGAGGTCCGCGGAAAGCGCGGTCACGTCGGAGCGATAGATCCAGGGATGGCGGCGGCGGGCACGCCGGGCCCCCGCCTGGGTCACCGCGACGGTCGGGTCGCCGTCCGGGGGTCTCGATGAGGGGATGTCGCGGAGCCCGGAGCTAGTGTAGTGTCGCCAAAGTGGCTTGGCATTCGACAGCCGCTGCATCCCCGTGAGCTTCGTTCCGACTCATCGCAATGACGCTGCCATTCCTCTTCGTCGCGCCTCGCTCACGGGGTGCATCCGCCGCCTCGGTGCTGCAAGCCCCTTTGGCGACACTACACTAGGTCAGCGAGGACATCGAGCGGAGCCGGGCGACCGTCTCGGTCACCCGCCCGATCGCGTAGTCGATCTCCTCTTCGGTCGTCCAGCGCCCGAGCCCGAAGCGGACCGTGCTGCGGGCGAGGTCGTCGTTCAGCCCGATCGCCTTCATGACGTGGGAGCCGCCGGGCGCGGACGAGCGGCAGGCCGAGCCGCTCGAGACCGCGATGTCCTCGAGCGACAGGAGCAGGGCCTCGCCGTCTACCCAGGGGATCGAGACGCTGAGGTTGTTGGGCAGCCGGTTGGCCGGGTCCCCGTTGACGATCAGGTCCTCGATCTCCCGCTGGAGCCCGTCCTGCAGCCGGTCCCTGAGCACGGCCAGACGCGCCGACTCCGCCACGCGCTCCTCCTCGGCGACCGCCGCGGCCACACCGAGGCCGACGATGCCGGGGACGTTGTGGGTGCCGGAGCGGAGGCCCCGCTCCTGACCGCCGCCGCAGAGCGACGGAGCCAGCTTCATGCGCCGCTCCCGGCGACGCACGTACAGCGCCCCGATCCCCTTCGGACCGTAGAACTTGTGTCCGCTGAGAGCGAGCAGGTCCACGTCCAGCTCGTCGACGCGGACCGGCAGCTTCCCGATCGCCTGCACGGCGTCGGTGTGGACCCACGCGCCCGCCGCGTGGGCGATCGCGGCCACTTCGGCGAGAGGTTCGATCGTCCCGATCTCGTTGTTGGCGAGCATCAGGCTGACGAGGATCGTGCCGTCGTCCATCGCGTCCGCGACGTCGGCCGGGTCCACCCGGCCCGTCTCGTCCACGTCCAGCCAGGTGATCCGGAATCCCTCCTCCTCGAGCGTGGCGAGCGGCTCGAGCACGGACTTGTGCTCGATCCGGGCGCTCACGATGTGCTCGCCGTCGCCCGCCTCGCGGCGCGCGCACGCGGCGCCCTTCAGGGCCAGGTTGTTCGCTTCAGTGGCGCAGGAGGTGAACACGACCTCTTCCGGGGAGGCGCCCAGGAGGTCCGCGACCTGCCGCCGGCCCCGCTCCACCATCTCCTCGGCTTCACGGCCGAAGGAATGGCTGCGGGACGAGGGGTTTCCGAACCGCTCGCGGAAGCACGGGAGCATCGCCTCGACGACCCGGGGGTCGCAAGGCGTGGTCGCGTGGTAATCGAGGTAGATCGGCAGCTTCATGGAGGAACCCGGGCGGAAGCTATGCGGTCTCCCCGAGCACCGCCAGAGTCTGGCGGCGCGCGTCGAGCAGCCGCTGGAGGAGCTTCTCCTCGCTCGCGTGGAGCGAGGCCCGCGCGGCGTCGAAGTCGAACTCGGCCGATTCGAGGGCGGCGGCGGAGTCGGCGCGCTCCAACCGTTCGCGCAGCTCGCGATAGAGCGGGCCCATCGCGTCGGCCTCTTCCCACACGCGGGGGAAGGACAACCGATGGATGGGAGAAAGACCGTGGACCCGGAGCGCGGCCACGTGCTGCGGGGTCATGTATCCCTTGTTCGTGTCGAAGCCGTACTGGGGCCAGCGTCGGTGGGCGTCCGCCAGCAGCCGGTCGCGCGCCACCTTGGCCACGATCGAGGCGGCGGCGATCGAGCGGACGCGGGCGTCGCCGCCGATCACCGCCCGATGGGGGACCGGGAACGTCCGCGGCGGCCGGCCGTCGAGGAGGGCCAGGTCGAAGCAGGGGCCGAGCCGCGACAGCGCGAGGCGCATCGCCATCAGACCGGCCTGGTAGATGTTGATGCGGTCGATCACCCGCTCCGAGACGACCCCGACCCCGACCGCCAGGGCCACCGCCCGGATCTCCCTGTCGAGCGCCTCGCGCGTAGCCGCGTCGAGCCGTTTCGAGTCGTCGAGCCGGTCGACGATCCACCCCGCCGGGAGGACGACGGCGGCGGCCACGACCGGTCCGGCCAGCGGCGCCATGCCGGCTTCGTCCACGCCGGCCACGACCGCGACCCGATCGCCCCGAAGCTCGGCCTCCCCCTCGAGCAGCTCGCGCTCGGTGGCGAGCAGGCGCCCTACGCGGGCGCACTCCCGCTCGCGGGCCCGCACCCGCTCGAGATACCGCTCCCCGAGCGTCCGTACCGAGGCGCGCGGATCGGCGAGCAGGTGCTGGACGGTCCGGCGCCCGATCGCCTGGCGATGGCTGAGGATCTCGGTGATTTCTGGGACGGAGAGACGGGCGAGGCGCGCGTCGAGCCCGCTCACCCGATCAGGTGCGCTGCCGCTCCCGGATGCGGGCGGCCTTGCCGGAGAGATTCCGCAGGTAGTACAGCTTCGCCCGCCGGACCTGCCCCTCGCGCACGACCTCGACGCTGGCGATCACCGGAGAATGGAGCGGGAAGATCCGCTCGACCCCAACGCCGTTCGAGACCTTGCGGACCGTGAACGTCTCGTTGACGCCGCCGCCCTTGCGGCGGATGACGACGCCCTCGAACGCCTGCAGCCGCTCCTTCTCCCCTTCCCGCACGCGCACGCTCACCTTGACAGTGTCGCCCGGGCGGAACGCGGGGAGATCCTCGCGGAGCTGATCCTGGTCGATCTTGTAATCCATGGAAATCATAAGGTACCCCCTCGGGTTCGACGGTTCAAGGTGTCTCCACTTCGTTCGCTCCGCGCTCGACCAGGTCGGGTCGGCGCTCGCGCGTCATCCGCTCGGCCTGCTCGGCCCGCCAGCGGGCCACGGCGGCATGGTCGCCGGAGAGCAGGACGTCGGGCACTTTCAGGCCCCGGTATTCGGCCGGGCGCGTGTAGGACGGGGGCCCCAGCAGCCACTCGTCGTGGAACGAGTCGCCCTGCGCGGAGTCAAAGTCCCCCAGCACCCCCGGCAGGAGCCGCACGATCGCGTCGACGACCGCCAGCGCGGCGATCTCGCCCCCCGAGAGGACGAAGTCCCCCAGCGAGATCTCGTCGGTGACCAGCGTTTCGCGCACCCGCTCGTCCACGTCCTTGTAATGGCCGCAGAGGAGCGTGAGCTCGGGCTCGATCGAGAGCTCCACCGCCACCCGGTGCGTGAACGGGCGGCCACGCGCCGAGAGCAGGATGAACGGGCGCGGGGCCTCGAGCGCGTCGTACGCGCGGAACACCGGCTCCGGCTTGAGCACCATCCCCCCCCCGCCGCCGTACGGATAATCGTCGACCTGCTCCCCCTCGCGGAGGAACGAGCGCAGGTCGATCAGGTCCCACGAGACGAGCCCGCGGCGCTTCGCGCGGCCCGTGATCGACTGTTCGAGCGGCTCGACGAAGTAGCCCGGGAACAGGGTCAGCACGTTGACGTGCACGCCTAGAGCTCCCTCCAGCCCGCCGGCGGAGCCACGACGATCCGCTCCCTCTCGACCGCGACGACGAACTCGCGGACGAACGGGAGTAGCCGGCGAGGCCGGCCGGAGTCGCCGATCTCGAGCATCGGCGCGGCGGCGGTCTCGATGACGTCGAGGACCTCGCCGAGCTCCTCGCCCGCCTCGTCGACGACCGTGCGGCCGACCAGCGCGTGGAGGAACCACTCGTCCTCGGCGCGGGCCGCCTCGGCCTCCTCCCGCGACACGACCAGGTACAACCCGACGTGCTGCTCTGCGTGGGCGCGGTCGGCGACGCGGTCCAGAGTCAGGAGCCAGCGGCCCTGGTGGACTCGCGCGCTTTCGATCGTCACCGGGAGGAGGCTCCGGTCCCCTTCGGGGGTCGGGCTCAGATAGAGCCGCTCCCCGGGCCGGAACCGGCCCTCGTTCTCGGTGAGCGCGAACACGGTCACCTCGCCCTTGAGGCCATGCGGCTTGACGATGCGGCCGACCGCGAGATGTTCGGGGGCGGTCACGGTCACCTACTCCTCGCGCGGCTCCTCCGCCGGAGCCTCAGCGGCCTCCGGGGCCTCAGCAGCCTCCGGGGGCTCGGACGAGGGCGTCTCCGGAGCGGCGACCTCGGAAGCGGCCTCCGCCGGCGCGTCCCCTGCCGGCTCGTCGGCTACCGGCGCCTCGGCCACGGGCGCCTCGACCGCCGGCTCGGGCTTCGCCGCCTTCTTCGGTGCCGGCTCCTCCACCCGCGGCTCGGGGCGCACCCCGGTCTTGTACTCCTGCCAGATCCCCGCCTGCGAGAGCAGCGACCGCGCGCTGTCGGTCGGCAACGCTCCCTCCTCCAGCCACCGGAGCGTCTTCTCGCGGTCGATGCGGACCGCGGCCGGCTCGGTGCGGGGGTCGTAGGTGCCGATCGTGTCGAGGAACCGGCCGTCGCGGGGGCTCCGCGAGTCGGCCACCACGACCCGATAGAACGGCTTCTTCTTCGCGCCCATGCGGCGCAGTCTGATGCGTACGCTCACGTCTCTACCTCCTGAGGAGCTGGGGTCCGATCGTTCCCTGAAGCTTCTTCATCATCTTGTTCATCTCGCCGAACTGCTTGAGAAGCTGATTGACCTCCTGGACGGTGGTGCCGCTGCCCCGGGCGATCCGCTTGCGCCGACTCCCGTTCAGGATCTTCGGGTTCCGCCGCTCGGCGGGCGTCATCGACAGGACGATCGCCTCGCTCCGCTTCATGCGGTCCGGGTCCACCTTGGCGCCCTTGAGCTGCTTTCCCACGCCCGGCAGCATGCCGATCAGGCCCTCCAGCGGGCCCATGCGCTTGAGCTGTTTCATCGCGGTGAGGAAGTCCTCGAGGTCGAACCGGCCGCGGCGGCCGACCTTCTCCTCGAGCCTCGCCGCCTCGTCCTGGTCGATCGCGCCCTGGGCGCGCTCGACGAGGGAGACCACGTCGCCCCGGTCCAGGATCCGTCCCGCCATGCGGTCCGGATGGAACGCTTCGAGCGCGTCGAGCCGCTCGCCCACGCCGACGAACTTGATCGGGAGGCCGGTCACGGCGTGGATCGAGAGCGCCGCGCCGCCTCGCGCGTCGCCGTCCAGCTTGGTCAGGATCACCCCGGTCAGGGGAAGCCGCGCGTGGAACGCCCCGGCGATCTTCACCGCGTCCTGGCCGGTCATGCCGTCGGCGACGAGGAGGGCCTCGTGGGGCCGGGCCGCCGCGAACACCCGCTCGAGCTGGGCCATCATCTCGTCGTCGACGTGGAGCCGGCCCGCGGTGTCGATGATCACGACATTACGGCGCTCCTCGCGGGCGCGCGCGATCCCCTGCTCGGCCAGCCGCTCCACCTGTCGCTCCTCCCGGTCGACCAGTACCGGAACTCCGATCTGCTCCCCCAGCGTCTCGAGCTGGTCGATGGCGGCGGGGCGCTGGAGATCGGCGGCCACGAGGAGCGGGCGGCGGTTCCGCTTCTGGAGCGCGCGGGCGAGCTTGCCCGCCGTGGTCGTCTTCCCCGACCCCTGGAGCCCGGCCAGGACGATCACGGTCGGCGGCTGCTTCGCCTCCGCGAGCGGCGCGTGGGCGCCGCCCAGCAGCTCGACCAGCTCGTCGTGCACGATCTTGATGACCTGCTGGGCGGGCGTGACCGAAGGGGCGACCTCCTGGCCGCGCGCCTTCTCCTCCACCCGCGCGCAGAATTCCTTGGCGACCTGGAAGTGGACGTCGGCCTCGAGCAGCGCGCGGCGGATCTCGCGCATCCCCTCCGCGATCATCGCGTCGTCGAGGATCCCCCGGCCGCGGAAGCGCGCGAAGGCGCCGTCCAGCTTGGCGCTGAGCTCGTCGAACATCGTCGTCCCTGGTGGTTCGTGTCCCGCGGATCAGCCCGGCAGGTGCGCCGGCGCCCCCGCGGTCCGGGTCGGGCCCGGAGGGCGAGGGAGTGCGAATAGACGGAGGAAGTTACCGGCCTGCGAGAGAAGCGTCCAGGCGGGTCCGCGGGACAAGCCGCCGCGCCATCCGGCGGTCATCCAGCGCGGGGGGCAGGCGCTGGCCTGCCCCCGGGTGCCCTATCGACCAGCTACTGCAGGAACCCGCCCGTCGGCTCGCCGCCCCCGGCGTCGGGCCGCGGCTGCCGCACCCGCGGCGCCGTGCCGAAGTTGTACTGGAACGTCAGGTGGACGGACTGGGCGTCGAATTTCCGCTCGGTGACCTGGGTCAGGTCGTCGTCGCCGGCCACGACCCGGAACCCCATCGTGTCGAACGGGTCGACCACTCGCAGGCTCAGCGAGGCGCGCTCGCCCCAGATCTTCTGCTTGAGCGTCAGCATGCTCATCTTCCAACTCGAGAACTCGCCGCCCTCGAACTTCATCGGCGCGCGGTAGAACGTCATCGCCTGTAGGCTCAGGTCCGGCGTGATCGTCGCGGTCGCGTTGAGCCGGGTGGACCACGTGACGGCGTTGGACGAGAGGCTCGTCTCCGAGCCCCCGTTCGTGACCATCTTGAACACGTTGAAGCTGGCGATCGCGTTGAGCCAGCCGCCGACCTGGAGCTGGGCGTTCACGTCGCTCCCCCAGGAGCTCCCGGTCTCGAGGTTCTCGAAGCTCACCGACGTGACCTCGCGGCCGTCCACGACGTCCTCGGTGTCGACGATGAAGCGGATCACGTCGGTCGTGCGCCGGTAGAACGGCGACACCTGCCACATCCCCCAGTCGGCCTGGTGGGTGAACCCGAGCTCGATCGCGTCCGTGTACTCGGGATCCAGCTCGGGGTTGCCGATGAACACGTTTTGGACGTCGAAGAAGGTCGGGAACGGGTTCAGCTCCTGCGTGCCCGGCCGCCGGATGCGGCGCGAGTAGCTCAGCTTCGCCTGGTCGTTGTCGTTCAGCGACCAGCTGACCACGCCGCTCGGGAACAGGCTCCCGTAGTCGTACGGATAGTTCTGCCCCTCGTCGGCCAGAACGAAGTCGCGGCTCGCGTACTCGGCCCGAAGGCCGCCCTGGAGCTCGACCTTCCCGAGACCGTGGCTGACGACCGCGTAGGCCGCCTCGACGTGCTCCTCGAAGTCGAACGCGTTCGAGAGGTCGCTTTCGACGAACTCCCCCGTCCCGAACTCGTCCTCGAGGACGTGGTAGTCCCGGTCGAGCCGGCGCGTGTTCCCCTTCCAGCCGAGCTCCAGCTTCGTGCGCTCGCCGAGCGACCGTGTGTAATCGACCTGCCCGGTCAGCTCGCGGGTGAGCGCATCGGTGTCGCGGAGCTCGAATTCGGTGCGGCTCAGCGGATCCCCGGCTCCGAACGGCTGCCGCCACAGCAGCGTGCTGTCGTCATCGTCCGCCCGCTTGAAGCGGGCCTCCGCCGAGATCTCGTGACGCCGGGCCTCGAGCGTGCGCTTGAAGGCCAGCGTGTAATCGAAGACCAGCCCGTCGGTGTCGTTGTCCCGCAGCCGGCTGTACTCGTCCAGCCGGGAGCCGTCCCCGTCGAGCTCGGTGTAGGCGTTCAGCGACTCATCGGTCGAGCCGCGGACATTGAGCGACAGGACGTTCGTGATCACGTCGCGGTCGTTCAGCTTGTAGTCGATGGTGGCCCCGAGGTTGTGCCCGTTCCGGCTCGTCTCGCCGAACACGTCCTGTTCGGTGACCGACAGCACCGCCCCCAGCGCGTCGAACCGCTCGCGGTCGTTGATCCCGTCGATCGTGCGCTGATCGGAGTTGAAGCCGTAATTCGAGAACAGCGTGAACGGGCCGGTCTGGTACCCGAAGGTCCCCGACGCGTTGTAGCGGTCCTGGGGCGATCCGGCGAGCGTGAACCCGCCGCTCGTCCCCAGGTCCACGTTCTGCTTCATCACGATGTTGATGATCCCCGCCATCCCCTCGGGATCGTAGCGAGCCGACGGAGTCGGCACGACCTCGATCCGGTCGATCACGTTGGCCGGCAGCTGCTGCAGGTAGGCCCCGAGCTGCTCGCCCGAGACGGGCGCCGGCCGGCCGTTGATCTGGACGGCCACGTTCTCGTTCCCCCGCAGGCTGACCTTCCCGTCCTGGTCGACGTTGACGGAGGGGACCGAGGCCAGGACCTCGCTCGCGGTGGAGGCGGCCGGCGCCACGTCCTTGGCCGCGTAGCTGTTCCGGTCCGGCTCGATGGCGACCGTGGGCTTCTCGACCTGGACGTCGATCCCCTCGACCGCGACCGGGGAGGGAGTGAGCCGGATCGTTCCCAGATCGACCGGGGCTCCGGGGGCGATCGTGAACTCGGCGCTCCGGTGGGCGTCGTACCCGATCGAGGTGACCTGGACGTGGTAGCTCCCGGGCGGCAGGCCGGGGACGCGGAACGCGCCGTCCTCGTGCGCGATGTCGCCCGAGACGATCGCGCCGTCCTTCCAGACCGCCACCGAGGCGCCGTAGAGCGGCTCCTCACCCGCGGCGTCCAGGATGCGGCCGCGGACCTCGCCGCCGGGCGGTGGGGCCTGGCGACCGGGGGCCTGGGCCTGGAGCGAGGATACGAAGAAGAGGGCGAAACCGAAGAATGCGAACAGGATGCGATTCATGGCCGACTCTCGCGCAGAAGGGTCGAACGCGACGGCCCCGGAAGGGGCCACGCGCAATCGAAACGAGCACGATGCTTAGACGCGTGGCCCGCCTGAAACGTTGAATCCGATCCCCGGCGAGCGACTCCTCCGGGGGGACGAGCGGGCGATCCGGCGTCTTCCCCCCTTAGAACGAGGATCGGCCCCGGCTGGTTTCAGCGGTTCAGAACTCGGTGATCACCGGCATGGCGAGAGTCTCGTAGGCGCTCATCGAATCCAGCACGGCGCTCGTGTCCTCCAGCCCGACCATGTCCCCCACCAGGAGCCCGGGGTTCACCTTGCCGGACGTGACCATCTCGAGCATCTCCGGGTAGCGTGCGGCCTGCATGCCGAACGACCCGACGAGGCTCAGCTCGCGGAACGTGAACATGTCGACCGGGATGCCGATCTGACCGGAGTCCTTCTTGTTCGACACCCCCAGCCGAAGGTGCCGCCCGCGCGTCCGCAGGCTCAGGATCGCCGGGATCGCGGTCTCGGCCGCGCCCAGCGCGTCCACCGACACGTGCACGCCACCGCCGGTCAGCTCGACGATCTCGTTCGGGGCGTCCGGGCCGGCGGTGACGGTGCGCTCCGCGCCGAGCTTCTCTGCAAGCGCCAGCTTCTCGGGGCTCCGGGAAACCGCGATCACGCGGGCGCCGAGCGCCGAGGCGATGTCGACCGCGGACAACCCGACCCCGCCGCAGGCGAAGACGGCGACCCACTCCCCCGGCTTCACGGCGGCCTGGTCGACGATCCCGTGATAGGAGGTGACGAACCGGCACCCCATGCCGGCGGCCTCGGGGAACGAGACGGAGTCGGGCAGCCGGACCACATTGACGTCCGCGTTCGCCACCTTCGTGTAGCTGGCGAAGCCCCCCGTGTAGTGCATTCCCGGGAGCGTCAGATTCGCGCACACGTTCTCGTGGCCGGCGTCGCAGAACTCGCAGTCGCCGCACCCGTGGCAGAACGGGCTCACGACGCGGTCGCCCTTCGCGACTCCCGTGACCTCGCTTCCGACCTCCTCGACCACGCCGCAGTACTCGTGGCCCAGGACCGACGGCAGGGCCGGCACGATGCCCATCCACTCGAACCCCCCGCTCCACAGCGTGTGGTCGGAGCGGCAGATGCCGCACGCCTGCACCTCGAGAACGACGTCCCGGGGTCCGCACTCCGGGTCGACCCAGTCCGTGTGGATCTTCAGGGGCTCTCCGAACGCTTCCATGACCGCTGCCTTCACTCTTTCCCTCGCTCGTGTGGGGTTGTCGTGATAAAGCCTGTCAGACCATGAACGCGGCGATGACCGTGTACAGGACGCCGGCGGCCCCCGCGGCCGTCAGCGCCATCGGGAGCTGGGTCGTGACGTGATCCATGAGGTCGCAGCCGGTGGCCAGCGACGAGAGGATCGTGGTGTCGGAGATCGGCGAGCACTGGTCGCCGAACACGGCCCCGCCGGTCACGGCGCCGAAGCACAGGGCAACGTACGTGGGGTCGGGGTTCACCGCCCAGACGAGCGGCAGCGCGACCGGGAAGATGACCGCGTAGGTCCCCCACGAGGTCCCGGCCGAGAAAGCGATCCCCATGCAGAGGAGGAGGAGCGCGGCGGGCAGGATGACGGCCGGTACCGCCTGGCCGAACGTGTCGACGACGTAGGGCGCCATCCCGACGGCGTCGGAGACGCTCTTGAGCGTGACGGCCAGCGCCAGGACGATCGCCCCGATCGTGACCCCCTTGCACCCGTCGACGAACCCGTCGATCACGTCCTGGAGCCGCATCCCCTTGACGAGCGCGATCGCCATCGCGACCAGGACCGCGAGCACGAACGCCTCGGCGATCGGGAGCAGCGGGCTCTCCCGCCGCCCGAGCACGAAGAACGTGACGATGAACGGCACGATCGCGACGCCGAGGAGGGTCCCGATCGGCCCCATGAAGTCGATCAACCCCGGCCGGTACCCCGCCGGGGGCCGGAACTGCGTCAGCTCCTCGGAGGCCATCGGCTCCGCGCCGGGCCGATCGAGGGCGCCGGTCTCGCGCGCCCGCTGGCGGGCATCGAGCATCTTCCGGCCGGTGATCGGCCGCAGCCGGTCCCACGAGAACAGCAGGGTGAACGTCACGGCGAAGATCGCGTAGAAGTTGAACGGGATCGCGCGGAAGAAGAACGTGATGCCGGCCTGCTGGTCGGGGATGAGGGGGATCGTCCCGGCCACCAGCCCTCCGACGTAGATCGGCCACACGTTGAACGGCAGGATCGAGGCGATCGGGGACGCCGTCGAGTCGACCACGTAGGCCAGCTCCTCATGAGCGACCCGGTTGCGGTCGGCGACCGGCCGCACGGTCGCCCCGGTCAGGACCGTCGAGATCGTCCCGCCCTGATGGAACACGACCCCCATCATCCAGGCGAAGAACTTCGCCGAGCGTGGGCCGCGCGCGACGTAGGCGCCCGCCCACTCCGCGAACCGGACCGCCCCGCCGGTCCGAGTCCAGATCCCGATCAGCCCGCCGAGCGCCCACAGGTAGACGAGGAGGATCAGCGCGTAGCCGGTGGTCCCGATGGAGGGGAGGAGGAACTCCTGGACGATGTTCAGCTTGCCGCTGATCACGCCGCCGAGCGCGATCCCGACGAAGAGCGCCGACACGACCTCGCGCAGCGTGAACGCGAGCACGAGCGCGGCCGCGGCCGGGACGATCGACCAGGCGCCGTAGTGGCCGTTCCGGGTGGGAAACTCGCCGGCGACGAGGACCCCGAGGAGGAGGATCGCCGCGGCGACCGCGGCGGCGACCCAGCGCGTTCGCCCCGCCTCGTCCCTCCGCTCCGCGTCCGTCACGCACCCCGGAGCGCGGCCGCGGCCGCCGCCGAGCGGATCGACGCGATGCGGGCCGCCGGGTCCCCGCCGTAGACGCCGGAGCCGCTCACGACCACGTCGGCTCCCGCCTCCACCGCCGCGGCGGCGTTCTCCGCCGTGACCCCCCCGTCCACCTCGAGGAGGGGCCGGGTCCCCTCGGGCAGCGCATCGATCCGGCCGCGCGCCGTCCGCAGGCGGTCGAGCGAGGTGGGGATGAAGGCCTGCCCCGCCCAGCCCGGGTTCACGCTCATGACGAGCACCAGACCGGCCTCCTCCCAGACCGCATCGAGGGCGGCGAGCGGCGTCCCGGGGTTCACCGCGACCCCGGCGGTCACGCCGAGCTCGCCCAGCCGCTGGAGCTGGCGGTGGAGGTGGGGCGCGGCCTCGAGGTGGATCGTGATCCCCGTCGCGCCGGCGTCCACGTACTCCTCGAAGTACTGCTCGGGCCGCTCGACCATGAGGTGGGCGTCGATCGGGAGGGCGGTGGCGCGCCGCACCGCGCGGATCACGTCGCCTCCGAAGGTCAGGTTGGGCACGAAGCGGCCGTCCATGACGTCGACGTGGATCCAGTCCGCGCCCCCCTCCTCGGCGGCGGCGACCGCCTCGGCCAGGCGTCCCAGGTCGGCCGCCAGGATCGAGGGGGCGACGATCACGCGGTCGGGGCGCGCGCTCAGAACGTCTCGTCGTCGGCGGCGGGGACGTCGGGCGCCGGTCCCTCGTCCGCGGGGGGCGGGGCGTCGGTCTCGGGATCGGGTAGGCCCCGCGCCCGCTCGTTCCGGGGGGTCTCCTCGGCGCCGAGATCGGAGGGGGCCTGGGGCTGCACGGGACGCGCCCGCGGACCGGCGGAGGCGTCCTGCGACGGCCCGAGCTGCACGCGGATGGCAGAGCCCGTCCGGATCCGCCGTCGCGGGCCCGGCTCCTGGCCGGTGACCACGATCTGGCGACCCTCGCCGACCGCCGAGTCGGCCACGCTGACGCCGGTCACCTCGCCGACCGTGAGCCCGAAGATCTCGAGCGAGTCGCGCGCCGCGGCGAGCGGGAGGCCGCGCACGTCGGGCATGTCGACCATCGTCCCCCCGCGGCTCAGGTTCAGCACCACCGCCAGGTCTCCGTCGACCTCGGTGCCCGCCGGCGGATCGCTCGAGATCACCACGTTCTGGAGGTGGAGCTCACTCGCCTCGCGGCGGACGCCGGCGACTTCCACACCGAGCCGACTCAGGATCGCGCGCGCCCGCTCGAGGTCGAGGCCGGCGAGGTTCGGCAGCCGGGTCACCCGCGGGCCCAGGCTGATGAGCGCGAAGAGGGTGTCTCCGGCGGCCAGATAGCTGTCGGGCGGCGGGATCTGGTAGATGACCTTCCCGGCGTCGACATCGTCCGAGTACTGGCGTCCCGTGGCGATGACCACGTAGCCCTGGGATTCCCCCTCGCGCGAGGCGTCGCCGATCGAGAGGCCGGACAGGTCGGGGACGCGGTGGAGGTTGATCTCGGCCAGCGTCTCGGGAAGGAGAAAGAGCTGAACCCCGAGGTATCCGAGCGCGCCGGCGCCCAGGGTGGCGACGATCAGCGCGATCGTCACCCGCCACGCGGCGCTGCGGCTGCGCTCGACCATCTCGCGCCGCTCGCGGAAGTCGCGCATCCCCAGGCCGAGCCGCTCCCGCCAGCTCGGGCGCGGTGCCTTCACCGCTCCCCCCGCACGAGCCGCGCGGCGAACATCCCGTCCAGGTCGTCCGCCCACGGGCGCGTGACGAGCCACGGCCCCGACGCGAGCGCGCGCGGCACCCGCTCCCCCACGGGATCGGCGCGGAAATCGGGATGCCCCTCCAGGAACGCGTTCACCACGTTCTCGTTCTCCTCGGGTTCGATCGAACAGGTCGCGTACACGAGCGCGCCCCCCACCGCCACCGAATCCGCCAGGCCCGCGAGCACTTCACCCTGGAAGGCGGCGAAGCGGCCGACGTCCTCCGGCCGCCGGCGCCAGCGGGCATCGACCCGCCGCCGGAGGACCCCGGTCCCCGAGCACGGCACGTCGGCCAGGACGAGCCCGAACCGGGCCGCGGTCGGCGGCCGGCGCGCGTCGCCCACCGCCAGCCGGGCGCCCGGGAGCCCGGTCCGCGCGAGGCCCGCGCGCACGCGCGCCAGCCGGGCCGGGTCCGCGTCGAGCGCGAGCACGCGCACGCCCGGAGCCCGCTCCAGCAACCCGAGGAGCTTTCCCCCCGGCGCCGCGCACGCGTCGAGGATCGCGTCCCCGGCCGGGTCTCCGGCCGCCTCGACGACCCACTGGGCGCCGACGTCCTGCACCCACATCTCGCCGTCCTCCCACCCCGGCAGCGACTCGGGCGCCGCGCCCGCCTCGATCACGATCGCGTCGTCCTTGTCCGGATGGGCGCGGGCGTCGTGGCCCGCCTCCCGGATCCGCGCCAGTACCACGGCCGGCTCGGCCCGCCGCCGGTTCACCTTCAGGTGAAGCGGGGGCGGGACGTTGTTCCGCGCGAGCAGCGCAACGGTAGCCTCGGCGCCGAGCCGATCGAGCCACCGCGCCACCATCCACTCGGGGTGCGAGTGCTCGACCGCCAGCCGCGCCACCGGATCGGACGGGTCGGGCAGCGGCGGCGGGCCCTCCCGCTCGAGGGTCCGGAGGACCGCGTTCACCAGTCCCGCCGCCCACCGCGCGACCTTCGCGGGCGTCTCGCCCTTGACCAGCCTGACGCTCTCGTCGACCGCCGCCCACGCCGGGACGCCGCCCATGAAGCGGACCTGATAGGCGCCCAGCTCGAGGATCGTGAGCACGTCGGGCGGGAGCGCGGCGGCGTCCTTCCGCAGATGCCGCGCGAGCTCCCACCGGAGCCGCTTCCGCCAGCGGATCGCGCCGTAGGCGAGCTCCATCAGGAACGGCCGCGCCCGCGGCTCGACCGCGCCCGCGTGGCGCGCGAAGCTCTCGTCCGCCCGGGCGCCGCGGCGCACGTCCCGCAGCACGGCGAGCGCCGCCCGCCGCTCGGGGCTCGCGCGCGCGCCGTCCCGTGCGCTACCCGCCGACCCGCCCCTCCACGGGGCTCGACGGCGCCGCGTACGCCCGCTTCTCCATCCGTCCCGACTCGAACGCCAGCCGCCCCGCCCGGACCGCGAGCCGCATCGCCTCCGCCATCCGGACCGGGTCCCTCGCCTTCGCGATCGCCGTGTTCATCAGGATCCCGTCCACGCCGAGCTCCATCGTGGCCGCGGCGTCCGACGCGGTTCCGACGCCGGCGTCGACGATGACCGGGACGTCGACCGCGTCCAGGATGAACCGGATCCCGAGCGGATCGACGAGCCCGAGGCCGGAGCCGATCGGCGAAGCGAGCGGCATGACGGCCGCCGCCCCCGCTTCCTGAAGCCGCCGGGCGACGACCGGGTCGTCGCTCGTGTACGGAAGAACGATGAACCCCTCGCCCGCCAGCGTCTCGGTCGCCACGAGGAGCTCGACGACGTCCGGGTACAGCGTGCCCTCGTCGCCGATGACCTCGAGCTTGACGAAGTCGCTGAGGCCAGCGGCGCGTCCCAGGCGGGCGACCCGGACCGCCTCCTCCGCGGTGTAGCAGCCGGCCGTATTGGGCAGGATCAGCACCCGGTCACGATCGAGCCAATGGAGGAGGCTCTCCTCCTTGGAGGCGTCGAGATCGACCCGCCGCACCGCGACCGTGATGATCTCGGCGCCCGACGCCACCAGCGCGGCGGCCATCGTCTTCGGAGAGTCGTACTTCCCCGTCCCGATGATGAGCCGCGACCCGAAGCTCCGGTCCGCGAGGATCAGCCGGTCGGCCGTCTGCGTCGGCGCGGTGGTCGTCGATTCCCTCATCCGGTCGGTCCGTCCTGGAGTGGCAAGGCTCATCCGCCGCCGACGAAGTGGACGACCTCGAGCGCGTCGCCGGGCTCCAGGGCGGTGGACCCGTAGTCGGCGCGGCGCAGGATCTCGCCGTTCCGCTCGACGACGACGAGGTCGGGATCCAGCTCGTGGGCGGTGAGGAACCCGGCCACCGTCGTCCCGGGCGGGATCGTGCGGGGCTCGCCGTTGGCGACGATCTCGAACTCCTCGGTGGAGCGCGCGCGGGCCGTTTCGGCGGTCATGGACGGAGAATGTAACGCCTCACCGCGCCGTGCGCCGAAGCGCGGCGAGGAAGGCGCGCGCGGCAGCGCCGGGGTCGTCCGCCTCCCAGAGGGCGCGGATCGCGGCGACGCCGTCCGCCCCCGCCTCGACCGCCGCGGCCGCGCGCTCGGGCGTCAGGCCCCCGATCGCGACCAGCGGCAGACCGAGCCGACCCTCCGCGGCGAGCGCCGCCCGGACGTCGGCGAGGAGCGCGAGCCCGGCGGCCTCGCGGGCGGGATGGCTGCGGGTCGCGAAGACCGGGCCCGCGACCAGGAGATCCGCGCCCTCGCGGGCCGCGGCCCGGGCCGCGCCGGCGGAGTGGACCGAGCGCCCGACCGAGACGCCGGGCCCCGCGGCGCGGCGCGCACCGGCCACCGACAGCCCGCGCTCGGGCAGCTGCACGTGGCCGGCGCCGGCGAGCGCCGCCACGTCGGCGCGTCCTCCCACCCAGAGCGCGGCGCCATGGGCGTCGCACCGCTCCCGGACCGAGCAGGCCCGCGCGAGGAGCGCCCGATCCGCCAGCGCGCGCGATCGGAGCCACACGGCGGAGCAGCCCGCCTCCAGCAGGGACTCGAGCCGCGTGTCGAAGTCGCCTGCCGCCAGCCGCTCGTCGTCGGTGGCGGCGACGAGGAGCGGGGCGTCGCCGTTCACCCGGCGCCCAGCCGCTCCCCGGGCTCCACCCGGCGGCCACGCGCCCAATCCGCCCCGCCCATCCGCCGCCCGCCGGCGGGCTGGACGTGGTCTAGCCGCACGGCGTCCCCGCCCGCGACCACGACCGGCGCCGGCTCCACCGCCGCGACGGTCCCCGGCTCGACCGGCCCGTGCCCCTCCGCCGGCACCACGCCCGCCCCGAGGACCTTGATCCGCTCGCCGCGCCAGGTCGTCCAGGCTCCCGGCCAGGGATCGAAAGCCCGGACCGCGCGCTCGATCTCCGCCGCCGAACGGCCCCAGTCGATCGCCGCCTCTCCGGTCGCGACCTTGGCGGCGTACGAGGCGGACGCGTCGTCCTGGGGGGTCTCGACCAGCGTCCCCAGAGCGAGGCGGTCGAGGGCTTCGACGGCGAGCCGCCCGCCGAGCCCGGCGAGGCGCGCGGTCAGCGTGCCCGCCGTGTCCTCGGAACGGATCGGGATCGCCTCCTGGAGGCAGATCGGCCCCGTGTCGAGACCCTCCTCCATCCGCATGATCGTGACCCCGGTGTCGCGGCGGCCGTCCAGGATCGCGCGCGTGACGGGAGCTGCGCCCCGGTAGGCGGGGAGGAGCGAGGCGTGGACGTTGAGCGCGCCCCGCGGGGGCAGCGACAGCACCTCGGGCGGAAGGATCGCCCCGTAGGCGGCGACCAGGAAGACCTCGGTGCCGAGGGCTTCGACCGCCCGGAGGAATTCCAGGCCGCGGGGCCGCTTCGGTGCCAGGACCTCGATCCCCTCGGACTCCGCGAGCTGCGCTACGGGCGTCGGCCGCTGGCGCCGGCCGCGCCCGCTCGGGCGCGGCGGCTGGGTCACGACCGCCACGACCGCGTGGGCGCTGGCGAGCACCGACTCGAGGACGGTGACCGCGAAGTCGGGGCTTCCCCAGAAGACGACCCGCACGTCAACGAAGCTCGCGGGGAGGAGACGGGGCTCGACTCCAAGGCTTCACCCCTCCGCGACCTCACTCCCCTGCTCGGCCATCGACCGCCGCCATTCGCGCACGACCATACGCCGCTTGAGCGGGCCGAGATAGTCGATGAACAGGATGCCATCCAGATGGTCGATCTCGTGCTGCAGGGCGCGCGCGAGGAGCTCGCTCCCCGCGACGACCCGCCGCTCCCCGTGCCGGTCGTGGTACTCGACCTCGACCTCGGCCGCGCGCTCTATCGTCTCGACGACCCCGGGGATCGACAGGCACCCCTCCTCGCTCTCGATCGTTCCCATGGAGCGCAGGATCCGCGGGTTCACCAGCTCGATCACGCCGCTTCCGTCCCGCTCCTCGCTGACGTCGATGACGGTCACCCGGCGCGGATCGCCGACCTGCGGCGCGGCGAGCCCGATCCCTTCGGCGCCGTACATCGTCTCGACAAGGTCGTCGAGGAACCCCGCGAGCTCGGTGTCGAACCGCTCCACCATGGCCGTCGTCCGCCGCAGGATCGGATCGCCGAGGAGGCGGATCTCGCGGATCACTTCGACTCGACCTCCTCGACGTGAGGCGTCAGGACCCGCACCACTTTCGAGCGCTCGACGTCGACCTTGACCGCGTCGGAGATCTTGAGCGACACCTTCTCGGCGTCGAGCGCCATGATGCGGCCGTAGAGCCCGCCCACGGTCACGACCTCGTCGCCCTTCTTGAGGTTCCTGACCATCTCGCGGTGCTTCTGCTGCTCCTTCTGCTGGGGTCGGATCAGGAGGAACCACAGGATCGCGATCATGGCGATGATCGGCAGCATCGAGGCGAGGAAGCCGCCCGCCCCGCCGCCCTGGCCGGGTGAGCCCATCGCCAGCATGGACGTCAGCTCGTGCATGACACCTCCGTTTCGGGGATCCGGGTGTAGCGATCGGTCCAGCCAGCCGCCCACGCCTCGAAGCCGCCGGCCTGGATCGCGGCGCGGGCCTCGGCGACGAGGTCGGTCAGGAACGCGACGTTGTGGTGCGACAGGAGCCGCGGCCCGAGCATCTCCTTGCTCTTGAACAGATGGCGAACATAGGCCCGGCTCCAGGTCCCGCACACCGCGCAGCCACACTCCGGGTCGAGCGGCTGGTCGTCGGCCGCGTAGCGCGCGTTCTCGACGTTCACGCGGCCGTCCCGCGTGAAGGCCGCTCCGGTCCGCCCCTGCCGGGTCGGGGCCACGCAGTCGAACAGGTCGATCCCGCGCGCGATCGAGGCGACCACGTCCTCCGGAAATCCGACCCCCATCAGGTAGCGCGGGCGGTCGGCCGGCATCTCCGGCACCGTGACCTCCAGCATCTCGAGCATGAGCGGCTTCGACTCGCCGACCGACAGCCCGCCGATCGCCATCCCCGGCAGGTCGAGCCCGGCCAGACGGCGGACGCTCTCCCGGCGAAGCTCCGGGTAGGTCGATCCCTGGACGATTCCGTACAGCCGCTGCCGCCACGGCCAGGGTTCGGCGGCCTGGATCCGCGCGTGGGCCGCCGCGCACCGCTCGGCCCACCGCGCCGTACGCTCCATCGCCGCCCGCGCGGCCGGCTCGTCGCAGGGGTACCGAGCGCAGTCGTCGAACGCCATCACGATGTCGGCTCCGAGCGCGGCCTCTATCTCCATCACCCGCTCGGGAGTGAACCGATGGAGCGAGCCATCGAGGTGCGAGCGGAACGTGACGCCGTCCTCGTCGATCTCGGCGAGGTCGGCCAGGCTGAACACCTGGAACCCGCCGCTGTCGGTCAGGATCGGGCCCTGCCACCCCATGAAGGCGTGGAGGCCGCCCAGACTCCGGACGACGTCGGATCCCGGCCGGAGGTGCAGGTGGTAGGCGTTGGCGAGCACCATCCCGACCCCGGCCTCGACGAGCTCCCGCGGCGCGAGACCCTTGACCGTGGCCTGGGTCCCGACCGGCATGAAGGCCGGCGTGGGCACCTCGCCGTGATCGGTCGCGAGCGTGCCGCTCCGCGCCGCGCCGTCGGTCGCGGTAGATGTCCAGTGCATCGGGGAAAGATATCCCCACCGGGTCCGGCTGTCAGACGGCGGGGCGGGAATCGCGGCGCTGGTGGTCCTCGACTTCGACCGCCGCGTCCGGATCCTGACCCTCAGCGGGTCCAGTGCATGTGGATGGGCCCCGGTAGGATGTGGAGCACGGGGACGAGCAGGAACACGAGCAGGCTCCAGCGCGGGTCCACGAAGGCGACCCCGATCGCGACCCCGAAGATCCCCACCCCCACCGGGATCTGCCGCGTCGCGTTCCGCATCTCCGCGTCCCCGGTCCCGGGCTTCAGCAGCTCGGCGTCCGGTGATCCGCCGCCCGCTCGGAAGGCCGAGCTCTTCCTCCTCCCCCCGCTCTTCCCCCTCGCTCGACATGGCGCCAGCATAGTCGGGCCGACCGCTCCCGCACGCCTTCCTACACGATCAGCATCGCGTCTCCATAGGAGTAGAACCGGTAGCCGCCCGCGACCGCGTGGTGATACGCTTCGAGGATCCGCTCCCGCCCGGCGAACGCCGCCACCAGAAGGAGGAGGGTCGAGCGCGGCAGGTGGAAGTTGGTGACCAGCGCGTCCACGGCGCGGAACTCGTGGCCCGGGCGCACGAAGAGGTCCGTCCATCCCCGGGCCGGAGCGGGCTCTCCCGCCCAACCGCGCGCCGCCGACTCCAGCGCCCGGACCACCGTCGTGCCGACCGCCACGACCCGGCCCCCGCCGGCGCGCGTCTCCGCCAGGGCCCGGGCGGCCGTCGGCCCGATCCGGTACCACTCGGCCTCCATCGCGTGGTCCTCCGCGCGCTCGGCGGTCACGGGCCGGAACGTGCCCGGCCCGACGTGGAGGGTCACGGCCGCGCGGCCGACCCCGCCGGCGGCCAGCCGCTCCAGGAGCCCGGCGGTGAAGTGGAGGCCCGCGGTCGGCGCCGCCACCGCCCCGCGCCGGCGCGCGTAGACGGTCTGATACCGCTCGCGGTCGAGCGGCTCGTCGGGCCGATCGATGTAGGGCGGAAGCGGGACGTGACCGTGCGCGGCGATCCATTCCCACGGGTCGCCGGGGACGTCGAGCCGCACCCGGCGCTCCCCGCCCGGGAGGATCTCGAGGACCGCGGCGGTGGCGTCCGGCGCCGGATCGCCGGCGTGACCGAGGAGCTCCAGCACGTCCCCGGGGCGCGCCTTCCGCGCCGGCCCCGCCAGCGCGTCCCACTCCCGACCCGGGGCGGCCTCCGGCTCCTCTCCGTCGCGGGGCCGCACGAGCAGGATCTCGACGGCGGCGCCGCTCGGCCGGCGCGCCCGGAGACGCGCCGGGAACACCTCGGTCTCGTTGACGACCAGCAGATCGCCCGGCCGGAGCCACTCCCCGATCCGGTCGAAGCGCGCGTCGATCCGCGTCCCCGCGCCGCGGTCCAGGACCAGCAGGCGGCTGGCGTCGCGCCGCTCCGCCGGCCGCTGGGCGATCCGTTCCGGGGGGAGCGCGAAGTCGAAGTCGTCCATCCGCACGGGAGGAAGATCGGCGCCGGCGCGCTCCGCCCCCAGGGGCGGCCCCCGGCGGCTCAGCGCCAGAACAGGTTCAGCAGGATGCTGATGACGAGCGAGAGGACGAGGCTGGTGGCGAGGGGGAGATAGACGGTCGTTTCGCCGCGGCGGATCAGGAAGTCGCCGGGCAGGCGGCCGACGAAGGGGATCCGCGGCCCGACCAGGAACACCACTCCCAGGAGGACCAGCACGATCCCGAAGACGATCAGGATCCGCCCGAGCTCGCCCACGCTGGATCGCCTTCGGCCAGACGGTCGATCTCCCGCACGCGATCGACCGATACGACGAGGTCCTGGGTGCCGTCCTCGAGGTCCCGCCAGCAGGCGACGTAGTCCATGACCTGCTGCTGCACCGCCGGGGTCGGCCGCGTCTCCTTCTCGAGGAACTTGAAGCACACGGTGCCCAGGTTGATCGCGAACTGCCGCTCGACGCGGCGCAGCGCCCGGCACATCCCGAGCTTCCGCTCGTCGTCGACGCGGCGGAAATGCCGCGCCACGCGGAGCGCGGAGTTCCCGTGCCGCTCGAACCGGAAGGCTGCGGTCTCGACCTGCTCGCGTGTCAGAACGATGAGCTGCATGACCCGGGGACTGTCGGGAGAGACGAGGAGCGGCCGCGCGAACGGCCGCGCGAGTTGAACGCAATATAGGATCGGAGGGGGTTAGCGCAACGGACGGCGCGACGGGGCGGAGCGTCCCGTCCGCCGCTGGTCAGCTGTCGGGAAACGGGGATCGGCGGCGATGCAGGGTCACGCCCAGCCATACCCCCCACGGCCCCCACAGGGCGTACGCGAACCGCGCCGGGACGGCGCCGGCGGGCGGGCTCCAGACGAGCTGGAGCGCCAGGGCGACCATCGAGAGCGCCACGAGAACGAGGGACAGGGTCCCGAGCCCCGCGGCCGGACCTCCGCGCAGCGCGCGACCGGAGGTCAGCCACCACGCGGCGACCGCGGCGACGCCCGCGATCTCGGCCGCCACGATCGGCCGCTCGAGGACGTCGCCGATGAGGCCCGACCCTCCGACCACGAAGCCGGCGGCGCCCAGCGATGCCCAGGACCGGAGCCCGAAGCGATCGGCCCGGGCCCGGGGGGCGCGCGAGCCGAGCTCGATCGAGGCCAGCGCGAGGGCCAAGCCGGCCACGAAGAAGAGGCCGGCGATCCACTCGCCGAGCCCGCCGCCGGCGTGGAAGGGAAGGAGCGCGGAGCCGGCCAGGGCGGCGAGCCCGCCCACGAGCGCGGCGCCCGCGCCGACCTTGCCGGTCGCGCTCAACGGGGCGCGGTGGCCGAGGTCCAGACGCGCACGGCGCGACCCGCCTCGCGGACGGCCCCGGACAACCCCTCGCGGCGCCCGATCTCGCGCCATGCCGAAGGAACCTCGCGCGCGGCGCGAACCGCGGCCGCCGGCAGACGCCGCGCGACGCCCGCCGCGGAGTCGGCCGCGAGAGCTGGCCACGCCCAGCGTAGGAGGCGTTCCGCGACCGGGCCGGAGGGGCCGGTGGCGAACAGCCGCGCGGAGGCGATCCGCTCGAGCCGCCGCTGGCGCGCGTCGTCGGGCGCGAGCGTGAGGAACGAAGCCGGGATCGGAAGCCCGGTCCCTTCGGCCAGCGCCCGCGCCGGGACCCAGAATGCCCGCCGTGTCGCCATGGCGCCGACGATCGCGGCGGCCCGTTCCACGTCGAACTCCCCGGCTAGGCGGAGCGCCGCGCGCGCGTCCCAGGCTGTCTCGAGGCCGCCGCGGAGGCCACGAGCCGAGGCCTCGACCAGGCCATGGATGAGGGCGTCCGTCGGCAGCAGGCGGCGAAGCCCTTCGAGCCCGGGAGGGTCGATCGGATGGGCCGCTCCGATCATCTCTTCCTCGGGCAGCCCCCATTCGGCCGGCGAGAGTCGGGTCCGGATAGCGACCGGGAGCGACCGCGCGCCCGCGCCGGACGGTGCGCCCAACCGCGCCGCGATGCGGGGGTCGACCACCACCTCGATGGCGCGGACGGACCGCGCGGGAGAGTCCGCTCCGCCCGCCTCCCACGACCAGCTCGCGGCCCCACCCACGATCGTTCCCTCCGCGCCCATCTCCCGCAGGGTCGCCGCCAGCCGCCGCAGCGCCTCCCGCTGCTCCATCCCGCGGGCGGCGTCCGCGACGGCCGCCCGCCGGAGAAGGGAGCCGAACAGGGCCGGAGCCCAGCGGGTCAGCGCTGGATCCGCGAGCCGATCCACCAGCGGATGCGCCAGGCCAGCCGTCACAAGCGCCTCGGCCTGGGCGCGCCAGTCCAGGTCCGCGCGTCCCAGCACGCGCCCCGACACCTCCGGGGACAGCTCCTCCCCGGCCGCGAGCGCGACGAAAACGCGCGCCGCCCCGGCCGTGTTCGCGTGACCCCGGGACAAGACGCCACAGGTCCGCTCGCTTTCCATGACGCGGGTCCGGGCGAGCCGGTGGGCGGTGCGGTCCGGGGCGGCCAGCGCGGTCCGCAGCACGGCCACTGCCGCGGGGCTCGACGTGACGTGGTGACAGAGCTCGCACATGCCGGCATAGCGATCGCGGAACGGGAACGACTCGAAGCCGGGGAGCTTGAGCAGCGCGTCCCGCAGGCCCGTCGGCCCGTCGGTCCGGATCGTGTCGAGCACGGGATCGGCGCGATGCCGCGCCAGGAGCTCCCCGAGCGGCGCCTCCGCGAGCGAGCCAACGCTCAGAGGGGAGTCGGCCGGACTGAAGTACGAGGGCCCGTTACAGGCCGTCAGCCGACCATCGTCGGTCAGCGCCGGGATCCCGCACGCGCTGCAGAAGCCGTCGACCTCCGCTCGCAGATCGGCCCCCGGCAGGCTGCGGGCGGCCCCCACCGGCTGGACGTCATAGAAGCGCAACCGCACCGACGGCAGCTCCGCGAACGGCGCCACCAGCGATTCGATCTCGGCGTCGTCCGCGAGCCGGGTCACGTTGACGTCGAACCGGAAGCCGAGCGCCGCGGCCGCCTCGGCGATGTGGACGACGGGCTCGGGCCCCTGGAAATCCGCGTGGAAGCGGTCGTAGCTCACGGTCAGGCCGGACAGACCCGCCTCGAGGAGCGCTCCGAGTGTGCGGCGGGCCCGCTCCCGCGTCCGCCCCCAGAAGCCATTCGTCGCGATCCGGGTCGTCACTCCCAGGCGGCGGCATTCCCGGACGACCGCAAGGGTGGCGCGCTCCCGGAGCATCGGCTCGCCCCCGGTCACGATGACCGACCCGACGCCGGCGGCGGCCGCTTCGCCCACCGAGGCCAGCAGATCATCCAGCGAGGGGCCTCGCCCACCCGCCTTCGGACCGCTCTCCACGCTGCAATGGGCGCAGGCCATGTTGCAGCGCCGGGTGAGCATGATCGCCAGCGCGCTCACGACGCGGCCGCCGCCTCGACCCGCTCGGTCATCTCGGTGAGACCGCCGCGTCCCAGATCGAAGAACCGGGCACGGTCGGCGAGCGGCTGGAGGGCCGCGAGCGCTCGACCGATCCCCGCGTCGCGCTGATTGCAGTAAGGCGCGAGCGCGATCAGCCCGCGCGCCGGGTCGATCCGCTCCGTTCCCCCGGCGGGTGGCGTCGCGCCCCGGCGTCCGAGGAAGACGACCGCCGCGACGGCCACGGAATCCTCGGCCGCGGGCTCGGCCCTCGCCTCCCGCGGATGGAAGAGCGAGCCCTGCGAGGTCCGTGTCGTTCCGGGGAGCCCCTCGATCCGCTCCCACAGGTCGGCGCCGAGGAGCGACCGGCTCGTCGCTCGCAGGGAAATGCGGCGCGCGATCCCGCGCGCGACCGGGCCGTCGTCGACCAGGGTGGTGTCGTCGGAGTGGAGCGACCAGCCGCGACGCCAGAGCGCACACGCCAGCGTCGTCTTGCCGGATTCCTTGGGGCCCGCGAGCAGCACCCCGCGGCCGGCGCGCGAGACCAGGGCCGCGTGGATCGCGACCACACCGGAATCGGGCTCGAGAAGCGAGGCGACCGCCCGATACTCGACGGTCGTCAGCGCGAGGTCCAGCGACTCCAGCACGGCGTCCACGTCTCCCTGGCGGCTCACTCGCCAGCGCGACCCGGCGTGCGGTTCCACGAGGAAGCGCACCCGCGGGGTCGGGGGATCCGACCTCTCGATCAGCCAGGGCGCGAAGATGACGCGGGCGCGGTCCAGCACGGCGAGGTGCCGGGAATGGAGCTCGAAGGACACGGGTCCGGCACCCCACTGCAGAGGAGTGGACGCGCGAGACCGGGGCCGGGGCGCGGCGCGAGGAGCGAGGCTCACGGGCCGGGCTGGATAACGCTCTCGCTCAGGAGCCGATCGAGGAAGGCCGCCACGTCGGCGCGGGCACGCTCGGTCGACAGACCCGGGAAGCGGCGGATCAGCAATTCCGCGAGATCGTCGGCCGTGCGCGGGGATTCCAGGGCCTCCCAGAGGGCGGCCCCGGCGGGATTCAGGACGATGGCCTTGCCATCATTCCAGCTGTAGAGGACGGCCCGGTCCTGGACGGGGTTGGACCAGACCCCCTCCGCCCGGCGCAGCCGGTCACCGGCCGTCGCGGAGGTCCGGTCCGCGGTCACGGCTAGCCCGGGGCCGGCGAACCCACGACGCCCGCGTAATGGACCTCGCGGCTCAGGTCGTCGGGGCTCAGGACCTCCTCAATCGCGGGTGCCTCGTATTCCTGCGTTTCGGCCTCGGACGGCCCTTTCCGTACCTCGTCGTCCATCCAGTCCTCCTCGCGTGGGTTTCTTCCTGGCGGATCCGACCTACACGTCTAACATCCTCCCGGGCCCCTGTCCAGACCGCACACCGGGGCTCTACCCCTCGAACAGCTCGGGCTGGTCGCCGATCCCCTCGTCGGGCGGGCGCCCCGGCAGTCCCAGGTGGGCGTACGCGCGCGCGGTCGCCACGCGGCCCCGCTGCGTGCGGTGCAGGAACCCGCTCTGGATCAGGAACGGCTCGTGGACCTCCTCGAGCGTGTCGGCATCCTCGCCGACCGCCACCGCCAGCGAGCCGACTCCGACCGGCCCACCGCCGAACTTGTCGATCAGGGTCGTCAGGATCCGGGTATCCATCTCGTCGAGCCCGGCCTCGTCGACCTCGAGCGCCCGGAGCGCGCCTTCGGCGAGGGCGCCCGTGATCCGACCTTTCCCCTTCACCTGGGCATAGTCGCGCGCCCACTTCAGGAGCCGGTTCGCGACCCGCGCGGTGCCGCGCGAGCGGCGCGCGATCACGGCGATCCCCTCGTCGTCGATCTCGACCCCCAGGATCCGCGCCGAGCGCCGGACGATCTCGGCGAGCTCCCCGGTCGAGTAGAAGTCGAGCCGGCCCGCGTGCTCGAAGCGGGAGCGGAGCGGGCCGGTGAGGAGCCCCTGCTTGGTAGTCGCGCCGACCAGCGTGAACCGCTCGAGCGGCAGCGTGACCGATCGCGCGGCGGGACCCGAGTCGATCAGGATGTCGAGCTGGAACTCCTCCATCGCCGGGTAGAGGTACTCCTCGACGACGGTCCGCAGGCGATGGATCTCGTCGATGAACAGGACGTCCCCCTCCTCGAGACCGGTCAGGAGGCCCGCCAGGTCGCCCGGCTTCTCGAGCACCGGTCCACTCGTGACCCGGATCTTGCCGCCCATCTCCCGGGCCAGGATGTGCGCGAGCGTGGTCTTGCCGAGACCCGGCGGACCGGAGAACAGGCAGTGGCCGAGCGGCTCGCCGCGCTGGCGCGCGGCTTCGATCGAGATCCTGAGATTCTGCTTGAGCTTCTCCTGGCCGGCGAACTCCTCCAGCGTGCGTGGCCGGAGCGTCTCCTCGAACGCTTCCTCCTCCGGGGCCGCGACCTCGGGACGGGTCGCCTGGCGGCCGCTCAGGGAGCTCTTGAACTTCTTGTCGCTCATCTCACTCCCGGATCGAGGAGAGCGCCCGGCGGGTGAGGTCGGCGGCCGGGGCGTCGGGCTCCTCCGCCAGCGACTCCTGCACCGCGCGCTCGGCGGTCCGGCGCTGGATCCCGAGCGCGATCAAGGCCTTGACCGCGTCCTCGCCGTTCGTCGTCAGGTGCACGGGCTCGGCCTCCTCGCCTTCGATCTCGGCGAATTCCCCCACCTTGTCCTTGAGCTCGAGCACGAGCCGCTCGGCGGTCTTCTTGCCGACGCCGCTGATCCCCGTCAGGGTCGCCAGGTCCTGGCGCCGGATCGCCGCCACGAACCGCTCGGGCGTGAGCCGGGACAGGACGTGGAGGGCGAGGCGCGGCCCGATCCCGCTGACACCGATCAGGGTCTCGAACAGGCGCCGCTCGCGGCCGGAGGCGAAGCCGTAGAGGGTGAGCTCCTCCGCGCGGACGTGGAGATGGGTGACGAGCGCCGCCTCCTCCCCTTCGGCCGGCAGCGACTCGTAGGTCGAAAGGGGGATCGAGATCCGCCAGCCGATGCCCCCCACCTCGATCGTGACTTCGTCGATCGACTTGCGGGCCAGCCGCCCGCGGAGCGACCCGATCACGCGGGCCCTGGGCGACCGTTGGCGCGCGCGCCGCGGTTCAGGTGGCAGAGCGCCACCGCCAGGCCGTCGGTCGCGTCGCGCGGGACGCCCGCGGTCGGCAGGTGGAGGAGGGTCGAGACCATCCACGCGATCTGGGTCTTCGACGCGCGGCCGGTCCCGACCACCGACTGCTTGATCTCGCGAGGCGTGTACTCGTGGACCGGCAGGCCGGCCTTCCGCGCCGCCAGCACGAGCACCCCGCGCGTCTGGCTCATGACCGCGAGCGTGCGGACGTTCTTCCCCAGGAACGCGTTCTCGATGACGACCTCGGCGGGATCGAAGGCGGCGATGACCTCGGTCAGCCCGTCGAACACGGCCAGCAGGCGATCGGCAAGCGCCCCGTCGCCGCCCGGGATCGTGCCGCAATCGACGCACGCCAGCTCCCGGCCCCGCCGCTCGACCACGCCGTAGCCCGTCACCGCGCTGCCCGGGTCGACGCCGAGCACGCGCACGGCGGCGCTACCCGACCTCGGCGAGGATCTGCTCGTCGATGTCGAAGTTGGCGGCCACCTTCTGCACGTCGTCGTCCTCCTCGAGGGCGTCGACCAGCTTGAGGAGCCGCTCGGCGGTCGACCCCTCGACCGCCACCGTGCTCTTCGGGATCATCGCGAGCTCGGCCTCCTCGGCCTCGATGCCCGCCTCGTGGAGCGCGTCCTGGACCGCCTGGAACGCGGTGAACGGCGTCATCACCCGGACGAACCCCTCCTCCTCGATCACGTCCTCGGCGCCGGCGTCGATCGCCGCCAGCATCACGACCTCGGGGTCGTGCCGCGAGGCGTCGATCAGGATCTGTCCCTTGGGGTCGAACATCCACGCCACCGATCCGTCCTTGCCCAGGTTGCCGCCGTGCTTCGACAGCAGGTGCCGGATCGAGGCCACCGTACGGTTCTCGTTGTCGGTCAGGCACTCGATGAACAGCGCCACGCCGCCCGGGCCGTACCCCTCGTAGGTGACCCGCTCGTAGCTCACCCCCTCGAGCTCGCCGGTGCCGCGCTTGATCGCCTTCTCGATGTTGTCGGAGGGCATGTTCTGGGCCTTGGCGTTGTCGACCGCGGTGCGGAGGCGCGGGTTCGCCTCCGGGTCGCCGCCCCCTTCGCGCGCGGCGACCGTGATCTCTTTGATCAGCCGGGTGAAGATCTGGCCGCGCTTGGCGTCCGCCGCGCCCTTCTTGCGCTTGATCGTGGACCACTTGCTGTGACCGGACATCGGCGCCTCGGATGGATCGTTTCGTCGTGACGGGAGCTCTTGCGGAGAAATATAGCCACCGGGAGCGGGCGCTCCAACGGCGCGTGCCGCGATTCGCGAGTCAGGCGCGCAGGCGCTTGACCGTCCACTCGTGGCCGCATCCCTCGACCGGGCACGCGTAGCGGATCATCCGCTGTCCGGCGTGGGAAACGATCTGCCACTCTTCTGGAACCGCGTGGACAGGACAGAGGAACTTGGTGACCGGGGCGCCTCCCCATTCCTCCGCGGGCACGGGGACCCAGGTGCCACCTCCGGAGGCGGGTTCGGGCATGGTGTCGGGTCGATCGTCCATGCCTGGGGGAGCTTGCAAGCTTGGGGCCAGCGCGACGCCGGGAGGCGTGCCCCCACTCAGTGCCGGATGCCCGCTCCGGCTCGCTCCTCCTCCGCCTCGGCCACGATCCTCTCGGCGATGTGGTGCGGCACCTCTTCGTAACCCCGGAAGGTCCGTGCGTGATCGCCGCGGCCCTGGGTCAGCGAGCGGAGGTTTGTGGAGTACCGATACAGCTCGGCCTGGGGCACGTGCGCCTGGATCTTCTGCTTGCCGTTACCGGCGGGCTCCATGCCGAGGATCCGTCCGCGGCGCTGGTTGAGGTCACCGATCACGTCCCCCAGGTACTCGTCGGGCGTGACCACGGTGACCTCCATGACCGGCTCGAGCAGCACGGGCTCGGCGCGCTCGGCGGCCTCCTGAAACGCCATCGATCCGGCGATCTTGAACGCCATCTCGCTCGAGTCGACGGTGTGGTACGAGCCGTCGAAGAGCTCGACCCGGAGATCGACGACCGGGTACCCGGCCAGGACGCCTTTCTCGAGCGCCTCCTGGATCCCCTTGTCGACGGCGGGGATGAACTTGTTGGGGATCGCCCCGCCGCTGATCTCATCCACGAACGCGTATCCCTCGCCGCGGCTCTGGGGGATCACCCGGATCCAGCAGTCGCCGAACTGGCCGCGGCCGCCCGTCTGCTTCTTGTAGCGGCCCTGCGACTCGGCCCGACGCCGGATCGTCTCGCGGTAGGCGATCTTGGGCTGCTTCATGTGCGCCTTGACGTGGAACTTCCGCTCCATGCGCTCGAGCACGACCTGGAGGTGGAGCTCGCCCATCCCGCGGATGATCGTCTGGCCGAGCTCGGCGTTGTAGGCGTGGACGAAGGTCGGATCCTCCTCGTGCAGCTTCGCCATCGCGTTTCCGATCTTCTCCTCCTCCCCCTCCTTGTCCGGCTCGATCGCGACCGCGATGACCGGGGCCGGAAACTCGATCCCGCGCAGCACCACCGGCCGGTCCCGGGCCGAGAGCGTGTCGCCGGTATGGGTCGCCTTGAGCTTCGGAACGACGCCGATGTCGCCGCTCTGGAGATAGGGCACCTCGCTGCGGTCCCGTCCCTGCATGATCCCGATGTGGGCCAGCCGCTCGTCGTGCTGGCGGCTCGAGTTCCGCAGATCCTCGCCGCTCGCCACCCGGCCGCTGAACACCCGGAAGTACGACAGCTCGCCGACGTGCGGCTCGGTCGTCGTTTTGAACACCAGTGCGCTGGCCGGGGAGTCTCCGTTGGGCGCGATGAAGACCTTCTCGTCGGATCCCTGGCGGGTGGCGCGGATCTCCGGCCGCTGGGTCGGGTTCGGGACCAGCTCCACGACCTTCTGGAGCAAGGAGCGGACGCCCTGCAGCTGGAACGCCGAGCCGCAGAAGACGGGGAACAGCTCGCCGCGCATCATCCCCGCCTTCATCGCCGTGAGGACCTCCTCGCGGGACAGCTCCTCCCCTTCCAGATAGCGCTCGATCAGCGTGTCGTCGGTCTCGGCGACCGTCTCGATCAGCTCCTGGCGGTAGCGGTCGTAGTCGGCCCGCACCTCCTCCGGGATGTCACCGATCTCGCGCTCGCCCTTCGCACCCGGCTGGTAGAGGTGCGCCTTCCCGCTGAACAGGTTGCAGAGGCCGTGAAAGCCGGCTCCCTGCCCGATCGGGATCTCGACCGGGATGGCGCGTTCGGAGAGGAGGTTGCGGACCTGCCGATAGACGCTCTCGAAATCGGCGTGCTCCTTGTCCATCATCCCGACGAAGACGATGCGCGGCAGGTTCTCTCCCGCGGCGTACTCCCACACCCGCTCGGTGCCCACCTCGACGCCGGCCACCGCGTTGACGGCCACGCACGCCGCGTCGGCCACACGGAGCCCGGCCTTCACCTCGCCCGCGAAGTCGAGATATCCCGGGGTGTCGATCAGGTTGATCTTCGCGTCCATGAACTCGGCCCAGGCGAGGGCCAGGTTGATCGAGATCTGGTGCTCGACTTCGTCGGGGGTGAAGTCGGTCAGCGCGTTGCCGTCCTCCACCGACCCCATGCGCCCGCACGAGCCGGCGAGCCATGCCATCGCGTTGACGAGGGTCGTCTTGCCCGAGCCGCCGTGTCCGATCACGGCGAGGTTCCGGATGTCCTGGCTGTCGTACACCTTCATGGAAGCTCCTCGAGAGTCGGGTTGCCTAGTATCGGGACCGGGCCAGATGGTCCAGCTGCACGACGATATCATCGATCGGCGGCGGAAACGCCCGCGGGCCGGCATGACGGTATCGAATCAGCCCCTTCGCGTCCACGACCGCGAACAGGGGTAGCGAGTCGGCGGCGAGCCGGCGGCGCGCATCGGCGGGGTCGAGCGGGACGAGCACGGCATACGGCCGGGGCGGCCCCGCGCCTCCGGGGTCGTCCCCCAGCCACACCGCGACCAGCGTCTCGCCGCGCCGGGCCAGCCGCTCGGCGAGCGGCTCGATCGCGGCCGCGAACCCTTCGCACCGCTCGCACCCGGGACCCCAGACGGCGACGACGGCCTGGCCGCCGGCCAGCTCCGAGGCCGCCATCGGCGGCCCAGTCCGCCGCGGCCAGCGGAAGGCGGGGAGCGCCTGATAGAGGGACCCCGCGACCAGCGATTGCCGTCGCTCGTCCTCGATCCGCGCGAGCTCGGCCGCGCGCGCGGCCTCGAGCCCCCGCAGGGACCCCCGGCTCTGGCGCCACGCCTCGACCAGATCGGGCGTGGCCCCCGCTCCCATCCCCCGGGTCTCCGCGTCGATGAACGCCTCGGCCGCCTGCCGCCACCGCCCGCGCGACGCGTGCAGCTTCCCGAGGTGCCAGAAGTGCGCCGCGTACCCCTCCGTCGCGCCCCAGGCGTGGATCTGTTCCGCGGCCGAGACCAGCGCCGCCTCGGCCTGGCGGTAGTCGCCGGCGCGGAAGGAGAGCCAGCCGAGCGCGTCCAGCAGTCGGCCGCGCCAGGGGCGGAAATACGGCCCCGGCTCCTCCCCGTCGGGCAGCAGCTCGGGATCACCGAATTCGAGGCGCGCGAGCCAGTCGCGGATCTCGGCCTCGAGCGCGTACCGGCGAGCCGGGTCGGTCGTGTCCGCCCGCGCCAGCAGCGCCGAGGTCAGGCTGTCGAGGTCGACGACGGCGCGGGGGGCGGGCGCCGGTATCGGGTCGGACGCCACGGAGTCGGCCACCGCGACCGGCGCGCCGGGGGGCTCCTCGCGCTCGAGGATCGCGCAGCCGGCGAGCGCGGCCAGCGTCGGCGCGAGCGCGACGGCCCGGGATCGACGGGACCCACGGGCGGGTTGTCGCACCGGACCGCGGCGCGCACCTTCGCCCGCGGCGACCCGCGGACGGAAGCGAATCGGGATTCGGATCATCAGGGGCGGCCCACGATAGCCGCGCCTCGGAAGGCGTGCCAACCATGAAACGACGCGTGATCCTGCTCACCCTGATCGCCGCCGCGGCGATCGTCGCGGCGCTCGCCGCCTATCGCGGCTACGACTACCGCCCCCGGTTCGCGCGCGCGGCCGGCGAGCTGGTGGCGGTCCGAGACTCGACCGGCATCGGAACCGCGCGGGACGGCAAGCGGCTCACCGAGGTGACGCTGGTGAACGACCGGGGTCTCGCGGTACGGGTCCGGGTCCGGGCGGAAGGGTCGCGGAGCGGCGAGCGCCAGCCGGCCGCCATCCTCCTCGGGGGCTACAAGACCGGGCGCAAAGCGGTCGACATCCCCGCCGAGACCGCCGATCTCGTCCTGCTGTCGATGGACTACCCCTACACCGGTCCCCAGCGACCGCGGGGGCTCGACTGGGTGCGGCACTTCGGCACCATGCGTCAGGGGGTCTTCGGCACGCCGCCGGCGATCCTGCTGGCGGCCCAGTACCTCTACAGTCGGGAGGACGTGGATCCCTACCGGGTGACGATCATCGGGGTCAGCCTCGGGGTGCCGTTCTCGGTGGCTGCCGCCGCCACCGACAAGCGGATCGCCGGGGCCGCGCTGCTCCATGGCGGCGGCGACATCGCGACCATGGCCTACTACGCGTTCCGTGACCGGGGGCCGGACTGGGTGATGCGCTCGCTCGCGTGGGGTCTGTCGTGGGTCGTCGCGCCGCTCGAGCCCACCCGGTACGCGCCGGAGGTCGCCCCGCGGCCGGTCCTGATGGTCAACGCCGCCGGCGACGAGTTCATCCCGCGGTCGAGCGTGCTGGAGCTCTACCGGGCGCTGCGCCAGCCGAAGCAGATCGTCTGGCTGGAGAGCGCCCACGTCGCCACCTCCGACGAGGAGGTGGTGGACGCGCTGATGTCGATTACGCTGCAGTGGATGGCGGAGCGGGGCCTGCGGTGAGCCCGCCCGGCGGCCGCTCGGGCTACATCCGGACGGTGTCGGCCTGGCCCTCCCGCATCTTCTCCTGGACCTCCCGGCCGGCGCCTTCCAGCGCCTCCCCCGCTCTCTCCATCCCCTCGCCGACCGCTTCGCCGACGTCGCGCCCGGCCTCCTCCAGCCGCTCCCCGACGTCCTCCGGCATCGCGACGCGGAGCGTGTCGGCATCCTCTCCGTCCGTTCCGTCCTCCTGCCCGCACCCCACCAGCCCCAGCGAAAGGCCCAGCGCCATGGCGCTCGCGATCTTCGAGGTCCTGCGCATCGTCATTCCTCCTTCGAAGGTTCGTTTCGCGGCTGCCGCCGGGCGAGGCGCCGATTCCAGCCCACCATCACGATCGTGAGGACCGTGAGGATCCCCGCGGCGATCCAGAACCGGGGGGAGTCCACCTCCAGGACGGCCGATCCCACGTAGGTATATACCACGATGATCGGCAGGCTGCCGACGAGGCTCCCGACGAAGAAATGGCGATAGGGCATCCGTGAGACCCCGGCCACCGCGTTGATCAGGTCGTGCGGCATAACGGGGGTCAGCTGGAGGGCCAGGACGGTCCGGAGACCGTGGCCCGGCTCCACGCGGCCGAGACGGCCGAGCCGAGAGAACCGGCGCTCGACGAAGTCGCGCCCCAGCCGGCGCGCGAGCGCGAACCCGATCGCGGCGCCCACGCTCGTCCCCACGACCGACCACGCCGCTCCCCCTCCCCATCCCAGGAGCGCACCCGAGACGATCCAGAGCGGCGTCACGGGCACCAGGGTCAGGGGGCGCAGGGCATAGACGCCGATCAGCGCGGCCGGGGTCCAGGGACCGGGCGCGCGAGTGGTCTCCGCCACGGCCGCCAGGCGCTCCGGCACGTCGCCGATCCGGGCCAGCACGGCCATCGCGGCCAGCAGTCCGAGCAGGATCGCGGGACGCACCCAGGAGCGACGCGCGGAGACGGGGACGGCCATGCGCGACGAGGCTATCCGGAACCCGGCTTCCCTACAAGTTTCTTGACGGCGCCGGTGCCCCGTCCCCACATTACCGGTTCGTCGTGACGACACTTGTGGTCGATCCGGCGAACGTGGGTTTTCTGACCTGGACCTTGAGAGGGAGGTCTGCAGGATGCGGTTCTTCAAGATCGTTCCCGTCTTCGCGCTGGTCGCGGCCGTCGCCGCGGCCGCCTGCTCGCAGGAGGGCGCCGAGGAAGAGGGCACCGAGCTCACCCCCGCCGATACGGCCATGACCACACCCCCGCCGGCCGAGCCGGACATCATGATGGACACCATGATGATGGGCGACACCATGATGATGGCCGACACGGCGGCGATGTAACGATCATTTCCCACACGACGAGTTCCAGACGGCGGCCGCCCTGCGAGGGGCGGCCGTCGTGCTAGGGCGAGTCCTTCCCGTCCCTGCGCTCCGCCAGCGCCCGCTCGAACAGCTCCTCGTAGGCGTCCGTCATCCGCTCGAGCGTGAAGTGCTCGAGGACGTGGGCGCGGCCCGCCCGTCCCAGCGCGGCTCGCCCCTCCGGTGACAGGTCGAGGAACTCGTCGACCGCGGCGGCGATCGCCCGGTCGTCGCCGGCGGGGACGAGCCGGCCCGTCCGGCCGTCCAGCACCGCTTCGGGCGTTCCGCAGATCGCCGTCGCCACGACCGGCACCCGCATCGCCATCGCCTCGAGCGCGACGTTCGGCAGCCCCTCGGTGAGCGCGGCCCGCATCAGCACGTCGGCGTCGGCGAGGACCTGCGGGATGTCGTCCCGGGCGTCCAGGAAGTGAATCCGCTCGCGGCCCGGGAACAGGCTCGCCCGAGCGACGAGCCGCTCCTTGAACGGCCGCTCCCGCTCGCGGCAGGGCCCGAGGAACGCCACGTGCAGGTCCGGCCGCGCCTCGGTCAGCCTGCCCGCCGCCTCGACCTCGAACTCCTGGCCCTTCCGCTCCACGTAGCGGGAGATCGAGACGACCAGGGGCGCCTCCGGCGCGATCCCCAGCCGGCAGCGGAACGCCCCGCGTTCGATCCGATCCGGGTCGAAGCGGGAGAAGTCGACCCCGTTGTAGATCGGGAACACCCGGTCCGGCGGCAGGTAATCCCGCGCCACGACGTCGGACTTCCCCGCCCGGCTGTTCGTCGCGGCCAGCTGGACGAGGTGCCGGTGGTACCAGCGATGGCGGCGCCAGCTCCAGCCCGAGGTCACGACCGGTTCCGCCGGGTTCCACCCGCTGTTGAGGCGTGCGACGACGCCGGGATGGCCGGCCATACGGGCCGCGAAGCCCGCGATCTTGAGATCGGTCCGGGTCGTCGAGACGACCACGTCGACCCCCCGCTCCCGGATCTCCCCCGCCAGCGCGCGTGCCGCCCGGGCCGCCCCGCGGAAGCGGCCCCGCGGCACCCACGCCTCGGCCCCGGCGCCGCGGGCGAGCTCGCCCAGCGGCGAGCGCGGGTCGTGGGCGACTTCGATCGCGTGCCCGCGGGGAACGAGGCGTCGGGTCAGGTTCACGATCCACTTCTCGGCCCCGCCCAGGAAGCCGATCGCGTTGACGAAGAGGATCTTCATCGCTCCTCTCCGAGCAGGGCGAGCGCGGCGGCGACGACCTCCTCGGGCGCCGGCTCCTCGAAGGGCGGCAAACCCCGACGCTTCCGCGTCTTCCACTCGCGGGCCTGGGGCCCGGCGACGACGCGCGCGGGGAGGTGGGCCGCCGGCCCGTGGATCTCCGGGTCGGAGCGGCCGAACACGCCGACCGTCGGGGTCCCGACGAGGGCGGCGACGTGCATCGGCCCGGTGTCCATCCCGACGTAGAGGTCGCAGCGGGCGAGGACCATCGCGAGTTGGGGGATCGTGGTCGGGGGGATGAGGCGGGCGCCGGCGATCCCCCGCGCCAGCTCGCGCGCCTCCTCCTCCTCGGCGGGCCCCCAGCCGACCAGCACGGTCCCGCCCGCCCGCTCCCGAATCGCGGCGAGCGCTTGCCGCAGCCGATCGGGATCCCACCGCTTGTGGCTGCCGCTCCGGCTGGAGCCGGGGTATGCGAGGATCCAGGGGCGCGGCTCTTCGACGATCCCGTCGAGGAACGCGTCGAGCGGGCCGGCCTGGGAGGCCGGCCACGGCGGCGGGGTCCCCGGCACGTCCGGCGCTCCGAGCCAGTCGACAAGGGAGCGATGGCGGAGGTGGCGGTTCACCCGCCGGCCCGGCGGCGTCCGGACCCCGTGGTACCAGAGCCACGCCAGGTTCTGCGCGTGGCCCGGCCCCCAGCCTACCCGCACGGCCGGCCCGCCGGCCGCCACGGCCCAGACGGCGCCCTTGATCATCCCCTGGAAGTCGAGCACCAGATCGTACCTCCGGGACCGCATCTCCTGCCGCAGCCGCCACGCGCGGGCGGTGAGCGCCTCGCGCCAGCTCCGGAACGGGACCACCCACAGGCGCGCGATCTGGGGATGGCCACGGAGGAGGTCGGCCGCCTTCGACTGCACGACCCAGTCGATCTCCGCGCCCGGAAAGCGGGCCCTGAGGCCCGCCAGCATCGGCAGCACCCGGGCCACGTCGCCGATCGCGCCCAGCCGGACGACGAGGATGCGGCGCGGCTCGGAGGGCATCGGTCGGATCATCGGGGAGAGGGATTTAGGGCCGCCCCGGGGCGCCGTCAATCGGCTCGCCGCGGCCCGACCGCTCGCGCTTTGGCGGCCGCGGGCGCCCCATGTATCTTCGTCACGATGAGGGCCTCATGAATCCCGAGAACCCGCGCCGGGAGACCGGCACGCTCGAGGTCAAGCGCGGCCTCGCGAGCATGCTCAAGGGCGGCGTCATCATGGACGTCGTCTCGGCCGAGCAGGCGAAGATCGCTGAGAACGCCGGCGCGGTCGCCGTCATGGCGCTCGAGCGCGTCCCGGCCGACATCCGGGCCGCGGGTGGCGTGGCCCGCATGGCGCCGGTCACGAAGATCAAGGAGATCATGGCCGAGGTCTCGATCCCGGTCATGGCGAAGTGCCGGATCGGCCACTTCGTCGAGGCGCAGATCGAGGAGGCGCTAGGGGTCGACTACGTCGACGAGTCCGAGGTCCTGACCCCGGCCGACGAGGCCCACCACATCGACAAGCGCGCGTTCACGGTCCCGTTCGTCTGCGGGGCGCGGAACCTGGGCGAGGCGCTCCGGCGGATCGCCGAGGGCGCGGCGATGATCCGCACGAAGGGCGAGCCCGGCACCGGCAACATCGTCGAGGCCGTGCGCCACATGCGCCTGATCCAGGGCCAGATCCGCGCGCTCGCGTCGATGGACGAGGGGGAACGGTTCGTCGCCGCCAAGGACCACGCTGCCCCGCTCGACCTCGTCGTCGAGGTGGCCGAGTCCGGGCGGCTCCCGGTCGTCAACTTCGCCGCCGGCGGTATCGCGACCCCGGCCGACGCCGCGCTCATGATGCAGCTCGGGGCCGACGGCGTGTTCGTGGGGAGCGGGGTGTTCAAGTCGGACAAACCCGAGGCGTTCGCGCGCGCGATCGTCCTCGGGACGACCCACTACGACGATCCCGACATCCTGGCCCGCGTGACCGAGGAGCTGGGCACCGAGGAGGCGATGCGCGGCCTGGACCGCCTCGCCGCCGAGGAACTCATGCAGACCCGCTCGACCTGACCCTCCGAGGACCCGACCCGATGACCAGGCGCTTCGACCTGCCGCGGCCCGGCGACCCCGCCGTGCGCGCGCCGTCGCCCGACGAGATCGCGCTCGCGCCGACCATCGGCGTCCTCGGCGTCCAGGGAGACGTCAGCGAGCACGCCGCGGCCCTCGCGCGCGCGGGCGCCCGCCCGCGATGGGTCAAGCGACCGGAGGACCTCGCCGGGCTCGACGGGCTCGTCCTTCCCGGCGGCGAGTCGACGACCCTGCGGCGGCTGCTCGACTACGAGGGGCTGCTGGAGGCGATCCGCATCCGCGGCGAGGAGGGGATGCCGATGTTCGGCACGTGCGCGGGTGCGATCCTGCTGGCCAGCGAGGTCGTCGGGGCCCCGCTGCCCCATCTCTCGCTCGTCCCGATGACGGTGGAGCGGAACGCCTACGGGCGCCAGCGGGAATCGTTCGTCGCCGAGCTCGAGGTCGTGGGCCTGGAGGGAGGGCCGGTCCGCGCGGTCTTCATCCGCGCGCCGGTCATCGAGAGGGTCGGTCCCGGCGTCGAGGTCCTGGCCCGCGCGGGCGAGGAGATCGCGCTCGTCGAGACCGATCGCGCGCTGGTCGCGACCTTCCATCCCGAGCTCACCCGGGACGAGCGGCTCCACCGGCGGTTCGTGGAGAAGGTGCGCCGCGCCCGGACCGCGTAAGGGCCCTGAGCGAAAGCCACAAACCGCATTGTAACAAAACGTACCGTCCGGGTCCTGATTCTGGGGCGGCTCAAAGCCATGACCCTCAGCCGCAGTCCAGTCCCGCCAGGAACCAGCAGCGGGTGACAGGCGAGGACTTGAAGAAGTCGAGCAGCAGGTCGCCGACCTTCTCGATCCCGGAGGACGAGGGGTGGGTGCCGTCCTGGTCGCGGACGTCCCCCGGCAGCCACACGAGCCCGTCCGAACGCCCTTCGGCGCCTTCGGTCCACAGGTAGGGTCCCCATCCGACCCAGGGCACCCGGGCGGGATCGAGGTCGCCGGCTACCGGGTCGACGACCCCGGTCCGCGCCTGTTCGATCTGTGCCTCGACGAGCCACTTGACCGCGAATCCCGATTCGTAGGCGTAGGGCTCGGGGTTCAGGGGCGTTTTCGCGTACCCGCCGTAGATCCGGCTCGAGAGGAAGACGAGCTGGAGGTTGGGATAGCGATCGGCGAGCGACCGCACGATCTGCCCGAGGTCACGCTCCAGCTCTACGGCGTCCGCGCCTTGCCCGCGGTTGACGGCGTTCGGGGCGGGGCGGACCTTGTCCAGGGACGACGAAGACCTACCGGAGGAGAGGATCCGATGAACGACACGACCGCCACGATGTCCGACCGCCGCGCTCCGTCCACCCTGGCGGAGCGGCTCGCCGACTACCGCCCGACCCCCTACCCCGACTTCTCCAGTCCGGAGGTCGAGCAGGGGATGCGCGCCGCGATCGAGCAGGTGAGGGGCGAGCTCGGCCGCGAGTATCCGTGCCGCGTGGGGGGCGAGGACGTGCGCCTCGAGGCCACGCGCCCGTCGGTCGACCCGTCGAACCCGGACCGCGTGGTCGGGGTCTTCCCCGCCGGCGAACAGGCCCTGGCCGATCGCGCGATCGAAGCCGGCCGCGTGGCGTTCGAGACGTGGAAGGACGTCCCCGCGGACGAGCGCGCCGACGTCCTGTTCCGCGCCGCCGAGATCATGCGCCGCCGGCGGCTCGAGCTCGCGGCCTGGATGTGCTTCGAGGTGGGAAAGTCCTGGGCCGAGGCGGACGCGGACGTCGCCGAGGCGATCGACTTCTGCGACTACTACGCCCGCCTGATGCTCCACTACGCCTACGACCCCTACCCGCTCGCGCCGTACGAGCCGGAGACCAACGAAATCGTCTACCTCCCGATCGGCGTGGGCGCGATCATCTCCCCGTGGAACTTCCCGCTCGCGATCCTGACCGGCATGACGGTGGCGGCGATCGTGGCCGGCAACACGACCGTGGTCAAGCCCGCGAGCGAGTCGATGACGATCGGGTGGAAGCTCGTCGAGGTGATGGACGAAGCGGGCCTCCCGCCCGGAGTGCTCAACTTCGTCACGGGCTCCGGGGAGATCCTCGGGCGCAGGATGGTCGAGCACCCCGAGGTCGGGTTCGTCTCCTTCACCGGGTCCCGGCAGGTCGGCCTCGAGATCGTCGAGCGGGCCGCCCGCCATCAGCCGGGTCAGCTCTGGATCAAGCGGGTGGTGGCCGAGATGGGGGGCAAGGACGGGATCGTCGTCGACGCGGACGCCGATCTGGAAGCGGCGGTCGAGGGCGTCACGCTCTCCGCGTTCGGCTACCAGGGACAGAAGTGCTCGGCCTGCTCGCGGGCGATCGTGGACGCCGCGCTCTACGACGAGTTCCTCAGGCGCCTGGTCGCGCGCGCCGCGAAGATCGAGCCGGGACCGGTCGTCGAGGGGGCGTGGATGGGCCCGGTCTCGAGCCGCTCGCAGTTCGACAAGGTGCGGGAGTACATCGAGGTCGGGAAGGACGAGGGCACGCTCGTGCTGGGCGGGAAGTCCGACGCGTCGCGCGGCTGGTACATCCAGCCGACGATCTTCGCCGACGTCGACCCCGACGCGCGCATCGCCCAGGAGGAGATCTTCGGGCCCGTTCTGGCGGTCATCAAAGCCCGCGACTACGACCACGCGCTGGAGATCGCCAACGGTACCGACTACGGGCTCACGGGCGCGGTCTACACGCGGGACGAGAAGAAGGCAGAGCGGGCGAAGCGCGAGTTCCACGTGGGCAACCTCTACATCAACCGCGAGTGCACCGGCGCCCTCGTCGGGGTGCATCCTTTCGGGGGCTTCAAGATGTCGGGGACCGACTCCAAGGCGGGCGGCCGCGACTACCTGCTGCTGTTCCTGCAGCCGAAGTCGATCGCGGTGAAGAAAGACGCGTAGCCCGGCCGGGACTCTGGCGCTCCTGCTGCTGGTCGCCGGCCCCGCGCTCGCCCAGCGGGCGACCGACGCGGCGCTCCTCCTCGCCCCCGGCGAGGTGCGCTACGCGGTGGGTTCGGCCGAGGAGATCCTCTCCACTCCCGACAGTGGCGTCAGCCTCGAGGCGTTCGACTCGGGCCGCGTCACCGGCGTCTATCTCATCGGAGCGCTCGCCGACCAGCGCGAGTCGGTCGGGTACGGGCGCGATCCGACCGGCCGTCGCTACCTCTGGTTCTCGCTGCCGCGCGGCGACTCGCTCGATTACGTCGCGATGACCTACGACGTCGACCAGGACCTCATTCCCGAGTTCCTCCTGTTCCGCACCGTCGATCACGCGGGTCGCGTCGAGCGGATCGTCGAGTACCGAGCGCCGGCGGTGATGGAGCACGACTTCGACATCCAGGTCCAGCCGGCCTGCCAGCCACCGCGCTGCGACCCCGCGACCTGGACGGTCGAGGAGCGCAAGGTCGTCATGGTGCCCGCCGACTGGTTCGAGCCGTGGCGGACGCTGTACGGGGTGGCGGCGATGCGCGGCGAGCGGTGGCTCGGCAAGCCGGTCGAGACCCTGGCCGGGGGCGGGCCCGGCGCGCCGTGATCCTGCGCCCGCCCCGCCGCCGCGGGGCCGAGCGGATCGAGCTCATGGACGCGGGAGCGGGCTCGCCGGACGAGATCGTCGAGGCCTACCGCCTGCTGGACCAGGTCAACCACCGGCTCGGCGGGTATCGGCTCACCGGGGAGGTCTTCCTCCCCCTGGCGCGGAGCGGATCCGGTTCGATCGAGATCCTCGACGTGGCGTGCGGCAGCGGTCGGTTCGCCGCGCGGATGGCGCGCTGGGCGCGCGCGGTCGGGCGCGATCCCCGGGTGTTCGTCGTCGATCGAAGCCCGATCGCGCTCGCCGGGTCGCGCGGGGAGACCGGCGAGAGACCGGCGGCGATCCGCGCCGACGCGCTCGCCCTGCCCTTCCTCGACCGCGCGGTCGACGTCGTCCACTGCTCGTGCTTCTTCCACCACCTCTCGACGGCCGGCGCCCGCGATCTCCTGGCGGAGATGTGTCGCGTGTCCCGGCGCGCCGTGATCGTCAACGACCTCGTCCGGTCCCGGGTCGCGGCGGCGGCGATCTGGACCCTCTCCCGGGCGCTGACGGACAACCGGCTGGTGCGCGCGGACGGTCCGCTGTCGGTCCTCAAGGCGTTCCTCCCACGCGAGCTGCTGGCGATCGCGCTGGCCGTCGGCGCGAGCGACCACCCGGGCTTCCGCTGGCGGATCCGCGACGGGTTTCCCTACCGCATGGCGCTGGTCGGCGTGCGGGTGGACCACGGAGCGGGCTCCTGAGGTGTGACGCGGTGATCGTGGGGGGCGGCCCAGCGGGCGCCTCGACGGCGATCCGGTTGGCGCGCCGGGGGCTGGAGGTGTGCGTGATCGACCGCTCCCGCTTTCCCCGGCCCAAGCCCTGCGGCGAGTTCCTGAGCCCCGGCGCCACGCCGATCCTCGAGGAGCTCGGCGTGCGCGGGGCCGTGGAGGCGGCCGGCGCCCGGAGGCTCGAGCGGGTCCGGATCGTCGCCCACGGGGCCGAGGTCGA
>DATKCO010000001.1:0-29424 GCA_035513155.1 Gemmatimonadota bacterium | reverse complement strand
GCACGCCATCCTGAGCGAGTAAGCGACCGACGAGGCGACGAGACGCTTAGCCGCTTCCTCATCCGGTCGCCCTGGACCCCCGGGCCCCGCGGTTCAAACCGTCGGCCGGGCGGCGGCATCCCATCACGACGGACCGACGTGACCCCGGGAGGAGGTGCCGAGCATGAAACCATCGCTCGCATCCCCGCCGCCGCCGCTGTGAGCGATCTCGTCCGGCGCGCGCAGGCCGGGAACCGAGCCGCCTTCCGCCAGTTGTACGAGGACCATGTGGAGCGGATCTACGCGCTTTGTCTGCGGCTGACCGGGGAACCCGAGGAGGCGATGGAGCGGGCCCAGGACGCGTTCGTGCTCGCGTGGCGCAAGCTCCCCTCGTTCCGCGGCGAGGCCGCGTTCGCCACCTGGCTCCACCGCCTGACCGTCAACGTCGTGCTCACCGAGCGCCGTTCGTCCGGCCGGCGCGTCCGGCGGGAGACGGCCGCGACGGGGCGGCGGTTCGAGTCCGCCCCGCGGGTCGGCCTGGGCGTCGATCTGGAGCGCGCGATCGCGCGGCTGCCGTCCGGAGCGCGGCGGGTGTTCGTGCTCTACGATGTGGAAGGATACGGCCACCAGGAGATCGCCGAGATGACCGGGATCGCGGCCGGCACCTCGAAGGCCCAGCTCCACCGGGCGCGGCGGCTCCTGCGGGAGGCCTTGGCGTGAACGACGGGAGGCGCCCATGAGCTGGACCTGCGAGGAGACGCGCGAGCGGCTCGACGAGTGGGTCGAGGGATCGCTGGCGGAGGCCGACGCGCGCGAGGTCGCGGGCCACCTGGAGTCGTGCGCGACGTGCCGCGCCGAGGCGGCGGAGGTGGGGGAGCTGCGCTCGGCCGCCGCCGGGCTGCCGCGCGAGATCCGGCCGCCGCGGGACCTGTGGCCGGGGATCGACGCGCGGCTGGACGCGGACGAGGTCGTTCCGCTCCGGCGGGCGCGGCGGGTGCGCCCCGTGTCCGGCCTCTCGCGCTGGGGCCTGGTGGCCGCGGCGCTCGCGCTCGTCCTCGTGACCGCGGTCGTGACCGCGATGCTGACGCGCCGATGGGACCAGGCGATGGCGCTCAAGCTCCAGGAGACGGGGGAGCGAGCCCCCGCAGCCGCCGGGACCGCCCCGGGCGGCGTCGCCGACCAGGAGGCGCGGTTCCTGGCCGCTTCGCAGGAGCTCCTGACCGGGCTCGAGCGGCAGAACCTCGCCCCCGAGACGATGGCCATCGTCCGCCGGAACCTGGCCACCATCGACGCGGCGATCGTCGAGCTCCAGGTCGCTCTCGAGCGCGACCCGGGGAACGGGGAGCTCAACCGCATGCTGCTCGCGACTTACCAGCGGAAGATCGACCTGCTCGAGCAGGCCGCGCGCTCGGCGGACGGATGACCCGCGCCCTCCGCGCCGCCGCGCTCGCGAAGGCCGTCGCCGTCGCCGCCGGCCTCGTATCTCCGGCCGCCGCGCAGGAGCGGATCGAGCGCGGCGCCGCGGCCGCCCCGGACGCCACGATCCGGGTCTACAATCTGAGCGGCTCGACGACGATCGCCGGCTGGGACCGGGACTCGGTCGCGCTCGTCGCCACGCTGGAGCCGGGCGCCGGACGCCTCTATGTCGGCGGCAGCCGATCGGCGATCAAGCTCGGGGTCGAGGAGCCGACCGGCGCCGGGCCGCGCGCCGCGCGCCTCGAGCTGCGCGTGCCGCGGGCAAGCGTCGTGTGGGTCAAGGCCGCCGACGCCTCGATCGAGGTGGACGGGGTCGAGGGCGCGCTCGACCTCTACTCGGTCACCGGGAGTGTGCAGGTGCGCGGCGCCCCGTCGACGATCCGGGCGGAGTCGATGGAGGGGCCGGTCTCGATCCGTGCCCGCACGCCCTGGGCGCGGGTCAAGACCGCCAGCGGCGAGATCGAGCTGGCGGGCGACATCACCGATCTCGCCGCGAGCACCGTGACCGGCGAGGTGCGGGTCGCCGCCTCGCGTCAAGCGCGCGCCCGGATCGAGTCGGTGACCGGAGCGGTGGTCGTGACCGGCCGCCCCACGCGCGGCGGGGCGTGGGAGATCGAGACCCACGGTGGCGCGGTGACGCTCCTGCTCGCGCCCGACACGGACGCCGAGATCGCGGTCCACACGTTCGGGGGCCAGGTGGGAAGCGAGCTGGGACGGATCGTGTCGCGGCGCGAGGACGACCTGGCGGGGAGCGAGTTCACGATCCTGGCCGGGAGCGGGGGGACCTCGATCACCGTGCGCACGTTCAAGGGACCGGTGGCCGTCCGCCCAGCGCCCTGAAGAAAGGACCGAAAAAGAGAGACGGGAGAGGCGCTTCGTCGTCCCTCCCGTCCCATGGTTCCGCGATGCGCCTGGGGCGCTACCGGTTTCCGCCCCCCGATCCGCCGCCCGAGCGGCCGCCTCCCTGGCCGCCACCCGTGCCGCCACCCTGACGGCCGCCGCCACCGCCGCCCTTGCCGCCGCCACCGCCGCCCTTGCCGCCACCGCCGCCCTTGCCGCCACCGCCGCCGCCCGTGCCGCCCCCGCCGCCGGAGCCCCCGCCGCCTCCCTGACTGCCCTTACCGCCGCCGCCCTGACCGCCGCCCTGACCGCCGCCCTGCCGGCCGGACTGGCCGCCGCCCTGACCGCCGCTTCCGCCCTGCTGTCTGTCTTCGAGCATCTGGACCTCCGGATTGTCGGGAACACGCGGCCCTCATGAACCGCAACTCCGATTCTATCCGACGCCCCATCCGCGAGATGTATGGAAAGATACCAATTCCACGGAAACTCTCCGCGAAGCTACGGGAAGATGCCTTCGGGCTCCTCTTCCGTGTCCGGCTCCGTCCGCCGCACGGCGTCGGGCCGCTTCCCGAACGTGTACTGGAACGTCAGCCGCAGGGCGCGGGCATCGAACTTCCGCTCGCTGATCTGGACGACGTTCTCGTCGCCCGCCCGGGAGCGGAAGGCCATCGTATCGAAGGGGTCGATGACCCGAAGGCTCAGGCGGGCCCGATCGTCCCACAGCTCCTGCTGGAGCGTGAGGCTCGTCCGCTTGAAACTCGAGATCTCGCCGCCCTCGACTTGCCGCGGCGCGCGGTAGAACGTCATCGCCTGCAGGCGCAGGCTCGGGCTCAGGTGCAGCGTGCCGTTGGCGCGCGCGGACCACGACACGGCGTCGGTCGAGAGGCTCGACGCCGGGCCGCCGTCGGTGACCAGCTGGAACACGTTGAAGCTCGCGAAGCCATTGAACCGGTCACCGATCTCCAGCGATCCGTTGAAGTCGGTGCCCCAGGCGTCGCTGGTGGCCAGGTTCGCGAAGCGGATCGAGGTCACCTCGCGCCCGTCGACGACGTCCTCGGTGTCGAGCACGACCCGAATGATGTCGGTCGTACGGCGATAGTAGGGCGCAATCTGGAGCGAGCCCAGCGCGCCCGAGCGCGTGTACCCCAGCTCGAACGCGTGCGTGTACTCCGGCTCGAGCTCGGGGTTGCCGAGGCGGACATTCTGCACGTCGTCGAAGCGCGGGATGGGATTCAGCTGCCCCTCCCACGGCCGATCCACCCGGCGTGAATAGCTGAGTTTGAACTGGCTCGCCTCTCCGGGGGAATAGACGGCGATGGCGCTCGGGAAGAGGCTCGTGTAGTCGTGGGGGAAGCTCTGCTCCGCGACCGTGAGGTCCCGCGTCGCGTACTCTGCCCGCAGGCCGGCCTGGAGCTCGAATCTCCCGGCCCTCCGGCTCAGGACCCCGTAGACCGCGTGCACCTCCTCCCGGTACACGAACGCCTCGCTCCGCGCGCTCGGAACCCAGGTGCCCGTTCCCAGCGAGTCCTCCAGCGCGAGCTGCTCCTGGTCGAGCCACTCGGCGTCTCCCCGGTAGCCCGTCTCGAGCTTGGTGCTCTCGCCCAGGGTGCGGACGTAGTCGACCTCGGCGGTGAGCTCACGCTCGGTCTCGTCGACGTCCTCGGACTCCAGATCGATGCGCGAGGAAGAATCCGACATCGGCTGCCGCCAGCGCAGCGTGCGCTCCGCGTCCGTGTCCCGTTCGAAGCGGATCTCGGCCGACAGCTCGTGGTTCCGCGGCTCCCAGGCGCGCCTGTACCCCAGCGTGTAATCGACGAGGAACGACTCCTCCTCTTCTTCGCGCGGGCGCGCGTAGCGGTCCGTCACCGAGCGCGATGCGTCGAGCTCGGTGTAGGCGCTGAACGTCTCGTCGGTGGAGGACCGGCGATGCAGGGACAGCGCGTTGGTGATCGCGTCGAGCTCGCCCAGCCGGTACTCGAGGTTCGCGGTCAGCGTGTGGCCGCGCCGATCCGAGTCGCCGACGAAGTCCTGCTCGGTGGACGAGAGCGAAGCGCCGGCCTCGTCCCGGAGCTGACGCAGGTTGAACCCGCGCACCTCACGCCCCCGCTGGTTGAACCCGTAGGTCGTGAACAGCGTGATCGGTCCGGCCTGGTAGCCCAGATTCGCGCCCAGATCGTAGTTCTCCGTCGTCGCCGCTCCGAGCGTGATCCCGCCGCTCGTGCCGAGATCGGTGTTGCGCCGCATGACGATGTTGATGATGCCCGCCGTCCCCTCCGGGTTGTAACGGGCCGACGGCGTGGGAATCACCTCCACCCGATCGATCGCGTCGGCGGGGAGCTGCTGCAGGTAGGCGGCCAGCCGATCGCCGCTGACGGGGACGGGCCGGCCGTTGATCTGGACGGCCACGCTCTGGTCGCCGCGCAGGCTCACGCTTCCGTCCGTATCCACGAAGACCGAGGGGACTGCCTCGAGCACCTCGCCGGCGGTGGCGGCGGCCGGCGCGATGTCCGCGGCGAGGTACGTGTTCCGGTCGGGCTCCAGCGTGATCGTCGGACGGTCGAGGGTCACCTGGATCTCCTCCGCCGCCACGTGCGAGCGGGCCAGCCGGATGGTGCCGAGCTCGGCGCGCGGAGATCGGGGGTCGAGCGTGAAGTTCGCCGAGCGGTAGGGCTGGTAGCCGATCGAGCGGACCAGGACGTAGTAGGTGCCGGGAGGCACGGCTTCGATCAGAAACGCTCCGTCCCCGCCGGCCACCGCCCCGGTCGCGATCGACGAGTCGGCCGGGCTCCAGGCGGCGGCCGAAGCTCCCGGGATCGGCTCGCCGGTCTCGGCGGACACGACGCGGCCCAGGACCCGGCCGCCGGCCGGGGCCGGGCCGTCCGCGACCTGAGCGGCGGCGGGGCCGGCCCCGGACAGCAGGGCCAACGCGATCCATGCGGAGCGGACGCGTCGCATCCGATGGATACCCGGTGCCCGGATGGAAGTTCGAGTGCGACTGGAGTGCAAACCGAGTCTCCCCGGCCGGCATCCAACCCGTGACCGACGCACTCGACCCGACTCGCACAGGAGGCTGACGATGAACACCGCGAAGCACCGGTACTTCCGCCGCGCGGCCGGCTCGGCCGCGATCCTGCTCCTGACCCTGGCCACGACCGCGCTCGCCGGACCGCCGTGGCTCTCGATCGAGCTGCCGGCCAACCCCTACGACCGCCTGACCCGGGGCGCGCTCGCGCTCGTCCGCACCTACCACCACGGCGGTCCGATCCAGCTCCAGGTGCGGGGCACGGCGGAGGGGCTGATCGACGGCGAGCGGGTGAGCCTGCCGCTCGAACTGGTACCCGCCGGGGCCACCGGCGTCTACGCCCTGCGGGTCGAGCTTCCCCAGCGCGGCGCCTGGCTGCTGGTCGTCAGGGGAGGCGCGGAGGGAAGCGGGGTGACCGCCATCGTCGACGTGGGGCCCGACGGCAGCGTCCGCGCCGTGGACGTGCCGACACGCGGGAACGATCCGCCGATCCCGCGCGAGGTCACGGGGCAGGAGATCGACGCGCGGCTCCGCTCGCTCGCCTCGGCGGGCGGACCGGATCTCGTGCCCGCCAAAGCGGGGCAGGGGCCGGAACCCTGGCCGCTGGCCGGCCTCGCCGTGCTGGGCCTCGCGGGAGCCGGCATCTGGCGTTCGCGGCGGCAGTAGCACCGCGCTGGCCGCGGCGGCGGGGGTGACGGGCCCCGCGTAGCTTGCGGGCATGCCCCGCGAGCCGGATGCGATCGTCGTCGGGGGCGGCCTGGTGGGCTGCCTCGCGGCGCGGGCGCTCGCCGCCGACGGACGGACGGTGACGCTGTTCGAGCGCGCTGCCCGCCTGGGCGCGGGGGCGTCGACGGCCGCGGCGGGAATGCTCTCCCCGCAGATGGAGTGGGCCGAGGGGATCCTCGTGGGCGGCGAGGTGGAGGCTTCGAGCGCCGAGGCGATGCTCGATCTCTGCGTGGCCGCCCGCGACCGCTGGCCGGCGTTCGCCCGGGCCCTGGAGGCCGAGAGCGGCCGCTCGCTGTGCTATCGCCAGGAGGGCACGCTGGTCGCCGCACTCTCGGCCGCCGCCGCGGCCGAGCTCGAGGCCGAGGCCCGCTCGCAGCGGGCCCGCGGGCTGCGGGCGGTGTGGCTGGACGCCCCGGCGGCCCGCCGCCTGGAGCCGGGGATCTCGCCCACGGCCCGGGGAGCGCTGTTCCTTCCCGACGACCACCAGGTCGACCCGCTGCCGCTGATGGCGGCCGCCGTCGACGCCCTCGCGCGGCCCGGCGTGCGGGTCGTGACGGGCGCCGCCGTGACCGCGATCGAGACCGCCGGTGGCCGCGCGGCGGGGGTGAGGACGCGGGCCGATCCCGCCGGCGAAGAAGACGAGGCGGAGCAGGTGACCCGCGCGCCGTGGGTCGTCCTCGCCGCCGGGGCCTGGAGCGCGAGCGTGCAGGGCCTCCCCCGGCCGCTGCCGGTGCGTCCGGTCAAGGGGCAGATGGCGGCGGTCCGCCCGGCGGAGATGCCGATCCACCACGTGGTCGGGTGCGGGGGGGCCTACTGCGTGCCGCGGGACGACGGCCGCGTCGTCGTGGGAGCGACGGTCGAGGAGACGGGGTTCGACGAGAGCGTGGACCCGGCGGTCGCCGAGGTGCTGGTCGAGGCCGTCGCCGCCGCGGTCCCCGCCCTGGGCGGCGCTCCGATCGTCTCGCGCTGGTCCGGACTCCGGCCCGGCACGGCCGACGACCTGCCGATCCTGGGCGAGGACCCGCAGCTTCCCGGCCTCCTCTACGCGACCGGCCACTACCGGAACGGCATCCTTCTCGCCCCCCTCACCGCCGACGTCATGGCTGCATTCGTCGGCGGCGACGCCCCGCCGGTGGACCCGGCCCCGTTCTCCGTGGACCGTCCCGCGCTGCGTGCCGCGACAGGCCGAGCCCGGGGATAGTACGACACCGTACGAATCGGCGGGCCGGTTGCTGCGGGCCGATCCGCCGGATAGGTTGACCGACCCATGACCGTCCTCGCTCCCCCGGAAGCCCGCTCCTCCGCACCCCCTCCCGTGTCACGCGCAGGCTCCACGGCGGGCGCGCCCGCCGTGCGGCGGCTGGGGAGGATCGGCTACCTCGAGGCGTGGATGCTCCAGCGCCGCCTGGTGGCCGGCCGCCTAGCGGGCGAGATCCCCGACACCCTGCTCCTGCTCGAGCATCCGCCGGTCATCACGCTCGGCCGCGCGGGCTCCGCCGATCACCTGCTCGGAACCGAGGCCGAGCTGGCGGAGCGCGGCGTCGAGCTGGTGGCCAGCGATCGCGGCGGGGACATCACCTTCCACGGCCCGGGCCAGGTCGTCGGCTACGCGATCGTCGACCTGGAAGCGAGGGGCCGCGACCTCCACCGCTACCTGCGGGACCTGGAGAGCGTGCTGCTCGGTGCGCTGGAGGAGTTCGGGATCCCCGCCGGCCGCGCCGAGGGGCTGACGGGCGCGTGGGTGGGGGACGCCAAGGTGGCCGCCATCGGCATCCGGGTCGCGCGCTGGATCGCGCATCACGGCTTCGCGCTCAACGTCCGCACCGACCTCTCCTACTTCGACCTGATCGTCCCCTGCGGGATCTCCGGCCGCGGCGTGACGTCGATGGAAGCGCTCCTCGGCGGCCCCGTGGACCGCGAGGCCGTGGAGGACGCGCTGGCCCGCGCGTTCCGGGCGGTGTTCCGATGACCACGGTCGCGCGGCCGCGCAAGCCCGAGTGGCTCAAGGTCCGGGCCGGCGGCGGGCCGCGGTACGCGAGCGTCAAGCACGCGGTCGAGGAGCGCGGGCTCCACACCGTCTGCCAGGAGGCGCGCTGCCCGAACATCGGCGAGTGCTGGGGCCACGGGACCGCCACGTTCATGATCCTCGGCGACATCTGCACCCGCGGCTGCCGCTATTGCGCGGTCGACAAGGGGATGCCGACCGAGCTCGACCTCGACGAGCCGGCGAAGCTCGCGGACGCCGTCGTCGAGATGGGCCTGTCGTACGTCGTCATCACCTCGGTCGACCGCGACGACCTGGCCGACGGCGGGGCGTCGATCTTCGCCGGCTCGATCCGCGCGATCCGGGACCGCTCGCCGGGGACGGAGATCGAGGTGCTGGTTCCCGACTTCCAGGGCGGTCCCGCCGCCCTCCGCGCCGTGCTGGACGCCGGGCCGGACGTGCTCAACCACAACGTGGAGACCGTACCCCGGCTCTATCGCCGGGCGCGCGGCGGCGGGGTGTACGCCGTCACGCTGGAGCTTCTCGAGCGGGCCCGCGCGTGGGCGCCGGGGATGGTGACGAAGACCGGGATGATGCTCGGGCTCGGCGAGGAGATCCCGGAGGTGCTCGCGGTCATGCGGGACCTGGTGGAGCGCGGCGTCGACATCCTGACCCTGGGCCAGTACCTGCGCCCGACCGAGTGGCATCTGCCGGTCGCCCGCTTCGTGCATCCCGACGAGTTCGCCGAGCTCGCGCGCCACGGCGAGGCGATGGGCTTCGCCCACGTCGAGGCGGGGCCGCTCGTCCGATCGTCGTACCGCGCCGACCGGCAGCTCCTCGCGAGCCGGCGGTCGCGGGGCGAGCCGGCCGCCACCCGGGCCGGGACCGCGCGCGCCAGCTGATCCGAACGATCGATCCCTGAACCCGATTCCCGAGACGGTGGACATGGCCGAGAAGAAGACCCAGCGGAAGAAGCGGAAGAGCGCGACGGCGGAGGAGGTGGTCCAGGAGGCCTCCGAATCCCAGGCCGAGGACGGCGAGACGACCGGCGAGGGCGCGGCGCCGACCGGCGAGGAGAAGGAAGGCTTCCAGCAGCTCCAGCGGAGGCGGGAGGAGCAGGCGCTCGACGTCGGCCGGTCGTTCCCGGACAAGTACCGGCTCTCCGGCGAGATGGAGGGGGCTTCCGACGAGATGAAGATCGAGCTCCTCGAGCGGCTCGTGCGAACGCGCGAGTTCGACGCCCGCATGCGGCGCCTGTTCCGCCAGGGGCGCTTCGAGGGAACGTTCTATTCGCAGATCGGGCAGGAGGCGTGCGACGTCGTCATCGCGATCCAGCTGAAGCAGACCGACTTCGTGGGTCCGTCCCACCGCGACCTAGGCGCGTCGGTGGGCAAGGGCATCCCGCTCGAGGCGCTCGCGGCCCAGGTCTACAACCGGGTCGACTCGCCCGACGGCGGCCGCTACACCGCGTGCCACTACTGGCACCCCGAGTACTGGGTCATGCAGCCCTCGACCTCGATCATGATGAACTGGATCGCCGCGACCGGGGCGGCGTTCGGCTTCAAGATGCTGAAGCGGGACAACGTGGCGGTCGCGTTCGGCGGCGACGGCGCCACCGCGCACGGGGACTTCCACGAGGGATGCAACTTCGCCGGGGTGCACAATCTCCCGATCGTCTATGTCATCCAGAACAACCTGTGGGCGGAGTCCCTGCCGCTGTCGCTGACGACCGCCGTCCGGGACCTCTCCCGCCGCGCCGACGCCTACGGGTTCCCCGGCGTGTCGATCGACGGCAACGACGTCATCGCCGTCTGGAACGCCACCCGCCAGGCGCTCGTGCGGGCGCGGAGCGGGGAGGGTCCGACGCTGATCGAGATGAAGACCTATCGCTGGTTCGGCCACTCCGACATCGACCCGGCCGACTACCGCAGCGACGACGAGGTCGAAGATTGGATCGAACGCGACCCGCTGCCGCGTTACGTGGCCTGGCTGGAGGAGACCGAGGTGCTGAAGGAGGGCCAGCTCGACGAGATGCGGCAGCGCGTGCGCGAAGGCGTCGAGCAGGCGATCGAGTTCGCCGAGGAGAGCCCGCGTCCCGAGCCGGACTCGTTCCTCTCCGAGGTCTTCGTCCACGAGTACCCGGGCTTCGACGTCCGGGCGGGGAGGTAGCATGGCGACGATCACGTACATCGACGCCATCAACCGCACCCTCCACGAGGAGATGGCGCGCGACGAGACGACGTTCCTGATCGGCGAGGACATCGGGATCTACGGCGGCGTGTTCAAGGCGACGCGGGGGCTGCTCGAGGCGTTCGGCCCCGAGCGGGTGGTCGACAGCCCGATCTCCGAGTCGCTGATCGCCGGGATGACGGTCGGCGCCGCGATGGTGGGGTGCCGACCGCTCCCGGAGATCCAGTTCGCCGACTTCATCTCGCCGGCCTTCGACCAGATCGTACAGCAGCTCGCGCGCTACCACTGGCGGACGAACGGCACCTACGCGATGCCGGTCACGATCCGCACGCCGTACGGCGGCGGGGTGGGCGGAGGGGTGTTCCACTCCCAGTCCAACGAGGCGTGGTTCATGAACGTCCCCGGCCTCGTGATGGTGGCCCCGTCGACCGTGCGCGACGCGGCGGGGCTCCTGCGCGCCGCCATCCGCAGCGACGACCCGGTGCTCTACTGGGAGCACAAGAAGCTCTACCGCTCGATCAAGGACGATCTCCCGGACGGGGAGGAGGTCGTGACCGAGATCGGGCGCGCGCACGTGGCCCGGGAGGGGAGCGACGTGACGGCGATCACGTTCGGCTTCCTGCTCCACCAGACGCTGAAGGCGGCCGACGCGCTCGCGGAGGACGGGATCGAGGTCGAGGTGATCGACCTCCGCACCCTGCTCCCGCTCGACACGCCGACGGTGCTCGAGTCGGTCGCGAGGACCGGCAAGGCGGTGGTGATCCACGAAGCGCCGAAGATCGGCGGGATCGGCGGCGAGATCGCGGCCATCCTGGCCGAGGAGTGCTTCTGGGAGCTGGACGCGCCGATCCGGCGCCTGACCGGGTTCAACACCTCGTTCCCTGCCGCCAAGTCGATGGAGGATTACTACATGCCGGACGTCGACGACATCGCGGACGCGCTCCGCACGACCGCCGAGACGTAAGGGAGGGCGAGATGCCGCTGGAGATCAAGGTCCCGTCGCTGGGACAGAGCGTGCCGGAGGCGACGGTCGGCAAGTGGCTCAAGCAGGAGGGCGACCCGGTCGAGGCCGACGAGGCGGTCGTCGAGCTGGAGACCGACAAGATCAACATGGAGGTGACCGCCTTCCGCGGCGGGACGCTGGCCCGGATCGACAAGCCCGCCGGCTCCACCGTGGCGGTCGGCGAGACGCTGGGCGTGATCGCCGCCGAGGGCGAGGAGGTCGAGGGCGCCGACGAGGCCGCGGAGGAGGAGCCGACCGCGGAGAAGAAGGCCGGGAAACCGAAGAAGAAGGAGGAGCCGAAGAAGAAGGAGAAGCCGTCGGAGGAGGAGCCGGAGGAGGAGGAATCGGAGCAAGAGGTGGAGGAGCAAGAGCCGGAGCAGGAAGAGCCGGCGGAGGAGCCCGAAGCGGAGCCCGTGGAGGAGGAGCCGGCCGCGCGCAAACCCGCCGCCGAGCCGCCCGCCGCGCGCGGCGAGGCCGTGATCCCCGAGGACATGCGGACCTCGCCCGCGGTGCGGAAGCTCGCCCGTGAGCACCGGATCGACCTGACCGGGATCGAGGGAACCGGTCGCGAAGGCCGGGTGACGAAGCAGGACGTGCTGGCGTGGCTCGAGTCCGCGCCCGAGACCGCCGCCGCGCCCCGCGCCCCGGAGGCGGCCGCCGCGCCGGCCCGCGAATACGGTCCCGACGAGCCGGTCGAGCGCGTCCCGATGACCCCGATCCGCAAGACGATCGCGCGGCGGATGATCGAGTCCCGGCGCGCCTCGGCCCACGTCACGACGGTCGACGAAGTCGACATGAGCGCGGTGGTCGAGCTCCGCGAGCGGATGAAGGCCGCGTTCTTCGAGGCGCACGGCGTCAAGCTCACCTACATGCCCTTCATCGCGAAGGCGGCGATCGCCGCGCTCAAGGAGTTCCCCCAGGTCAACGCCTCGATCGAGGGCGACGACATCGTCTACCACCGGTTCTGGCATCTCGGCGTGGCCGTCCACACCGAGGCCGGCCTCATGGTGCCGGTCATCAGGCACGCGGACCGGAAGTCGATCGTCGAGCTGGCGAAGGCGATCGACGACCTCGCGACGCGCGCCCGCGAGCGGAAGCTCGAGCTGGACGAGATCCAGGGCGGGACGTTCACCTTGACGAACGCCGGCGGGTTCGGCGCGCTCCTGACGACCCCGATCATCAATCAGCCCGAGGTCGGGGTCCTCGGCATCCACAAGATCCAGGAGCGGCCGATCGCGCGGAACGGCCAGGTCGTCATCCGGCCCATGATGTGGCTCGGGCTCTCCTACGACCACCGGCTCGTCGACGGGACGCCGGCGGTCCAGTTCCTGCGCCGGGTCTGCGAGCTGCTCGAGAGCCCCGAGCGGCTCCTGCTGGAGGCGTGACGATGGCCGACGACAGGAAATACGACGTCGTGGTGATCGGCTCCGGCCCGGCCGGCTACGTGGCCGCGATCCGCGCCGCGCAGCTCGGATTCAAGGTCGCCTGCGTCGAGCGCGAGTTCCTCGGCGGCACCTGCCTCAATGTGGGGTGCATCCCGTCCAAGGCGCTGCTCGACGCGACCGAGCACGTGGCCTGGATCCGGGAGGGGGCCTCGAAGGTGGGGATCACGGTGGGGGACGTGGCGGTCGACTGGCCGACGATGCAGAAGCACCGGGCCAAGGTCGTCCAGGCGAGCACCAAAGGCGTCGCCTACCTGTTCAAGAAGAACGAGATCGACCACCTCGAGGGCGAGGGCGGGTTCGTCGAGCCCGGGGTGATCGAGGTCACGGGCACCGACGCCTCGACGAAAGTCCGGTACGAGGCCGCGGTCGTGGCCACCGGCTCGGCGCCGATCGCGCTTCCCGGCGCGCCGTTCGACGGCCGGCGGGTGATCTCGTCGACCGAGGGGCTGGAGCTGGCGGAGATCCCCGCGCGGCTGGTCGTCGTGGGCGGCGGGTACATCGGCCTCGAGATGGGGTCGGTCTACCAGCGGGTCGGCACGAAGGTGACCGTCGTGGAGGCGCTGGACACGATCCTTCCAGGGATGGACCCCGACCTCTCGCAGGAAGGGATGAAGGTGTTCAAGAAGCAGGGCCTCGACATCCGGGTCGGCACGAAGGTGACCGGCATCGAGACCGGCGGAGCGGGGGTCGAGGTCTCGGTCGCGGGGTCAGACGGCGACGAGGCGCTCCCGGCCGACGCCGTGCTGGTCGCGATCGGGAGAAAGCCGGTGACGAACGGCCTGCAGCTCGAGCGCGTGGGGGCGGGGACCGACGAGAAGGGGTTCGTGACGGTCGACGACGGCTTCCGCGCCGCGCAGAACGTCTACGCGGTGGGGGACGTGATCGGCGGCAAGATGCTCGCCCACAAGGGCATGGAGGAGGGGGTCGTGGTCGCCGAGCGGATCGCCGGCCGGGACTCCGAGATGGATTACTTCCCGGTCCCGGGGATCGTCTACACGCACCCGGAGATCGCGACCGTCGGGATGACGGAGCCGGAGGCGGTGGAGGCCGGCCACGAGGTCCGGGTCGGGCGCTTCCCCTTCAGCGCCAACGGCCGCGCGCGCTGCATGAACGAGACGACCGGCTTCGTGAAGATCGTCGCCGACGCCGCGACCGACCGCATGCTGGGGTGCCACATCCTGGGAGCGCGCGCCGGAGACCTGATCGCCGAGCTGGTCGCGGTGGCCGCGTTCCGCGGCAGCGCCGAGGACATCGCGCTGACCGTCCACGCGCATCCGACGCTGGCGGAGGCGGTCAAGGAGGCCGCGCTCGACGTGCACGGCGAGGTGCTGCACATGTAGCGGACGCCGGCCGCGGTCGGCGGGTCCCCTCGTCTACGATGGAACGGGGGCGGGATACCCCTCGGCGCACATTGTTCAAATCGATTGGAACAGTCAGCGGAGGCGTGGACGCCGCCCGGGGTGAGGGACCGTTCCAATCGATTTGAACGGAAGGCGCCGAGGGGTATCCCGCCCCGTACGACCGCCGGCGGGAGGTCCCGCCGGCTCTGGCGCGAGGTCAGCTCCGCTTCAGGTCCTCGCCGGCCTCCTCGAGCTTCTCACCCGTCTTGCGCTTCGCCTCGCCGTACTTCTCCTGCACCTCGCCCTTGGCATGCTCGATCTTGCCTTCGGACTCCAGCTCCTCGTCGTCCTTCCACTCGCCGGCCTTCTCCTTAACCGTACCGGTCGCCTGCTTGACCTTGCCCTTCGCCTCGTCCTTATTCGGGATTCCCATCGTCGTCCTCCTCATGGTCGGTTCCCTGAAGGTCCGTCATCCTCGATCGTTTGACGGAGCGACGTTCACCCCATGATAGGCGCGAAGGAGCGACCGCGCCGTACGGCGGATGACAGCCGCCGACGGCGTCTACCAGGCCTGGCCTCGGAGGGTCACGCTCCATCCCCGCTTTCGCCCCGGGCGCGGAACATCTCCTCGTTCATGTTGCGGATGATCCCGGTGAAGTAGGTGAACATCCCCTCGACCAGCGAGTAGTTGTCGGCCAGGATCTGTCCCATGTCGGCGCGGTGGATGGCCAGCGTCCGCGTGTCCTCCACGGCGCGCGCGCTCGCCGATCGGGGACGGCGGTCGAGGATGGAGAACTCGCCGGTCGATTTGCCGGCCCCCTGGACCGCGATCTCCTGCTCGCCGACCTCGATCCGGATGCGGCCCTCCAGGACGAGGTACATGTAGTCTCCCTCCTGGCCCTCGTAGAACAGGTACTCCCCGCTCGCGAAGGTCCGCTCCTCCGCGACCGCCGCGATCTGCAGCAGGTCATCGGCGGCAAGCCCGGCGAACAGCTCCACCTGCCGCAGCGCGGCCGCCCTCTCGACCGATGACATCGCCATGCCGTTTCCCTCGTCACCCTCGATCGCCTGCCGTGCGAGCGGCCGCACGACCGGATCGCCACTCGTGGCCAGCCGCTCGAGCTGCGGCCCCAGCCGGCGCGGGTACTCCGCCTCCGCGAGCCCGACCGCGTAGGCCTGGAGCCACGGCTCACCCGTCTCCAACACCCGCTCGAGGTCGTCCTCGAGGTCCTGATCCTCCAAAGGATACCACTGGCGCCCGATCTCCGCTCGGCGGGAGGGTGTCAGATCCGGGTCGATGAGCGGCACGAGCCGGGCTGCGTCTTCGCGCGCGAGCGCGGTCTCCAGCAGCTCGAGCGCGTGGGCGCTGTGGACCGGATCTTCGGCGACGAGCCCGGCATAGGCGAAGTAGATCGTCTGCGGGCTGTAGAGCAGTCCCTGCAGGCGGAAGGCGCGCTCGATCGTCACCTCGGCCTGATACGTCAGCGCCCCCTCGTACGCCTGGCCCACCCACGCCTCGTCGCCATCGAGCTCGAGCGCGTCGCGCAGGGTGGCGAGCTGGCGCTCCGTCCCGTAGGAGGCGGCGAGCTCCTGGTCGAGCTCGGACCGTACGAGCGGTGTCGTCACCTCCCAGCTGGGGTGACGGCGGCGCATCTTGTTCAATGCCTTGAGCGCGTAGAGGCGATGCTTGGAGATCGTGAGCGCCGAGAGCCCATTCAGCAGAGCGCGGTACGCCGAGCGCGTGGCGATCTGAACGAAGACCCCCGGCAGCCAGCGCCGCACCTCCTCCGGCAGCCGCGGATCGCGGAGCGCCGAGGAGAGGGTCGGCAGACCCTCCTCGCCGTAGGCGGCCAGGGCGGCGCGCGCCAGCGCGCGGGTCTCGCGCGGCTCGAGGTGCGGCAGGATCGAGGAGTGCAGGTCGCGCCGCGCCGCCCGCCCCGCGCTCCGGAGCGCGGCACGCACCACCTCCGGGTCGGCATCGGCCAGCAGGGGCTCGAGCTGGAGCTGGAGCGGATGGTCGGCCGGGAGCCTGCCGAGCGCGCGGGCGCAGGCCCGACGCAGCGGCGCGTCCCGATCTCCCCGCCGCCGCACCAGTCGGGATAGGCGCTCGGCGGCCATCCGCGCCTGCTCCGCGTCTCCCCGACGGATCAGGTCGGCGATCGCGATCTCGACCATGGGGGGATCTTCGGACTCGAGCTCCCCTTCGAGCCGGGACAGGGTCCCGGCGGGATCCACCTGGCCGAGGAAATGGAGCGCCAGCGCGACCACCCGCGGGTCCGGATCGTCGAGCAGGGGTCGGACGAGGGTCTCGTCGGCGGCGTCACCGATCGCGTTCAGCCCTTCCACCGCCCGCGTGCGAACCGCGGCATCCGGGTGATCTAGCAGCACGCGCAGCTCCCGATGGATCGCGGTCGGCGGGATGCTCTCGAGCACGTCGAGCGCGTAGTGGACCTCGTCGGCGGGCATTGCGGGATCGAGCCCCGCGGTGATCTGGCGCGCGCTTTCGGAGTCGAGACTGTCGTCGACGACCGTGTCGAGGTCGACGTCGCGCACCGTCAGCAGCTTCTCGAGCGACTGCCGGTAGGTCCGGCGCACGCCCCACACCGCGGTCAGCCAGACGACGACGAGGATCAGCGCGATCACGGCCGGGCCGCGCCCGGTGAGGAACATCGTCCCGCTCAGCGCCAGGATCAGCACACCCACGAGAGCGTCCGCTCCCCGGTTGACGACCACGTCGATGAACGGCTTGGCGCGCTGCTTGAGGATGGTGGGAACCGGCAGGTAGAGGATCTCGCGGGCCGACTGGTCGATCGAGTAGCGGAGCCCCTGGTCGGCGCCCTTGGCGGCCGTCGCGGCCCACAGGCCGGGCGCGAGTAGCATCCAGACCGCGCCCGTCCCCAGACCGAGCGGCAGCACGAACAGGGCGCTCAGCAGACCCAGCGTCCGCAGCACCCAGCTCACGAAGAACAGCTGGACGAGGAACGCGAACAGGTTGAAGGCGGCGAACACCTGGCCGAAGAACTCCGCCTGCTCGGACCGGGCCGGGAACGCCTCCTCCACGGCCGCGTTGAAGAGCCAGTCGACGAACGTGGATACGAGGACGGCGGCGAACACCATGAGGGCGATCATCCGCAGGTGCGGCACGCGCCGGATCACTCCCAGCCCACCCGCCACGCGCTGACCGCCGGCCTGGGAACGGCGCTCCGCGGGCATCCCGGTATGGCGGAACTCGCCGATCCGGAGCACCCGGCGGGCGAGCACCGCGCTCCCCAGCAGCTGGAGGCAACCGAGCCACATCAGGTTCCCCGTGCCCAGCGGCTCGGCCAGGAAGCCGGCGACCGCGCTTCCCACCACCCCGCCGGCCAGACCGCCGCCGAACATGAAGCCGAAGATCCGCTTCGCCTGGCGGGGATCGAGCAGATCGCCGCTGGCGAGGAAGAACTGGCTGGGGAGCAGGAGGTTGAAGACGTTGAACCAGACGTAGAAGGCGCCGGCCGACCACGACGTGGGGTTGACCAGCAACAGCCGGAAGACGACGATCGTCCCGATGACGAAGAGCAGCGAGCCGATGATCTGTCGCTTCCGCTCGAGTGGAGCTACCCAGCGGGCGTAGACGGTCGTGGTGAGGCCGCTGAGCACGGCGCTCGCGATGTACGCCCAGGGGAGGTTCTCGGAGCCGGCGGTCGTCAGGAAGAAGGCGTTACGGGCGGGCTTGAGGAGGTGCATGGTGGACATGAGGAGGAAGAACCAGCCAAACAGGGTGCCGACGAGCGCCCACTCGGAGGGGCGGACGTGGACGGTCCTGCGCAGCCACCCGGCCGGGCCGTGATCGCTCGCGGTGTGGGGGGTCAGTCTCGCTCTAGCGGGCGCCGGCCCTCGTACCCGCCGTCCAGGGAATGCCAGTACCCGATCCGGTCCTCCCCGTACCGCCAGCAGAGGTAGGCCTGTTCACCGTCGACGGTGGTCGGGAAGTCCACCAGGCCGAGGTCGATGCCCTTGAATTCGACGCCCAGTTCCTCGAGCTCCGCGGCCGCCTCGGAGAGCTTCTCGGTCAGCGTGTCGATCTCGGCTCGCAGGGCGTGGCTCTCGCGGGTGGGGAGGCCCTCGTCGGGGGCCGTCAGGCGATCGAGGATGGCCTGGCGCTCGGCTTGGTCGTCCAGCATCCCCTTGACGATCACCCGGATCAGCGGGAGCATGCGCTCCGCCTCGGCGAGATCGAAGAGGCGGATCCCCTGGCCGAGCGCGCTCGACACCCTAGAGGCGCTCGATCTCCCGGCGGGCGCCGAGGATCTCCACGCAGTCCAGGTACAGGCGGCGCTCCTCGCTCTCGCTCAGGAGCCCGTGCTTGTACCGTTCGTAGTCGTCGGGGAAGTGCTCGCGCATGATGGCGTAGATCCTCACGTCGTCGGTGGCGCCGCGGTCGAAGCTGATCTCCACGCGGGGAAACCATCGTCCGATCGCGCGTGCGATCAGGAACAGAATCAGGACGATGAGGACGATTTTCAGCATGGGGAGCAGTCTACCCGCCGCTCCCGCAAAAGACAACGCCGAACGGGCGCGCCGGAGAGCGGCGCGGGACCTCGGCGGCCGACCCGCATGGTGCCCAAGGAGGGATTTGAACCCCCACGGGCGCAAGCCCACACGACCCTGAATCGTGCGCGTCTACCAGTTCCGCCACTTGGGCATCATGCGGGGCCGCGAGGCGGCCAGGTGCAGCGGGACGGAGAAGATATCCGCCGCCGGGCTCCGTGCGCAACGTCCGCGTGCTTGCGGAAACCCCTTCCCGGCGGCATCTTTCCACTCCCATCCGCAAGACCCAGTCCCCGGTGAGAGAGCATGGGCGCCGAGACCACCGTCGCGCGTAACCGCAAGGCGCGGCACGACTACGAGATCCTCGACACGGTCGAGGCCGGCCTCGTCCTGCGCGGCGCGGAGGTCAAGTCCGTGCGCGAGGGGCGGGTGAACCTGCAGGACGGCTGGGCCACGGTCGAAGGCGGTGAGGCCTGGCTCAACGGCGTCCACATCAGCCCCTACGATCCCGCCAGCCGCTGGAACGTCGATCCCGTGCGCCGGCGCAAGCTGCTCCTCTCCCGCGACCAGATCCAGGACCTCGCGGGACGGGTCTTCGAGAAGGGCCTCACGCTGGTGCCGCTCGACGTCCACTTCAGGAACGGGTTCGCCAAGGTGACACTGGCGGTGGCGCGGGGGAAGCAGAAGCACGACAAGCGCGAGTCGATCCGCCGCCGCGAGATGGAGCGCGACATGGAACGCCACGCGGGGCGCCGCTGAGCGCCCGGGTCCCCTTGCGGGCTCTGGCGGCGGCCGCGGCACTGGCCGCCGGCCTGGCGGCCCCGCTCGGTGCCCAGACCGCCAGCGTGCCGGTGGACGGCGTCCCGCGGACGGTGCCGGTCATCGAGCAGCAGGGGCACCGCTTCGTCGCGCTCGCGGATGTGGCGACGCTCCTCGGCGGGCGGATCGCCGAGGCCGGCCCCGAGCGGGCGGTGCTCGACGTCGACGGGTCGCGGCTCGTCGTCCGTCGCCGGCTGCCGTTCGTCGAGCACGAGGGGCGGTGGTACCAGATGGTCGAGCCCGCGCAGAAGGACGACCGCGGCTTCTGGCTCCCCGCCTCGAGCCTGACCCAGCTTCTGCCGATCCTCTGGCCGGGCCGCTTCCCGACCCTCACGCCGGGCTCGAGTCCCGCGCCCGCGGGCGGGGATTCACGGCCGGAGCGTCAAGCGCCGGACGGGGGCGTCGAGAGCGGCATGATCGGGGACCTCCACGGCGTGGACGTGTGGGTCGAGCCGGGACGGACGCGGCTCGACTTCCGGATCGCGCGGACGCCCGGCGTCGAAGTCGACGACGGCCTGCCTGGCACCCTCCAGCTCCGGCTGGCCGGCGTCACGCTTCCCACCGACGTCGCGCGCGGGCTGACCGGCGTGGGGCTGGTGGACAGCGTGGCGGTGGCGCCTGCCGACGGGGGGACCGCGCTGACGTTCTGGCTCCGGCGCGAGGCGACCCTGTACGCGGTGGCCCCGCTGCGCCGCCCGACCGGGCTCGAGGTCGTGCTCCTCGCCGCGCCGCGCGGCGAAGTGGAGAGCCTGCTGGCCTCCGACGTCCGGGTGAACCGGGCCGACGTCCCGCGCGCGCGGGATCCGCGCGGCGACAGCGAGCCGCCCGCGTCCGTCCGGACCCCGGAGCCCGAGCCGAGCGTGGCGCAGCGGACGCCGGAACCGAGGCCGTCCGTCGCCGCACCGACCCGCCGCTCCGGGTGGACGATCGTGCTCGACGCGGGCCACGGGGGGCACGACCCGGGCTCGATCGGTCCCAGCGGGCTGCGGGAGAAGGATGTCACGCTGGCGGTGGTCCGGCGGGTGGCTGAGCGGCTTGAGCGGGAGGAGGGCGTCAAGGTCATCCTGACCCGCGGGGGGGACGAATTCGTCCCGCTCGGCGAGCGGACGAAGATCGCCAATCGCGAGAAGGCGGACCTGTTCGTCTCGGTCCATGCGAACGCGGCGACGAACCGCTCCGCCGAGGGATTCGAGACGTACTTCCTGTCGGCGGCCAAGACCGAGGACGCGCGTCGCGTGGCGCGCATGGAGAACTCCGCCATCCGGTACGAGAACCCGTCGGTTGACCCTGAATCGCTGGGCGAGCTAAACTTCATCCTTTGGGACCTGGCGCAGAACGAGTATCTCCGCGAGTCGAGCACGCTGGCGGAGTCGGTTCAGGAGGAGATCGACCGGCGGCTTGACCTGCGCAATCGAGGGGTCAAGCAGGCCGGTTTTTTCGTTCTCAACGGTGCGTTCATGCCCGCGATCCTGTTCGAGATGGCATTCATCAGCAATCCCCGGGAGGAATCCCTGCTCGATGATCCTTCGTTCCAGAGCCGCATCGCCGAGGGGCTGTCCGAGAGCCTGCTCGCCTACCTCGAGCGCTACAGCCGCAAGCTGTCCTCCGCCCAGGCGGCGCGCTGAGATCCCGCGCGCGCTGATCGTCGTGGCGCTGATGGGGCTCGCGCCCGCGTGCGCCTACCTGAACACGTTCTACAACGCCCGTCAGGCATTCGACGAGGGCGTGCGGCTCTCGGCCGGCTCCGACTCGCTGCCGCAGGCCGCGCGCGAGGCCTTCCGGCTGGCGGCCGAGAAGAGCGCGATCGTGCTCGAGCGCTACCCCGACTCCGAGTACGTCGACGACGCGCTCTTCCTGCTGGCGGAGTCCCTCTACCGGGTCGGGGACTGGTCGGACGCCGCCGCCTCGTACGACCGGTACCTCCGGCGCTTCCCGGACGGGGAGCAGGTGGGGGCGGCACGCCTGGGGCTGGCGCGGGCGAAGCGCCGGTCGGGGGACTTCGCCGCGGCCGAAGCGTTCCTGGCTCCGCTGCTCGGAGAGCCGGGACGGGGAGCCGCCGAGAGCGACATCGTCTACGAGCACGCGATGATCCTGCTGGGGACGGGGCAGCACGAGCGGGCGCTCGCGACCTATCGCCGGCTTCTCGCCGAGCACCCCGGGTTCGCGCGCGACCGCGAGCTGATGCTGGAGTTCGCCGACGCCGAGCTGGCGGCCGGCCAGTACGACTCGGCGCTCGCCGCCTATCACGCGCTGGCGGACGCCGTGCCCGACCCGCAGCTGCGGCGCGAGATCGAGATCCGCGCGGCGCGCGCGCTGGCGCTCGAGGGCCGCGGCGAGGACGCGCTCGGCGCCTACGACCGGGTCCTGGCCGCGGCGATCCCGGACTCGCTCGCGGCCAGGGTCGAGGTCGAGCGCGGCTCGATCTTCGAGGCGCGGGCGGAGTGGGACGCGGCGGAGGCGGCCTACGCGAAGGTCGCCCAGCTGGCCCCTGGCACGGCGGTGGCGAGCCGGGCGACCCTCCACCGCGGACGGATCGTATGGCAAGTCCGGGGGGAGCGGGAGCGGGCGCTGGACGTGCTGCTCGACGCGTTCATCCACGCGCCCTCGAGCGCCTGGGGGGACTCCGCGCGGACCGAATCGCGCGAGCTGGCGCGGCTCCTCCACTTCGAGCGGATCGCCGCCGGCGCGGTGCCGGTGCCCCAGATCGAGGAGACGGATCTGGCGCGCTCGACGGCGATGTACCGCCTGGCCGAGGAGATCCTGGAGGTGGAGAAGGACCGCGAGGCGGCGGCGGAGGTCTACTGGCAGATCGTCGAGCGGTTCCCCGACTCGCCGTGGCGCCCGTGGGCGATGCTGGCGTCGGGAAAGCTCCTCAGCGAGCTGGACGAGTCGGCCGGCACGGGGGTGGGCCGGCTCCTGTCGCTGGTCGAGGAGCACCCCGACCACCCGGCAGCCGACTCGGGCCGGCGCGCGCTCGGGCTTCCGGTCCCGGACCGGCCGGGCGACTTCTATGCGACCGATCCGACGCTGGTCGCGCTGGGCCGGGTTCTCCCCGACGCCCGCGACCCGATGCTCGACATCGAGGATCAGATGAGCCGCTATCAGACGCGCGGCCAGGCCGCCGGAGCCCCGCTCAGGGGCCTGGACCGCGCCACGGAGATGGAGCGCGAGCGGGCGACGCAGGAGACCCCGCCGCCGCAGCAGGCTCCGGTGACGGCGCCGCCGGTGGGGGCGGAAGGCGAGCCCGAGATTTGACCCCCGGGTCGACCTGGACGATACCCCTGGGGGAGGTCGAGGTCGTCGCGGAGGGGACCTACTGGCTGCGGTTCCAGCGGCCGGACGGCCTGGCGTGCGAGCCGGGCCACTTCTTCATGCTCTCGCCCGCGTTCCCCGGCGGCGTGCCGTTCCTCGGGCGGCCGCTCTCGATCGGCGACGTGGACGGCGGCCGGCTCCACTTCCTGCTGCGGGCGCTCGGCCGCGCGACCCGCTGGTTCCGCGGCCTCCCCCCCGGGTCTCCGATGCGGCTCGTCGGCCCGCTCGGCCGCCCGTTCGATCCGCCCGACCGGGAGGTCCACCGGCTGGTCGCCGGGGGCATCGGCCTGGCGCCCTTCTTCTACCTCGCGCGCCGCCTGCGCGAGTCCCGCCCGGGCGCGCGGATCGAGCTCCTCTACGGCGAGCGCGCGGCGGCCGCCCACGTCGAGCTCGACGGCGCAGGCGGGCTGTTCGACGCGGTCGAGAGGTACACCGACGACGGCAGCCGCGGCGCCCGGGGGACGGTGGTGGACGGGGCGGCGGCATGGCTGGATGGCCCCCCCGCGGCGTGGTACGGGTGCGGGCCCCACCCCATGCTGCGCGCGCTCGCCGGCCGGCTGGAGGAGGCCGGCGTCACCGGCGCGCAGTTCTCGCTGGAGGAGCGGATGGCGTGCGGCTTCGGCGTCTGCCAGGCGTGCATCGTGCCGAACCGGAGCGGGTCGCCGCGCTACCGGCTCCTCTGCGTGGAGGGGCCGGTCGTCGACCCCCGGGAGGTGGCGTGGTAGACCGGCTGGCCACGACGTGCGGCCCGCTCGAGCTCGCCAACCCCGTGCTGGCGGCGAGCGGCACGTTCGGCTACGGCGACTCGTTCGAGCCGTTCTGGCCGCTGGACACGCTCGGAGGATTCGTCACCAAGACGCTGTTCGCCGCCCCGCGCGACGGGAACCCGGCCCCGCGGGTGGCCGAGACGAGTGCCGGAATGCTGAACTCGATCGGCCTCGCCAACGTGGGGTGGGAGGCGTTCGTGCGGGAGAAGGCGCCGCGCGTCAACGAGCTGCGTGGGGCGGCGCGGATGATCGTCAACATCGCCGGCAATTCGCCCGAGGAGTTCGGCGAGATGGCGGCGCGGGTCGAGGCCGACAACGACGCTGTCCGGTGCGACGCGGTCGAGGTCAACGTCTCGTGTCCGAACGTCAAAGAGGGGGGCACGAACATCGGCTGTCATCTCGATCAGTTCCGGGACGCGGTGCGGCGGGCGCGCGCCGCCACCCGCCTGCCGCTGTTCGTCAAGCTGTCCCCCAACGTGGCCGACGTGGTGCCGTTCGCGCGCTGCGCCGCCGACGAGGGCGCCGACGGCGTGTCACTGATCAACACGCTGTACGGGATGCAGATCGACATCGAACGCCGCGGGCCGGTGCTGGGGACCGGATCGGGGGGCCTCTCGGGCCCGGCCATCCTGCCGGTCGGGGTCCACTGGGTGTACCGGGTCCGGGCCGCGCTCCCCGATCTGCCGATCCTGGGGATCGGCGGCATCGCGAGCTGGCGGGACGCGCTCCAGTACCTGATGGCGGGGGCGCAGGCGGTCCAGGTCGGCACCGCGTCGTTCGTCAACCCGGACGCGTGCCCCGAGGTCCTGGCGGGACTCGACCGGTGGTGCGCGACCCGCGGGACCTCGATCCGCGAGGCGGTCGGCATCGCCCACCGGGCCGGGGAGACGGCCGGGGAGCCGGTGTGGACGGGATGAGCGGGTCGCCCCTCATCGTGGCGCTCGACCAGGACGATCCCGGCGAGGCCCGGGCCTGCGTCACCGACCTCGAGGAGGCGACCCGCTACAAGGTGGGAAGCGTCCTGTTCACGCGCGCCGGTCCCGCGTTCGTGCGCGACCTGGTCGAGCGCGGGCTCGGCGTCTTTCTCGATCTCAAGCTCCACGACACGCCGGCGACGGTGGCGGGCGCGGCGACGGCCGCGGCCGAGCTGGAAGTCGAGATGCTCACCGTCCATGCCGCCGGCGGGCCGGCGATGATCGCGGCGGCGCGCGCGGCGGCCGAGCGCGCCACCGCGTCGCCCTCGATCCTCGCCGTCACCGTCCTGACGAGTCTCGACCCGGCTGCCTGGGAGCTCGTCGCCGGCCCGGGCGGGCGCTCGATCCCCGACGCGGTCGCGGCGCTCGGGGCGATGGCCGTCGAAGCCGGCGCCGACGGGCTCGTCTGCTCGGCGGCGGAGGTCGCCCGCCTCCGCGAAGAGCTCGGACCGGGCCCCCTCCTCGTCGTCCCCGGGATCCGGCCCGCGTGGTCCACCAGCGATCACGCCGGACAGGCGCGGACGGCCGAGCCGGCCGCGGCGCTCGCCGCCGGGGCGTCGCACCTGGTCCTGGGCCGAGCGGTGACCGCCGACCCCGACCCCCGCGCCGCGTTCGGGCGGATCGCGGCCGAGATCGTTTCGCGGGATCCGTGAGCGCGCCGCCCCCCGTCGACTGGGTCGAGCGGCTCCGGGCGCGCGGCGCCCTCCTCGAGGGGCACTTCCGCCTGAGCAGCGGGCTCCACAGCCCGCGCTACGTCCAGTGCGCGCTCCTGCTCCAGCATCCCACCGACGCCGCCGCCGCGGCGGCCGCGCTGGTGGAGCGGCTGGCGGAGCGGGTCGACGGGGTCCCCGACGCGATCGTCTCGCCGGCCATCGGCGGGATCGTCCTGGGACAGGAGGTCGCGCGCGCCTGGGGCGCCCGCGCAATCTGGGCGGAGCGGGCCGGCCCCGAGGGGGAGCTGACGTTCCGCCGCGGCTTCGCGCTCGCGCCCGGCGCGCGGGTCGTGGCGGTCGAGGACGTGGTGACGACCGCGGGCTCGCTGCGCGAGCTCGTCGCGCTCTGCCGCGCCGCCGAGGCCGAGGTCGCGGGAGCGGCGGCGCTCGTCGACCGCTCGGGTGGGCGTGTGGAATGGGACCTTCCGTGGACTTCCCTGATCGAGATCGAGGTCGAGCAGCACCGGCCCGAGTCGTGCCCGCAATGCGCGGCCGGCATCCCGGCTGTCAAGCCCGGCAGCCGGCCGGGCTGACCCGTCCCCGCGGCCGCCCCGAGCGGATTCGTGGAACAAAGGGGGGAGGCGGACGTATCCATAGGCGTGAATCGCGCGCCGATCCGCCTGGCGATCCTGGCCCTGTTGCTGACCATCCACGCGCCCCCCGCGCGGGCGCAGAGCGACAACCCGGACGTGGGTCCGCGTGAGACGATGGCGCCTTACCGCTTCGAGGAAGCGGCGGTGCCGGCCTCCCTCCAGGAGATCTACCGCCGCCTGGCCGCCTACTGGGAGGCCGAGAACTCGCGCGCGATCGCCCAGCTCCTGGCGCCCGGCGGCCGCGTCCACGTCGTGCTCCAGCAGCAGGGGGTGGGGGAGCGGCTGGCCGCCGCGCAGCTCCAGTACCTCCTCCAGGAGATGTTCGAGTCGACGGAGGAGGTCACGTTTCGCTTCCCGGCCTACTCCACTTACGATCCCTCGACGGGCACGGGATACGCGGTCGGGCAGCGGGTCTACCGCGACGGCCGCGGCCTAGAGTCGTACGTCGAGCGCGTCTTCGTGGCGACCCGGAGCGACCGCGGGCGCTGGATCGTCACCGAGCTCCGGCTGACGCTCGACTGACGACCGGGCCGCGCGGCTTGCTGCGCGGCGTTCGCTTCCTTACCATCTGAGTTTTCGCAAAACCGGCCTCCCGCGCCGATCGCGGCGGCCTCGATCCCATCCAGGAGAGCCATGGAGCTCCTCGCGGCCTTCATCCCGTTCGAGCCCGATTGGAACGACCTCTCCGGGCGGGCGATCCGGGTGGTCGTCGTCCTGGTCGTGGGCGGGATCGCCTACCTGCTGCTGCGCGTGCTCCGCAACCGGGTGAGCCGGATCGGGGAGGCCCAGGCCGGCCCGGTGGCCGACGAGCGGCTGCAGCGGAGGAAGACGCTGGGCTCGGTCATCACGACCGGGGGGATCGCGATCATCATGACGGTGACGTTCATGATGGTTATCGACGAGATCGGCATCCCGCTCGGACCGCTGCTGGCGACGGCGGGGATCGCCGGGCTCGCGATCGGGTTCGGAGCGCAGACGCTCGTCCAGGACGTGATCAGTGGGTTCTTCATCCTGCTCGAGGATCAGTACGCGATCGGCGACGTCATCGCCGCCGGCGGAGTCGACGGCATCGTGGAGCAGGTCAACCTGCGCACCACGATCCTGCGCGACCTGCACGGCGTCGTCCACGTCATCCCCAACGGGGAGATCCGCGTCCTCTCGAACAAGACCAAGGGGTGGTCGCGCGCCGTGCTCGAGATCGGCGTCGGCTACAAGGAGGACCCGGATCGGGTGATCGCCATCCTCGAGGAGATCGCCGAAGAGATCCATGCGGATCCGGTGTTCGGAGCGCTTCTGATCGAGATCCCGACCGTGCCGGGGGTCGAGGCCTTCGGAGACTCCTCGATCACGATCCGCATGATGGCCAAGACCCTGCCCCTGAAGCAGTGGGACGTGGCGCGCGAGCTGAGGCGCCGGATCAAGCACCGCTTCGACGCCGAGGGGGTGGAGATCCCGTTCCCGCAGCGCATGGTGTGGCACAGGCACCAGCCCGACGCCGGCGAGGAGGCGGCGGCGGACGAGGCGGGGCGGTCCGCGCGCGAAGGCTGATGGCGCTGGCGTTCTACGACACGCTGCGGCGGGAGCGGGTGCCATTCGAGCCCCTCGAGCCCGGGCGCATCCGCATGTACACCTGCGGGCCCACCGTCCACGACTTCGCCCATATCGGCAACCTGCGGACGTTCCTGTTCGAGGACCTGCTCCGCCGGGTGCTCCAGGCCCGCGGCTACGCGGTCACGCAGGTCATGAACCTGACCGACGTCGACGACAAGATCATCGCCAAGGCGCACGCGGCCGGAGAGACGATCGCCGCGTTCACGGCCCGCTACACGGAGGCGTTCTTCGAGGATCTCGAAACCCTGCAGATCGAGCGGGCCGAGCACTATCCGACCGCGACCGGTCACATCGACGCGATGGTCGCCCTGATCGAGCGGCTGGAGGCGGCGGGCCACACGTATCGGACCGATGACGGTTCGATCTGGTTCCGGATCTCGACCTTCCCCGGCTACGGGAAGCTGTCCCGGGTCGATCTCTCCGGGATGCGGGACGGCGCGCGGGTCGAGTCCGACGAGTACGGCAAGGAGGATCCGAAGGACTTCGCGCTGTGGAAGGCCGCCAGGCCCGGCGAGGAGGCGTGGGAGACCGCGCTCGGCCGCGGCCGGCCCGGCTGGCACATCGAATGCTCGGCGATGTCGATGGCCTATCTCGGGGAGACGTTCGACCTCCATACCGGGGGGGTGGACAACATCTTCCCGCATCACGAGAACGAGATCGCGCAATCGGAGGCGGCAACCGGGCGGCCGCTGGCCCGCGCCTGGCTCCACGCGGAGCATCTGATCGTCGACGGGCAGAAGATGTCCAAGTCGCTCGGCAACTTCTACACGCTCCGGGACGTGCTCGAGCGGGGCTGGGCGCCGCGCGCCATCCGCTACCTGCTGCTCTCGGTGCACTATCGGCAGCAGCTCAACTTCACCTTCGCCGGTCTCGAGCAGGCGGCGGCGTCGATCGAGCGGCTCTCGGATTTCGTCCGCCGGCTGGACGAGCTGCCGGAGGGGGAAGCGCCGAGCCTGGAGCTCGCCGAGCGGAGCAGGCTCGCCCGCGAGGCGTTCGACGCCGCGCTCGACGACGACCTGAACACCAGCCGCGCGCTGGGCGTGATCTTCGAGTGGCTGCGCGAGGTCAACCGGGCCATGGACGAAGGCCGGGCGACCGCGGCGGATCGGCCGGCCCTGAGCGGTGTTTTGGACCGGTTCGACGCGATCTACGACGTGCTCGAGCCCGACTCCGGGGAGCGTGAGCTGGACGCCGAGATCGAGGCCCTGATCGACGAGCGCGAGCGGGCGCGGCAGGAGCGGGACTGGGCCCGCGCGGACGAGCTGCGCGGGCGGCTGGCCGAGCGCGGGATCGTGGTCGAGGACACCCCCGGCGGGCCGCGCTGGAAGCGGGCCGCGGGGACTTGACAGGCGCGGCTGGACACATAAATTACGCATTCTTTTCTGTTGGGGCGTATTGCGCCCGCAGGGGACGTTCGAGGCGGCGGCGTAACCCTGGCGGGCGATCTCCCGCCGGAAACCTTCGTCGAACGCCGATGTAGCTCAATCGGTAGAGCAGCTGCCTTGTAAGCAGCAGGTTACCAGTTCGAGTCTGGTCATCGGCTCCACTGTTGGGCGGCGCGCGACGGAAGAGGACGACCGGAGGGATACCGAAGCGGTCAAACGGGGCAGACTGTAAATCTGCTGGCTCATGCCTTCGGAGGTTCGAATCCTCCTCCCTCCACCATCACGCGCCGGGGAGTGAATCGGGACGCGGCGTGTCACGGCGGCGGAAGAGTTCGAGCACGGGCGGGAGTAGCTCAATTGGCTAGAGCACGAGCCTTCCAAGCTCGGGGTTGCGGGTTCGAGACCCGTCTCCCGCTCCAGTCGTCGGTCGCCGAGGACGTTCGGGCCCAGGTAGCTCAGTCGGTAGAGCACGTCCTTGGTAAGGACGAGGTCGGCGGTTCAATCCCGCTCCTGGGCTCCATCGCTGGTGGGATTTCGATTCGGGGCAACGAGGCCGGGTACAGGACAAGTACGGGAGGGTATCGATGAGCAAGGCGAAGTTCGAGCGGACGAAGCCGCATGTGAACGTGGGTACGATAGGTCACGTGGATCACGGGAAGACGACGTTGACGGCGGCGATCACGGAGATCCAGAGCAAGAAGGGTCTCGCGGACTA